>CAXIBD010000115.1:0-7415 GCA_964022135.1 uncultured Sphingomonadales bacterium | reverse complement strand
GCCGCTGGATCAGGAATTCGACTTCCTTGCCCGCGGTCATCATCAGGTCGGCCAGTTCGTCGACGATGATCACGATCTGCGGCAACACCTCATAGTCGAGTTGCTCTTCCTCGTAGATCGGGCGCGAGGTTTCCGGGTCATAGCCGGTCTGCACCCGGCGTCCGAGCGGCTGCCCCTTGGCCTTGGCGTTCTTAACCTTCTCGTTGTAATTGGCGAGATTGCGGACGGACAGCGAGGACATCATCCGGTAGCGCTCCTCCATCTGCTCGACCGCCCATTTCAGCGCGCGGATCGCCTTGGCCGGCTCGGTCACCACCGGCGACAGCAGATGCGGAATGTCGTCATAGGTGCTGAGTTCCAGCATCTTCGGATCGATCATGATCATCTTGCACTCGTCCGGCGTCAGCCGGTAGAGCAGCGACAGGATCATGCAGTTCAGGCCGACGGATTTACCCGAACCGGTGGTGCCGGCGACCAGCAGATGCGGCATCGGCGCGAGATCGGCGATCACCGGATCGCCGGAGATATTCTTGCCGAGGATGATCGGCAGCTTGCCGGTCTGCTCGGCAAAGCTGTCGCTGCCGACCATCTCGTGCAGCACCACCATCTCGCGATTGGCATTGGGCAGTTCGATGCCCATCACCGTGCGGCCCGGAATGGCGGCGACGCGCGCCGACAGCGCCGACATGTTGCGGGCGATATCCTCGGCCAGCTGGATCACGCGGCTCGCCTTGATGCCCGGCGCCGGTTCCAGCTCGTACATGGTGACCACGGGTCCCGGCCGGACCGCGTTGATCGTGCCCTTGACGTGAAAATCGTCGAGCACCGATTCCAGCAGCCGCGCGTTGCGTTCGAGGCCGGCCTTGTCGATCACGTTGTTGTTCTGCTCGGGGGCAGGGGTCAGCAGGTCGAGCGAGGGCAGCACATAGGGCCCGAAGAAATCACCCTGCTTGGCCTTGCTGACGCCGGCCTTCTTCGGCGGCAGCGCCCGGTCGCTGATCTCCGGCGGTGGCCGGTTGTCTGGCTGCACGGATTTGCGCGGAACGGGCTCCGGCTTGGCCTTGGCCACGCCGGACCGGTCCGGTTCGATCACCAGATCGTCGTCTTTCCGGGTGAAGGGACTCTTGACCTCCGGCAGCTTCAAGGATGTGCCGGAGAACAGCGGCTTGTCGAGCCGCAGGCTGAAATAGCCGAGAATGAGACCGCCGGTCAGCGTCAGCGCGATCAATATGCCGGAAATCAGCCCGCTCCAGCTGGCGGATGCGGCCTTCAGGCCGGCGCTGATCCCGTTGGCGATCAGCATGCCGGTCAGACCGCCGAGACCGGAGGGCAATTCCATCTGCGGTTCCGGGAACCACAGGGCGAGGCCGGTACCCACCAGCAGCGCGGCAAGCAGACACCATAGCAGCTGCTGCTTCCAGCCGGGCTGCGGAACGTCGCGCCAAAGCCGGTTGGCGAGCAGCAGCAGCAACGGCAGGAACAGGACCACCGGCAGGCCGATCAGCAGCAACAGCAGGTCGGACAGATAGGATCCGAAAATCCCCATCCAGTTGTGGTCGACGCTGCCCGCGGAGGTGCTGAAGGACGGGTCGCTGGGCGAATAGCTGGCCAGTGCCAGCAGCAGGAATATGGTGGTCAGGAAAATCGCGACAGCCCCGATCAGGGCGCCACTGCGCAGCAGGCTGAGGCGCATGATCTCGCGCCAGTTCGCTTCCTTGGCATTCTGCGCCATAATATACTCCCGTGCGTCACCCCAGCCACAGGCGCGCATTAACTATCTGCTCCTTTGCGCGAATCGGGGACTCGCCGTCAAGTTTCTTGGCATCATTTTACCGGATTTGCCTTTCCTTCCGCGCCGCCGATGCCTACCTATTGGACAGGTTTGTGGCTCGGAAAGGCGGTCTTCATGGGATTTGATTCTCGGAATAGCGATATCATCATATTGGGAGCGGGCATGATCGGCCTGACCCAGGCGCTGACGCTGGCCTCACACGGGCTGCAGGTGTCGATTATCGACCGCGCCGACCCGTCCGACCTGCTCAACCCGCAAAATGATGCCCGGGTGTCAGCGATCAACAGCGCCAGCTGGAAGATGTTCGATGCCATCGGCCTCGCCGAAAAACTCCGCCCGCACGGCTGCGATATCGAGAAGATCCTGGTCAACGACGGGCTCAAGCCCGGCACGCTGGATTTCGTGCCCGGCGAGGACGAGGGTCCGATGGGCATCATGGTCGAAAATGCCGTGCTGCGCCGGCTGCTGTTCGAAGCGGTCCAGGCCGATGACGGGATCGCACTGCACATGCCGGCGCAGATCGCGACTTGCGAGCGCGGCGAGCATCGCGTCGATGTCCTGCTGGAGGATGGCGAACAGCTGTCGGCTCCGCTGCTGATCGCTGCCGACGGCCGGGGCAGCCGCATGCGCGAGGAAGCCGGCATCATCATGGCGCACTGGCAATATGACCACAGCGCCATCGTCTGCAAGATCGCGCACGAAAAGCCGCACGGCAACACCGCCTATGAACTCTTCTTTCCGTCCGGCCCGTTCGCCATCCTGCCGATGCTGGATGACGCCGACGGCCGGCACCGCTCCGCGGTCGTTTGGACCGTCTCGCGCAAGGATGGCCCTGCCTTTGCGAAGATCAACAAGCGCGCCTTTGTCGCCGAGATGGTGAAGAAGACCGGCGGCTTTCTGGGTGAAATCGAGCTGCTCACCGAGCGTTCCACCTATCCGCTCGGTTTCCACCACAGCTCCCATCTCACTGCCGAGCGGCTGGTGCTGATCGGCGATGCCGGTCACGGCATCCACCCGATCGCCGGGCAGGGGCTGAACCTCGGCCTGCGCGACGTGGCGGCGCTGACCGAATGCCTGGTCGAGGGCGCGCGCACCGGCCTCGATCTCGCGGACGCACAAATTCTCGCGCGCTACGATCGCTGGCGCAGCCTCGACAATATGATGGTGTCGGCGGCGACTGACCTGCTGACCCGCCTGTTCGGCCTGCCGGGCGAGACGTCTTCCAAGATCCGGCGCATGGGTATCGGCCTGGTCCAGCGGATTCCGCCGCTCAAGGCGCAATTCATGGCCGAGGCCAAGGGCGAAACCGGAGACCTGCCGAAGCTGCTCAGGGGCGAGTTGGTCTAGAGCCGCGTTTTAGCGCGACCCCTGGCCGTCATCGATCTTGATCACGGTCCCGGTCACCGCATCCGACGACGGTGACACCAGATAGAGCAGGGTGCTGTCCATCTGCTCCGGCTGGCCGAGCCGCTTGCGCGGGAAATGGACGGAAAAGTCGCCGGCACGCTCGATCATGCCATCGGCCATGTCGGTGGCGAACAGGCCCGGCGCAATGCCGTTCACGTTGATATGGAATTTTGACCATTCCACCGCCAGCGTTTCGGTGATCCGAACGACGCCGGCCTTGGTCGTCGAATAGAGCGCCGCCCCGCCGCCGCTATAGCTGGTCGCCGCGATCGACGCGACGTTGACGATCCGTCCGGGCGTTTTCCGGGCGATCAGCGGACGGGCAAATTCGTTCGACAGGATGAAAACGCTGCGCAGATTTGTGTCCAGGACATCGTCGATCAGCTCGATCGACATCCTTGTGGCATGTTCGGCATCGACGATCCCGGCGTTGTTCACGAGTATATCCGGCTGGCCCAGGGCTTCCGTCACGGCGGGAATGATGGCCTGCAACTGCGCCGCATCGCGCACATCCAGCGCAAAGGCGCTCGCGGTGCCGCCATCGGCGCTGATCTCGGCGACCAGATCGTCGAGCTTGTCCTTGCGGCGTGCGGTGCAGGCGACCTTGGCTCCGCAGGCGGCCAGCACCTTGGCAAAGCGCCGCCCGAGGCCGGCGGACGCGCCCGTCACGATGGCGGTACGCCCGGTCAGATCAATCGAAAAATTGGGTGTGGTCATATGCGGGCATCCTCTGCAAATTTTTGCAGGGGATGCCCGTTATGACCGGATCAGCGCAAGCGCTAATTTAGTTGTTGTTCAGGTCGTCCTGGGTGATCGGGACGATCTTGATTTCCACGCGACGGTTGGCAGCGCGGCCTTCTTCCGTTGCATTGCTCGCGATCGGCTGGCTTTCACCATAGCCCCTGGTCGCCAGACGGGCGCGCTGGACGCCGCTGTTGGCCAGGAAATTGGCAACCGCTTCCGCGCGCCGCTCGGACAGCGCCTGGTTATAGGCATCGCTTCCGGTGCTGTCGGTATGGCCGAGCACGTCGACATAGCTCTTCTCGTACTGGGCAAGCGTGTTGGCGACATTGCTGAGCGTGGTCTGGAAAGACGGCTGAATCGCGCTGCTGTCGACCGGGAAGGTCACGTTCGACGGCATGTTGAGGATCAGATTGTCGCCTTCGCGGGTGACATCGATACCGGTTCCGGCGGTTTGCTCGCGCAGCTTCTTTTCCTGTTCGTCCATATAATAGCCGATGCCTGCACCGGCGAGACCACCGAGGCCGGCGCCGACGATCTTTGCGGTACGATCATTGCGTCCGCCCAGCACGTCACCGAGCAGATAGCCGCCGACCACGCCGCCGATGCCGCCAATGGCAGCCTTGGAGATGGTCCGGTTTCCGGTTTCCGGATCGGTGACGCAGCCGCTGGTGAGCGCCAATGCGCTCAGCGAAGCCGCTGCCATTATTGTTTTATTCATCCGCATGTTAATTTCCCTTTTAGGTCTTCCTCTTCGATCAGGATAACCCCCTGTCGTCCAGAAGGTTCCACTTATCGCAAGTTAAATGAACGGCGACTGACAGCAAACTTGAGATTCTGTGAAACTTGCTGCTAAAGGGCCTATGGCCTTCCGCCCTTTCAATGGACAATATGACACCCTTTCCCTGGTTTGATGTCGCGATCATAATTGTGCTGGTACTGATCAATGGCGTATTTGCCATGTCTGAACTGGCGATTGTCTCTGCGCGCAAGGCGCAGCTGCACAGCCTGGCCGATCAAGGGAGCCGGCGAGCGAAAGCCGCCTTGCGCCTGGCCGGAGACCCGGGCAAGTTCCTGTCCACCGTACAGATCGGCATCACCTTGATCGGCATCATTGCGGGTGCCTTTTCCGGCGCCAGCCTTGGCGGCCCGGTTGCGGAGCGGTTGCGGGCGCTCGGCATGGGCCAGGACCTGTCGGTCAGTTTCGGCTTCGCCCTGGTCATCGGCCTGACCACCTATGCCTCGCTGGTGGTGGGCGAGCTGGTACCCAAGCAGATTGCGCTGCGCTCTGCCGAACGGATCGCGCTGGCCATGGCCCAGCCGATGGAATTGCTGGCGCGTATCTCGGCGCCGCTGGTCTGGCTGCTCGACAACAGCAGCGCGCTGATCTTCCGCTTGATGCGGATGAAGCGCGAGCAGGTGAACCATGTCACGGCGGACGAGCTGCAGATGGTTTTTGCCGAAGCAACACGTTCCGGCGTCATCGAGGAACATGAACGGGCGGTAATGAGCGGCGTCGTCCGCCTGGCCGACCGACCGATCCGGGAGGTGATGACCCCGCGGACCGAAGTCGACTGGCTTGATATCGACGCGAAGCGCGAGGATATTCACAAGCTGCTGATGGAATCGCAGCACAGCCGCTTTCCCGTCGCCGAGCATTCCGTCGATGAAATCCGCGGCGTGGTCCAGGCCCGCGATATTGTCGCGGCGCAACTGGGCGGCGATGATCTGGACCTGCGCAAGCTGATGCGACCGCTGGAAAAGGTGCCGGACCAGCTCGACGCGCTCGATGTGCTGGAAATTTTGCGCGAAACCGAAGTGCCGATGATCCTGGTGCACGACGAATATGGCCATTTCGAGGGCATCGTCACCCCCAATGACCTGCTCAGCTCGATCGCCGGCGAATTTGTCTCCGACCAGGATGAAAAGACCCAGCGCAGCCTGATCGAGCGCGCCGACGGCAGCTTTCTGGTGTCCGGTGCGATGGCGATCGATGCGCTGGCCGAAAAGCTCAGTATCCGGCTGTCGGAAGACCGCGATTATGCGACGGTGGCCGGCCACGCGCTGGCGCAACTGCGCCATCTGCCCGAGGAAGGCGAGAGCTTCGAGGACCAGGACTGGATCTTCGAGATCGTCGACATGGATGGCCGCAAGATCGACAAGCTGATTGTCCGCGCCAGCAATCCCGACGTCGACTGAGCCGGCCAGGCCCTAGAGCTTGCCGTATTTCTTCTCGAATCCGGCGATATCGTCCTTGGCCAGGAACTTGGCCTGGTCGATCCACGCGTCGCGCGTGATCCGCCCGCTGAACGTATCGAGATATTGGTCGACCTCGGTGATTTCCGCCTCTTTCCATTCGGCGATCTGGTCAAACCGCGTCACGCCCAGACTGTTCAGCAGCGTATTCAGTTTCGGACCCACGCCCTTGATCAGGCGCAGATTGTCCGGTTCGCCGACCGCCGCTGGAATATTCGGCTTGCCGGCGGGCGCCGGTGCCGCTTCTGCCGGTGCTGCAGGCTTGATCGCGGGATTGGCTGCGGTCTTGGGCTCGGAGACAGGGGGGGTGACGACCGGCTTTGGAGCAGGCGGCGTTGGGGCCGGTACAGGCGTCGTCGTTTCGGGCACGCTGGACACTGGTTCCGAATCCGCCGGCCGGACCGGTTCGCCGGCTTTCTTGAGCAGGCCGTCATCTGCAGCAAATGTCTCGACCGAGGAAGCTTCCCGACCGGTTGCCGCCCAGACCCAGAAAGCCGTGACGATACCGATAAGCAGTGCAACCAGATAGAGCAGCCAATTGGCCGAAATCAGCGTAATCATTGTCTCAAAACCCCGTTCTGAATCCTGGTTCTTGCCGTTTCCGGCTACAAATCTTCGTTGGTGCGGCCCCAGATAAACCAGCCAATGGCGAGGCCAATTGCAAATGTAATCAGCAGGAGCAACAGATTTTCAAGTAAAAGTGGCATCGATCATTTTCCCTGTTGCGCTTCGGCATCATTTTGCGATGCACCGGCTGCAGTGCCGATCCTGAATTCAATCCGCCGGTTCTGCGCATCGGCAGCCGCATCGGAACCCTTGGCGCGTGGCCGGGTGGAACCATAGCCGGTCGCCGTGATCCGGCTCTCCGATATGCCCCGCTCGACCAGCCCGGCCTTGATCCGGTCCGCCCGTTCCTGCGACATCACCCGGTTGACATCCCTGTCCCCCTTGTCGTCGGTATGGCCTTCCACCGCGATCGACAGGTCGTCGCAATTTTTCAGGGCTCCGGCCAGCTGGTCAAGAATCTGTCTGGCCTCCAGCGAGACATAGGGGCTGCCGGGACGGAACTGGATTTTCCGGCTTTCGACAATCTTGTCGACCTCGGCCTGGCATGTGGCGACCTTCTGGTCGTCGGCGGAAGCGACCGGCTTGGCGCTCTCTTCGTCCGTCGCCGTTTCCGTCGCCGTTTCCGTCGCCTGCTTGCTTCTCCAGCTGGCGC
>CAXIBD010000114.1:0-7523 GCA_964022135.1 uncultured Sphingomonadales bacterium | reverse complement strand
GCGCGCATCGACAGCGCCGCACCGCCGCGCGCATCGCCGTCCATCCGGGTGAGGACGACACCGGTGAGATCGACCTGATCGGAGAAATTCTGCGCGACATTGACCGCGTCCTGACCGGTCAGCGCATCGACCACCAGCAGGATTTCCTGCGGTTTCGAAATATCGGCAACCGCCTTCATCTCGTCCATCAGCTGCTGATCGACATGCAGCCGGCCGGCGGTATCCAGCAAGAGGACATCAAAGCCCTGCAATTTTGCGGCCTGAAGCGCGCGCCTGGCGATCTCCACCGGCTGCTGTCCGGCGACAATCGGCAAGGTGGCGGCATTGATCTGTTCGCCCAACACGGCCAGCTGTTCCTGCGCGGCCGGGCGGTTGACATCGAGCGAGGCCATCATGACCTTCTTGTTCTCTTTATCCTTCAGCCGCTTCGCGATCTTCGCGGTCGTGGTCGTCTTACCCGAGCCTTGCAGACCGACCATCATGATGATGGCGGGCGGCGCAACGGATAGTTCAAGCGCGCTGACTTCCGAACCCAGCATTTCGGCGAGACCGTCGTTGACGATCTTGACCACTTGCTGGCCCGGCGTCACCGACTTGAGGACCGACTGGCCGACGGCCTTCTCGGTGACTTTCTCTACGAAATCCTTGACGACCGGCAGCGCGACATCGGCTTCGAGCAGGGCGATCCGCACTTCGCGCATCGCGCCGCGCACATCTTCTTCCCGGAGGGCACCGCGCCCGCGCAGCTTGTCAAAAACTCCGCCAAGGCGGTCGCTCAACTTGTCAAACATGTTCCCGCCTTTCCTTCTTCAAAATGGCCCGAATCCGGGCCAACGCAAAAAGCGCCGGTGGGCGAAACCTCGCTGACCGACGTGTGAGTTTTTCGAACTCTAAACTGAATTGGCAATATCTATCACCGATTTGAGGCGCTGTTAGTGCAGTTCGGGGGATTCCGCAAGCACGGATTTTCTCGGATATGAACGGATGTTAACCAGAAATTGAGAAACGTTGGGCAAAAGCCTTGCGGTAACAATGGGAAAAATGAATATGGCTCGACCAGTAGCCGACCAGCATCTGAGATTGATGAAGAACGGATACAAGCTATCGGTTGGCCGTGACGTTTTGACCGGCGCCATAGTGATACTGGCGATCCTGATGTTTGCCGGAACCGGTGGCACCGTATTGTCCGACGCCATAAACTCCATTTCCGGCCAAGCCAGAGCCGGCGACAATGTCCTGGTATCGGCCTTTCTTCTGAATATTGCCCTGATCCTGTTTGGCTGGCGTCGTTACAAGGATTTGACCAAGGAAGTCGAGGAACGGGCAGCCGCGGAACAGCGCGCCCATTCGCTCGCGGTAACCGATCCGCTCACCGGCCTGCTCAATCGCCGCACGATTGGCGAGCGCACGGCGGAAATGCTCAGCATCGCCCAGCGGCGACAAAAAAGCATCACGTTCATGATGCTCGACCTGGACAATTTCAAGAATATCAATGATGTCCATGGCCACAGCGCCGGCGATGCCGTGCTGAAACAGGTGGCATCCCGGATCTCTTCCGTCCTGCCGCCACAGAATCTGCTGGCCAGACTGGGCGGAGACGAATTTGCCTGCGCCTTTGTTTTTGACCCCGAGCAGCCCAAGATGGTGGAGCAGATTGCCGACGACCTGATCGACGCGATCGCGGTGCCGATTATCGAGGACGGAGTCCAGCTTGTGGTAACCACGTCCATCGGCATGGCACGCTATGACGCAGAATCGGAAGGCGTTGATGTACTGATGCGCCGCGCCGATATTGCCATGTACAGTTCGAAAAAACAGGGCCGGAACCGGCATTGCTGGTTTGATGCGAATATGGAGCAGGAACTGCATACGCGCAGCGTGCTCGAAACCGGCATGCGCGTGGGAATTCCCAACGGGGAGTTCGTGCCCTATTTCGAGCAGCAGATAGATCTGGCGACCGGAAAACTGACCGGTTTCGAAATGCTGGCCCGTTGGGAATCTCCGACCCAGGGGCTTATCTCGCCGGAAATATTCATTCCGATTGCTGAAGAGACCGGCATGATCGGCGACCTGTCGATGAGCATTTTGCGACAGGCGCTCCAAAATGCCAAGCATTGGGACTCGTCGCTGACCATTTCGGTCAATATTTCCCCGGTCCAGTTGCTGGATCCATGGCTGGCCCAGAAGATTGTCAAACTGCTGGTCGAAAGCGGATTTCCTGCCAACCGTCTGGAAATCGAAATCACCGAAAGCTCGCTGTTCGAGAATCTGAGCCTGGCGCAATCGATCGTCGGCAGCCTGAAAAATCAGGGCATCAAGATCGCGCTGGACGACTTTGGAACCGGCTATGGCTCCCTCGCCCATTTGCGCGCCCTGCCCTTCGACCGGATAAAGATCGACCGCAGCTTCGTGTCATCCATCATCCGCAATGCGGAAAGCAAGGCCATCGTCAAGGCAATCAACGGTCTGGGCGAAAGCCTCGGCATGCCGATCACAGCGGAGGGCATCGAGGACAGGGAAACCGAATCCGAGTTGCGCGAGATCGGATGTGCCAAGGGCCAGGGATGGTTTTATGGCCGTCCGCTCACGATTGCGGAAACCGAGAAGGTTCTGGCTGAACGGAATCTGTTGCCGCCGGAACCGCTGGAAGAAGATGCCGCTGAACAAATTGACTTCGGCAATGCTCCTCCCAAGGAAAACCCGCTGCAAAAAACCGCCTAGGCCAGCCTGCGAACGCAAGGGGAGAGCCGAATTGCTGGACTCCCGGGAACAGCGTCCCTAAATCGCCAGTCATGAGCACAGGACGCTTTCACAAAATGCATGGATTGGGCAATGATTTTGTCATCATCGATGCGCGCACGGAAGAGATCCAGCTGTCCGGTCTGCAAGCCTCGGCGATTGCAGACCGCCATAGCGGGATCGGTTGTGACCAGCTGATCGTCTTGCGGCCCTCCCGCCAGGCGGACGTCAGAATGCAGATCTTCAATGCCGACGGCAGCGAGGTCGAAGCCTGCGGCAATGCCGCCCGCTGTGTCGCGAAACTGATCGGGGACAAGACCCGGATTGAAACCGCCGGCGGTGTCATCATCGGCAACGCCACCGCCGATGGCGCTGTCGTGGACATGGGCGAGCCGCGTTTCGACTGGCAGGCGATCCCCCTCGCCTATGCGATGGACACGCTCAATATGCCGGTCGGCTGGGAAGATTTGCAAAACCCGGCTGCGGTCAATGTCGGCAATCCGCATGTGATCTTTTTCGTCGATGACAGTGCAGTGGTCGAACTGGACCGTCTCGGTCCGATGATCGAGGTCGATCCCCTCTTCCCCGAAAAAGTGAATGTCAACACAGCCCATATCAAGGACGGCGTTATCCATCTGCGCGTGTGGGAGCGTGGCGTTGGGCTGACCAGGGCTTGCGGGACCGGTGCCTGTGCCACCGCTGTCGCGGCCATCAGGCGAGGCCTGGTCAGCAGTCCCGTGCAGGTGAACCTGCCAGGCGGGGCGCTGACGATAAGCTGGAAGGACGGCGAGACCATCGAGATGCAGGGGCCGACCAACTACGTATTTGCCGGCGAAGCGGACTGGGCCCAGTTCGGATGAGCGCTCCGCAAATGATCAGCATGGGATGCCGGCTCAATATCGCCGAAAGCGAGAAGCTGCGGCAGAATCTGGCGGCGAGCAATATCGACGGGGACAATCTGATAATCGTCAACAGCTGCGCCGTGACCAACGAGGCGGTCCGACAGACGCGGCAGGCGATCCGCCGGGCCAAGAAGGACAATCCGGAAAAGAATATCATCGTCACCGGGTGCGCGGCACAGGTTGATCCCGCGATGTTCTCCGCGATGCCGGAAACCAGCGCCGTAGTCGGCAATATCGACAAATATGATGCGGCCAATTTCAAGCTCGGACCGCAAAGCAACCGTCCCGATATCCGGGTCTCCGATATCATGCGGATCACGGAAACCGCTCCGCACATGGTCAGCGCCTTTGCCGACCGCTCGCGCGCCTTTGTCGAAATCCAGAATGGCTGTGACCATCGCTGCACCTTCTGCATCATTCCGTTTGGCCGGGGCAACAGCCGGTCGGTGCCTGCCGGCATGGTCGTCGATCAGGTGCAGGCGCTGGTCGACAAGGGCTTCCAGGAGGTCGTGCTGACCGGTGTCGATGTCACCAGCTACGGGCCGGACCTGCCCGGAGCGCCGACCCTTGGCCAGCTGATCGAACGGATATTGAAACATGTCCCGCAATTGGCGCGGCTCAGGCTGTCGTCGCTGGACGGCATCGAGATAGACGAGCGGATGTTCGAGCTGATCACCGGAGAGGCGCGGGTGATGCCGCATGTGCACCTTTCGCTCCAGTCCGGCGACAACATGATCCTGAAACGGATGAAGCGGCGGCACAGCCGCGAGCAGGCGATTGCCTTGGTCGAAAGGCTGAAAGCCAGGCGACCGGAGATTGCGATCGGCGCCGATATCATTGCCGGCTTTCCGACGGAGGACGATGCCATGTTCGCCAACAGTCTTGCCATCATCGAGCAATGCGACATCGTTCACGGCCATATTTTTTCCTATTCCCCGAAACAGGGCACGCCGGCGGCAAGAATGCCGCAGCTCGACGGCGATGTGATCAAGCGCAGGGCAAAGTTGCTGCGCAACGCCGTCGCCCGGCGCGCGCAGGACTGGCGGCAGATGCTGGTCGGGTCCCGGCAGATTGTGCTCGCGGAGATGTCCGGCAACAGCGGCTATGCGGCAAATTTTGCCCGCGTGAAATTTGATGCCCCCGCAAGCAGGGGGCAGATCGTTCCGGTAGAAATTACCGGCGTGCAGGACAAGCAATTGATTGGCAGGGTGGCAGCGTGACCGAGAAGAACAGTTGGAAGGATCGCCTGTTCGGCGGTTTCAGCAAGACATCGTCACGGCTGACCGAGAATCTCGCCGGCCTCGTAACCAAGGCGAAGCTGGACGAGGCAACGCTCGACGACATCGAGGATGCGCTGATCATGTCGGACCTCGGTCCGGCCACGGCCGCGACCATTCGCGAAAAGCTGGCGGTCGAGCGGTTTGAAAAGGGTCTCAGCGAGCATGCGGTGAAGGAGATCATCCAGCGGGAAATAGCGGCGATTCTGGAACCGGTCGCGATACCTCTGGAAATCGATGCCTTTCCGCGCCCGCAGGTGATATTGGTAATCGGCGTCAACGGGTCCGGAAAGACCACCACGATTGCCAAGCTCGCGCACCTGTTTCTCGAACAGGATTATGGCGTGATGCTGGCGGCGGGCGACACGTTTCGGGCGGCCGCCATCGGGCAGCTCAAGATATGGGCCGAAAGACTGGGCGTTCCGATCATCAGCGGCCCGCAGGGCGGCGACAGCGCCAGCATTGTCTATGAAGGTGTCAAGCAGGCCACCGCGACCGGAATCGACGTGTTAATCGTCGATACAGCCGGACGCCTGCAGAACCGCAGCGAGCTGATGGATGAGCTGGACAAGATTCGGCGCGTGCTGGGACGCCTCAATCCGGCGGCGCCGCATAATGTGGTGCTTGTCCTGGATGCGACCACGGGGCAGAATGCGCTGTCGCAGATAGAAGTGTTTCGGGATGTGGCCAAGGTCACCGGCCTGATCATGACCAAGCTGGACGGCACCGCCCGCGGCGGCGTGCTTGTGGCAGCCGCGAAGCAGTTCGGCCTGCCGATCCACGCCATCGGGATTGGCGAGACCGTCGAAGACTTGAGACCATTCAAGGCCGAAGATCTGGCCGCAGCCATAGCCGGGATAGAAAAATGACCGAAGCCACCGCAATTGAAGAAATCCCGAAAGACCACAGGGGCCTCAGCTTCGCGCTCGATTTCGGGCCGCTGCTGATTTTCTTTCTGGTCTATAAATTCGGTGCGCCGGAAGGCAATCCGATCACCTCCGCCATTTACGGCACGATCGCCTTCATGGTGGCGATCGTCATCGCCATGGGTATTTCCAAATGGAAGCTGGGCAAGATTTCGCCGATGATGTGGATGTCGGCGATACTGATCCTGGGATTTGGCGCCCTCACCATCTATTTTGCCGATCCGCGGTTCATCCAGCACAAGCCGACCATCATCTATGCCGGGTTTGCGCTGATATTATTTGGCGGACTGCTCCGCGGCAAGGCGATGCTGAAAAGCCTGCTGCAGGCGGCTTTCGAAGGGCTGAACGATAAAGGCTGGTTGAAACTGTCCCGCAACTGGGGGATATTTTTCGCGGCTATGGCGGTGCTCAACGAGCTGATGGTGGCGACGCTGAGCTTTGACTGGTGGCTGACGATAAAGGTCTGGGGTGTGCCGGCGGTTTCATTCCTGTTCGCGATGGCAAATATCCCGATGCTGATGAAGCACGGGTTCACGGTCGAAGAAAAGCCGCGCCCTGACGGTCAGGACGCGGCTTAAAGATATTCCGGCTTGCTGGGCGGTTAGCCCTGGTCGGCGCGGCTGACGCCGTCACCGTCAAGATTTTTGGCTACAAAGTCCCAGTCGATCGCATTGTCGAGCAGCGCGGACACATAGTCCGGGCGGGCATTCTGATAGTCCAGATAATAGGCATGTTCCCAGACATCGAGAGTGAACAGTGGCTTGACGCCATGCGCAACCGGTGTGTCGGCGTCATGATAGGAAGTGATTTTCAGTTCATCGCCATCCAGAACGAGCCAGGCCCAGCCGCTGGCGAAATGACCGGTGGCTTCGTCCTTGAACTTGGACTTGAAATCATCGATCGAACCGAAGCTCTTTTCCAGCCGGTCCTTCAGGTCTCCGGAAATTTCCTTTTTCTCGGGCGAGAGGCACAGCCAGTAGAAGCTGTGGTTCCAGACCTGAGCGGCGTTGTTGAACAGGCCACCGTCGGCTGCCTTGATGATTTCCGAGAGTTTCTTGCCCTCGTGGTCGGTGCCCTTGATCGCGTCATTGGTCTTGCTGACATAGGCATTGTGGTGCTTGCCATGATGATAGTTGAAGGTTTCCTCGGAGATCAGGTCTCCGAAAGCGGTCTTTTCGTAAGGAAGCGGGGGAAGTTCAAAAGCCATAGTGTCGTTTCTCCATTTTTTGAGATGCCCTACGTCAACGCATGAATCGCGAAAAAGATGCAAGGACAAATATCCATTTTCCCGAGGAAGCGCGGTAAAAGATCGATTTTTTCGTGACATCCCCCGGCCCGAGGCATAACGATGGCCGTTCAACAAATCCTGGGGGGGGAAAATAACAATGGTAAAATTCTTCGGAAATCTGAACGCCGTCATGATCGTCAGCCTGCTGCTGGCCATCGCCCTGATGCTGGGGCTGCATCCGGGAGAAGTCACGGCCAATTCGGTCATGCGCTGGGCCCACCTGTTCTTCGGGGTGCTGTGGATCGGCCTGCTCTACTATTTCAACTTCGTGCAGGTCCCGCAAATGCCCAATATTCCGGATGAGGCAAAGCCGGCCATATCCAAGCATATCGCTCCGGCGGCGCTCTTCTATTTCCGCTGGGCGGCGCTGTTCACGGTGATCACCGGACTG
>CAXIBD010000113.1:0-7526 GCA_964022135.1 uncultured Sphingomonadales bacterium | reverse complement strand
ATATATTCGATGGCTTCGTCCTCTGGCCTTTCGACAAATTTTGCCTTGCCAGTGATTGTGTCGATGCGCTCCACGGCCCAACCGAAATTCCGGTTTACAATTCTCGTCCCATTCGAGCTTTGCTCGGGATGATATCGGCTCATGAGAACAGCATTCTGTTCGTCCGGCAGCCAGTCAATAATATCGCCGCTGCCCAGGCTGTAGGTGAGCGTGTTCGCATCTTTTTCCAAGGTCAGTTGTCTGGCGTTCTTGCCATCCGAATCGATCGCGAAAATCGTGCCGAAGCCATATATTTCGCCAGCCTGTTCCTTGAGGCCACCCAGCCTGCAGGCGAGGCGCGCATTGGAAACCCACCCGCACCACTGCAGGTCTTCCGGCTCCCCCGAGGAACTCATCACCCGCGTGGGTGTGTCGCCCTTCGCCAAATCAATCGTGTAGAGATCCGACAATTTTCCCGGACCGGGAGAGATGAAGGCAATCTTCGTACCGTCCGGTGACAGGCTGATATCCCGGATAGCCGGCATGGCTCCAAAAATTTCGGCTTTTTCATTTGCCAAGGCGGCGGGAATACCAAGGGCCGTCGAAGTGGCCAGCGAAATAAATACTACACTATTACGAAACACAAAACCTCCCAGCTGAAATATTCAGGCCTAAACATCGCGAACTCGAATTGCTTTGGCAACCCTTGAAATTGAATCGCGACGCTTCTTGCCTTGCCGAAAATCGTCTGCCATTGACCGTGCCATGATTTCGCATGCCGAAAATTTTTGAAGGAAACGCAATATGTTCAAACGGTCGCTGTTAACACTTCTCCTGCCGCCACTGATACTGGCTGGCTGCACGAAGATTGAAGAAGACAATGCGGGGCTCGCCCTTCCTGAAGTCGCGGCGCCCGATCTCTCCGTTGAGACCATGAAATCGATCACCGAGGAGCTGTCCTCCGATGCCTACGAAGGGCGCGCGCCTGGCACGGCCGGTGAAGAAAAGGCGATCAAGCTGATCTCCGAAAAATTTGCGGAAGCGGGACTTGAACCCGGAAACGGCGACAGCTGGTTCCAGGACGTACCGCTGGTCGGCATCACGGCGAAAAATATGTCGCCTCTGAAAATCAGCGGTGGCAAGAGCGATTTGTCCTTTGATTATGGCAGCGACTATGTCGTGGCCAGCTATCAGGAGCAGCCGAAAATCGAAGTGACGGACAGCGAAATGGTGTTTGTCGGCTATGGCATCAACGCACCGGAGCGGGGCTGGAACGACTATGCCGATGTCGACGTCAAGGGCAAGACGGTCGTCATTCTCGTCAACGATCCCGATTTCGGTACCGAAAGCCTGGAAGGCGAATTTGGTGGCCGGGCGATGACCTATTACGGGCGCTGGACCTATAAATATGAGGAAGCGGCGCGCCAGGGCGCTGCGGCGGCGCTGATTATCCATGATACGGACCCGGCGGCCTATGGCTGGAATGTCGTGGAATCGAGCTGGACCGGCGAGCAATTTTATGCCCAGTCCGCCAATGGCGGTGCCGACCAGACCAAATTGAACGGCTGGATCCAGAAGGATGCGGCGGCGAAAATCTTTGCGGCAGCCGGTCAGGACATGACCGCGCAAATGGCGGCGGCCAAGAAAAAGGGCTTCAAGGCGGTGGATCTGAAGCAGAAGGCATCGGTTTCGCTCCAGAATGATATCAAGAAGACGGACAGTAAGAATGTTATCGGCATCCTGAAGGGCAAGACCCGTCCGGACGAATATGTGATCTATACCGCACACTGGGATCATCTGGGTCATTGCAAGCCTGCGCCGGATGGGGATGACATCTGCAATGGCGCCGTCGACAATGCCACGGGCACCGCGGCGCTGGTCGCTCTGGCCGAGGCTTATGTCAAAGCCGGGACGCCGGACCGGAGCGTTATCTTCCTGGCCGTTACCGCGGAAGAATCGGGATTGCTCGGCTCCAAATATTATGCCGAAAATCCGATCTACCCGCTCAGCAAGACCGTTGGTGGCGTGAACATGGACGCTTTCGCGATGGCCGGACCGGCGAAGAACGTCGTGGTGGTCGGCAAGGGCAAGTCGCAGCTGGACGCCTATCTGGAGGCGGCACTGAACGGTGACGGCCGCGTGGCAGAAGCCGAGCCGACACCCGAGAAAGGCTATTATTACCGTTCCGATCATTTCAGCTTTGCCAAGCTGGGCGTGCCGATGATCTATTTCGAAGGCGGGGAAGATCTGGTCGACGGTGGTCGCGAAGCGGGCGAAGCGGCAGCCAAGGACTATACCGACAATCGCTATCATGGCCCGAAGGACGAATATAATCCCGACTGGGACTGGACTGGCGTGATGGGTGATCTGAAGGTCTATTATACCGTTGGCCGGATGCTGGCGATGACCGAAGACTGGCCCAACTGGAACGAGGGCGACGAATTCCGTGCCATCCGCGACAAGAGCCGCACCGGCGAATAATTCGTTCCGGAAGATCGCGAAATGAAATGGCCGGCAGAATGGGAGCCGCACCAGGCGGTCTGGATCGGCTTTCCCGGTGATCCGGCGGAATGGCCGGTGGACCGGGATGCCGCGCAGCGTGAAGTGGCTGACTTTGCCAATGCGATAGCGGATCAGGGCGCGGGAGAGACCGTCGTTCTGGTTTGCCGCACGACCGCTGACGCCGATGTTGCGCGCGCGCTGACCGATGCCTGTGTCGTGATTGTGGTCGAGCCATTTGGCGACATCTGGCTGCGCGATTCCGCTCCGATTTTTGTCACCGGTCCGGACGGTCTTGCCGGCCAGAATTTCGGCTTCAACGGTTGGGGCGGCAAATATGCGATGTCCGGTGATCAGGATATCGGCGCGCGGCTGGCGCAGCGCTTCGGTCTGGCGGTTCGCGAGCGTGACTGGATATTGGAGGGCGGCGCGATCGACGGTGATGGTGGAGGCCGGCTGATCACCACCAGGCAATGCGTGCTCAATGGCAATCGCAACGACGGGCTTTCCAGCGAACGGGCAGAGTCCCGGTTGCGCGAGGCATTGGCGGTGGAGCAAATCTGCTGGCTCGGTGACGGGCTGGTCGCCGACCATACGGACGGCCATGTCGACAATCTCGCTCGCTTTGTCGGGCCGGGCACGGTGGCAATTCCGCAGGCGGGGACCGCGGATGATCCCAATGCGGACATCTTCGATGATGCGGCTCAGCAAGCCCGTTCATCGGGCTTGCAGGTGGTTCGCTTGCCCTCGGCGGGACGATATGAAATCGACGGTGATATCGCGCCCGCCAGCTATATGAATTTCTATATTGGCAACACCGTTGTCGCGGTCCCGCAATATGGCGCCGCGAATGATGTCCGGGCGGTCGAGCAAATTGCCGCGCTATTCCCGGACCGCAAGGTGGTTGGCCTGTCCAGCCAGGCATTGCTGCGCGGAGGCGGAAGCTTCCACTGCATTTCGCAGCAGATTCCGCTGGTTTCTTAGCCTAAACCACAGTTCAATTATTATGCTCCTGCCCGGGTCGCAATATAATCTGTCTATTGGGAATGCCCGATAATACATATTGTGCCCCGTCACGCCTCGGGTAGTTATGCAGGCTCGAAAAATCGTCCCGGAAATCTGAGAGGAATGAATCATGAAGAAATTGCTGATGGCGAGCGCGGCGCTGGCGATGCTGGCAGGCGCTGCTCCCGTTGCTGCCAACCACCACAAGAAAGACGGTGTCGAGATGGCGGACGCCGGTCTGCAGGCGATCCTCGACGATGAGAGCCGAGCGGATGACAAGGCCCGGGACGTCTATCGCCATCCTGTGCAGACGCTGACGTTCTTTGGCGTCAAACCGGAGCAGACGGTCGTCGAATATGGGCCCGGTGGCGGCTGGTACACGCGCGTTCTGGTCCCCTATCTGGCCGAAAGCGGCAAATATGTTGCGATCAACGCAGACAGTTCGACCACCAATTTCCCCGACCGCGCACGCGAAGCGCGCAGCAAGGGCTGGCCCGAGAGCTTCCCCGACACAGCGGCCAAATGGACCGGGGTCGATGCCAAAAAGATACTGGCCTTCGAAAGCGACGAATTGCCGGATGAAATGAAGGGCAAGGTCGACCGGATCCTGATTTTCCGGTCGCTGCACGGCATGCTGAACGGCAACCGGGCGGACTCCGAATTGCGCGCGCTGCGCGAGATGCTGGCCGATGACGGCATGGTCGGCGTGGTCCAGCACCGCGCCAAGGTTGATGCGCCCTATGCGATGTCCAACGGCAGCAAGGGCTATTTGAAACAGGCGTCGGTCGTGGCGCTGTTCGAGCTGAACGGTTTCGAGCTGGTCAGTGAATCCGAGATCAACGCCAACCCAAAGGACATGGCCAACTATCCCGGCGGTGTCTGGACCTTGCCTCCCGTGCTGGCGTCGGGCGATACCGACAAGGACAAATATGAAGCAATCGGTGAATCCGACCGGATGACTTTGTTGTTTAAGAAGCGCGACTAGAACGCTATCAGGGCCGCTATGACCAATTTATGCGTAGCGGCCCTGCAGCTGCCTCTGGGTGGCGATGAACGGGACAATATTTTTGCTGTCAGCGGCCTGGTCGCAGAGGCGGCGGAGCAGGGTGCGCAGATCATCCTGCCGCCGGAGCTGTTCGCCGGCCCCTATTTCTGCAAGACCGAGGACGAGGAGCTATTTGCGCTGGCGCAGCCGGTGAGCGAAAGCACGCCGGTGCTTGCCATGCAGAAGCTGGCCAAACAATATGGCGTCGCGATCCCCGCCAGTTTTTTCGAGCGCGACGGTCCGCACCATTACAACAGCCTGGCGATGATTGACCCCGATGGCGAGATCATGGGCGTGTACCGGAAAAGCCATATTCCCGATGGACCCGGCTATGAGGAAAAATTCTATTTCCGCCCGGGCAACACCGGCTTCAGGACCTGGGACCTGTTCGGCACCCGGATCGGCGTCGGCATCTGCTGGGACCAGTGGTATCCGGAGAGCGCGCGGGCGATGGCGCTGATGGGCGCAGAAATTCTGTTCTATCCGACAGCGATCGGGTCGGAACCCTATGATGCCGATCTCGATACCAGCCGCATGTGGCGCCGGGCCATGCAGGGCCACGCGGTGAGCAACTGCATGCCGGTGGTGGCCAGCAACCGGATCGGTATCGAGGATGAGCAGGCGTTCTACGGGCACAGCTTCATCACCAATCAGTGGGGGGATCTGATCGCGGAATATGGGTCGGACGAAACCGGCGTGCTGGTGACATCCTTCGATCTGGAAGAGGCGCGCCAGCATCGGGCCGGCATGGGCTTTTTCCGGGATCGACGTCCCGAACTTTACGGCCGGCTGACCGAAGACAGATAGACCGCCTGCTCAAAAACCGCTTCGAACATTGCCACCGTCAATCGTCCCGTATTCACATTGTAACGGCTGCAATGATAGCTGTCGACCAGGGTGCGGCCATCGGGCAGATGATGCACAGCGCCATGGGCAAATTTATGGTCTGCGAGCCTGGCTCCGGACAGGCGGACGATGCTGTCGTGCGCGACCTTGCCGAGCGCCAGCATGACTTGCAGATCGGGCAAGCCGCCTAGGGCCTTGGCGAGATAGCGGCGGCAGTTGTTGATTTCGGACCCGTTTGGCTTGTTTTGCGGGGGCAGGCATTTGACGGCGTTGAGGATGATCGCGCCATCGAGCCCGATGCCATCGGCGGGATCGTTGGCAAATTTGCCTTCGACAAGGCCATGTCTGGCCAGCGTGGCGAACAGCATTTCACCGGAGGCATCGCCGGTGAAGGGGCGGCCGGTGCGGTTGGCGCCTTCCTTCCCAGGAGCGAGGCCAATGATCGCCAGCCATGCATGAGGATCGCCAAAGGCGGGGACGGGAGCGTTCCACCATTCGGGATGGTCTTTGCGGAGCTTCTTCCGCAGCGTTACCAGCCGCGGGCATTTCCGGCATCCGCTCGGTGCTTCGATAAATAAAAGTGGGTCCACCGGTCTCGCCTAATTTCAACCGGGTGCGCAGTCCAGAGGATTAGTTCCGCCATTCTGGCGGAACGATTCCTCCTGCTCCGGCGTTCTTGTCTATAAGCTGCCGGTGCCGCGGGCGTGCCCCGCATCACCTGGTGATGACCGATGCCAACGGCCTGGAATATATTCAGACCCTCGGGCCAGACGATTGCCCGAGGAAGTTGACAAGGCCTGAATTTGACAGAGCGCTGGCCGGCTGGCATCGCGAAGAAGGACCTAGACTATGAATCTGATGGATATCTTGCAGCAGACCGGTGGTCTGGCAGCCATGGGCAGCGAACTGGGGGTTGGCGAAAGCACTGCCGAGACCGGAGCCGCTGCGTTGCTGCCGCCCATATTGGGCGGGTTCAAGAAGTCGGCGCAGGCGCGGTCCGGTGGCCTTGATGGTCTGGGCAGATTGCTTGACCAGCTTGGCGGCGAATCCCTGCTCGACAGCGTCACAGCCCCGCAACCGACTCCGGTGGACAAGGGCAATGCCGTCCTCGGTCAAATCTTCGGTTCCAAGGTCGTGAGCCGGACCGTCGCCGCCGGTGCCGAGCAGCAGACCGGGATCAGCAGCGACCTGCTCAGGAAAATGCTCCCTTATCTTGCGATGATGGTGGCAGGATATATGGCCAAGCAGACGGTCGAAGGTAATGGCAATGGCGGCGGGCTAGGCGGTCTGATTGGCGGTCTCTTGAGTGGTGGCAACCACGCGTCTTCCGGCAATGGTCTCGACTCGCTGCTGGACCTGAACAGTGACGGCAACGCGCTGGACGACATGATCGGGATGGCTGGCAAGCTGGTCCGCTGAATATTGCCTTTTGGCTTGGGAAAACCGGCCTAGCCTAGAAAGTGACGACCCAACCAGATGCGAGGCAATTCGAGCTCCGGTCTCAGCGCCGGGGCGGGACGCGTCATCAGGAAGGCGGGCCGGATTTGAGCTGGACGCCGTTCTCCAGCGGTTCCAGCAAGAGAATGCCTCCTTCCACCGCCGATACCTTGGCGACTGTCCCTATCGGCATGTCTGGACCTTTTGCAGGCCATTCGCCGTCCCCGACCTTGACCCGTCCGCTTGTCGCAGAAATCGCTGCGACCACGGTCACGGTTCTGCCGACCAGCTGTGCGGCGCGATTGTTGAGCAGCGGGTTTTCGCTTTCCACATTATGGGTCAGGTACCAGCGGCGTCCGCCCATAACCGCCAATATCGTCGACAGACCAAAGACCGTCAGCTGACCAGCCACCGTCAGGTCGATGAACAGCGAGAGAATGCCGGTCACCGCTGCTGCGGCGGCAACCCAGATCAGGAAGACACCGGGAACGAACAATTCCGCCAGCGCCAGCAGAGCCGCCAGGCCCAGCCAGAGATATTCGGGATTGTTGATCGAAAAATCATCCACGGTCGCTGCTCCTCTGCGCCTGTCGCTACTCGCCCTGATTATCGAACGGGCCCTTGCGCGGCGGCGGCGAGAAGGTCTGGCTGTTTTCGCCGAGCGCTTCCTTCGCCAGCGCGCCAATGCCGCCGAGCGTGCCGATCAGCTGGGTCG
>CAXIBD010000112.1:0-7527 GCA_964022135.1 uncultured Sphingomonadales bacterium | reverse complement strand
AGGCCGGTGTAGATCTCGGTGGCCGCCGTAACATGAAAAAAAAAATCGATCTCGACCCCGTCCTCCTCCTCCCCGCCGCCGCGCACCAGCCGCACCGCCTCGGTGGCGAAGCGCAGCTCGACCAGCCCGCTCGCGCGCAGCGCCGCGAGCATGATCTCCTCGATCCGGTCCTGCGAGGTCATCGTCGGTTCGGCCGGGCTGACAGCGGGACCGGGGCCCTCGAAGCCCTTCGATTCAATCCTGCCAAATTCCTCGCCGCAGGCGTTCTCGAGAAAGCGGATCGGGCTCTTCCATCCCGGCGGACAGTCGATGCCGCGCAGCCGCTGGTAGGTCGACTGGCCCCAGCCGCGCGCGATCTCCATCGTCCGCGTGTTGAAATTGCGCGTCTTGGGGTGGCGCGAGGTGCTCTCGTGCTTCTCGATCAGGATGCTCGGCACGCCGAACCGGCTGAGCTCCAGCGCGGCGCCGAGCCCGACCGGACCCCCGCCGATGATGATGACTTTTCCTGTGCCCATGGGGACCTCCCGTTTGTGCCGGTCTTTGCACTTGCTATACTCGACCGAATCGCTATTAACGATACATATGTCTCATTAAGGATCGCGCATGTCAAGAGCCAGAACCGCATCGCCGCTGCGCAAGGCGGCAACCCGGCGTCCGGGCGGCCGCACGTCGGAGGTAACCAGCCGGGTCTTTGCCGCGACCATGGCCCTGATCGAGGAAGGCGGCTATCCCGCGGTCACCTTCCAGCAGGTCGCCGAGCGCGCCGGGATCGGCCGGGCGACGCTCTATCGCCGCTGGCCCGATCCCGCCTTCCTGGTCGGCGACGCGCTCGCCGCCACCGCCGCCGACCGCATCCGGATCACCGACACCGGCAGCCTGCGCGGCGACCTTGCGGCGATGCTCGGCCAGATCGGCGCCTTCATCGACAGCGCCACCGGCCGCGCCGCGATCATCGCCGCCCTGACCGGCCGCCAGCAGCCCGAAATCGCGCGCTTTGCCGAGCAATTATGGGAGCGCAGGCGCGGCGACGTCGCCCCGATCTTCGAGCGCGCCAGGGCGCGCGGCGAGATCGCCGAAAGCACCGATCCCGATATCCTCTTCGCGCTGGCCGCCGGTGCGCTTTATGCCCGGCTGATCGTGATGGCGAAGCCGAATGACGGGGGCTGGATTGAGGGTGTCCTCGACCAGTTGCTGCCGGGAACCAGAGCGAGCTGACCGGAGGCATCACCATACCGAGCACGCGCGTTCGCTCGCTCAGAGCGGACTGTCAGCTGCCGGCCCAAAAGTGGTCATTTAATCACCGCGATTATCGGCCAAAAGCGGACACTCTCTGCGCCCAACTAAAGCGTGAAAACCTCACATATCTCACTTGCAATCTGGTTCGGCGATTTACGCGACGTATCAAACCTGAGATCGTAGTTCCGGTCTTTGTGAACGCGTTCGAACTGACCCTTCGCTAGTCCAAGATCTCGATCCCCTCGCGCCCTCTCTCGATCTTCTACGACCGATAGAGGGGCAAAAAGGCCGACTAATTGAAGGCTATGTCGTCGAAGAAGCCGACGATATTCGATATCCTCATTGCCGAAGAACACGTCGTCCACCACCATGTTGTTGCCGCACTCAGCCATTGATGCGATAGCGCTACGCATGCCTTCCAATGCTTGCTCGACAATGTATCCAGTTTTCACGTCTATTGTTTGGCTGTTGATGCGATCAAATACTAAACCATCAGGGCTTTCGAAAGCATGACGAGGGAGCATTTCTAAAAAAGCATCCATTTGGACATGTAGAAATGGTTTCTGGGCATAATTTTGGATCGCCTTTGCGACCGATGTCTTGCCAACACTGCTAACCCCGTTCAGCACGATAATTTGAGGTTGCTCGCCATTTTCATTTTTTGTGTTGTCCATCAGCGATGGAATTGCTGATCACGACCGAAATTGCAATGCATTAGGTTTAAAGCAGACCGTGCGCTTTCCAGCCAGTCTCGGTCATTCAAAAGCGATTGATCGATGGAGATTGCTCGAAAGCTTTCTGGCGCGTTTCAGCTCATCAAGCAGGAATTCAGTCTCCAACCCGACACCCCCCCCTCAATAAGGCGGACAATCCAGCCCCGTCGGGCTCTTCGTAAAGATCTCGTTCCCGTCCTCGGTAATCCCGATACTATGCTCGAACTGCGCCGTCAGCGAGCGGTCGCGGGTGACCGCTGTCCAGCCATCATCCAGCATCTTGCAGGCATATTTGCCGATATTGATCATCGGCTCGATGGTGAAGAACATGCCGGGGCGCAGCTCCGGGCCGGTGCCGGGCTGGCCGGCGTGGACCACCTCGGGCGCGTCGTGGAACATCTGCCCCAGGCCGTGGCCGCAGAAGTCGCGCACCACCGAATAGCGGTGCGCCTCGGCGTGGCTCTGGATCGCGTGCGCGACATCGCCCATCCGGTTGCCGGGTTTCGCCTGCTCGATGCCCAGCATCATGCATTCATAGGTCACCTGGACCAGCTTGCTCGCCTTGATCGGGGTCTTGCCGACCAGATACATGCGGCTGGTGTCGCCGTGCCAGCCGTCGACGATCACGGTCACGTCGATATTGACGATATCGCCCTCGACCAGCTTCTTGTCGCCGGGGATGCCGTGGCACACGACATGGTTGATCGAGGTGCAGCAGCTGTGGGTGAAGCCGCGATAGCCGAGCGTCGCCGGCACCGCGCCGGCGGCAAAGGCCTGGCGCCGGACCATGTCGTCGAGCGCGCCGGTGGTCACGCCGGGCTGGACCTCGGGGACCAGGCTGTCGAGGATCTCGGCGGCCAGCCGGCCGGCCTTGCGCATGCCCTCGAACGCCTCGGGCCCGTGCAGCTTGATCGCGCCGGTGCGGGATTGCGGGGTGGTGTCTTCTACGGTCAGATAGTCTGTCATGGGGCCTATATAACGACGGCTTTGCGATTATGCGAGACCCGGCGTGCCGATGTTGTCAGAAATTTAATCAGGATCGGCTAAGGCACGGGCTTTGTCGACCCGAGCAAGGCCATGCGCACCAGACTGAAGATATTGCTGATCCTGGCAGCGCTGCTGCTCGGCTGGCCGCAGACGATCCTGCGGCTGGAATCGCTGATCGCGCCGGATTTTCAGCCGGTCGGTCTTGTCGCTTATGGCGGGCTGCTCGGCCTCTGCCTGGTCGGCATGTTCAGCGCGGCGTTCATCCCGGTGGCGGCGGTGCGCTGGGGTTTCGCGCTGTTCATCTCGGTCGCCGGAATCCTGGTCGAAACCTACCAGAGTTCGGTCGAGGACCATATGCCCTATGACGCGTTCATCAGCATGATCAATGCGTCCGGCTCGCTGTACGAGGCCGGGGGCCGATGTGCGGGGTGGATGGTGATCGGCGGGGGGCAGGCGCTGCTGCTGTTGCTCGGCATCGGGCTGAGCATTCACCGGCAGACCAGGGCGCACGGCAAGAAGCTGATCGCCGCGCCGCTGCTGATCCTGCTGGTGCTGGCCGGCACCCTGTTCATGCGCGGCGGCGACGGCGCACGCGGCCTGCCGCCAGGCTATACCGGCGCCGCCTATTCGCTGCTCTACGGCTACGAGCGCTCCACCGACGTGGTTGCGCCGCGCGGCCCGGTCCGGCTGCCGGTGGCCAGGCCGCTGAACGGCGACGGCGATATCGTGCTGCTGGTCGACGAGAGCGTCTCCGGCCAATATCTCGACATCAACAGCGATCGCGGCATCTACAGCGGCCTGAAGGCGCCGGGGGAGGGCGTCGCGGTGCACAATTTCGGGCTGGCCGTATCGATTGCCCATTGCAGCGCGGCGGTCAATTACACGCTGCGGCACGGCGGCACCCGCGACGACTATGTGCGGATCAATGGCATCATGCCGTCGATCTGGGCCTATGCCAGAAAGGCCGGGCTGGAGACGGTCTATATCGACGTCCCCCGCACCGGCAAGATTTTCAACAATATGATGGACGAGTCGGAGGCGAAGGATATCGACCAGTGGATCGAGTTTGACGATGTCCCGATCCAGCGCCGCGATCATGCCGCCGCCGATGCGCTCGCCGGATTCCTCAACGACGGCAAACGGCAGTTCATCTACGTCCAGAAGATCGGCGCGCATTTTCCGATCCACGACAAATATCCCGACGACTATATGCGCTTCAGGCCGGCTTTGCCGCGCGGCCGGTTCCTCAACATTTCCGACACCGGCGACCGCACCGGCTTCTCCGGCTCGCAGGATAGCTGGGTCCGCTACCGCAACGCCTATCGCAACACCTTGCTGTGGAATGTCGGCGCCTTTTTCGACCGGCTGCTGGGCGAGGCCGATCTGGCGGACTCGACGATCATCTATCTGGCCGATCACGGCCAGAACCTGCACGAGCGCGGCGGCACCGGCGTCGTCACCCACTGCTCGCCCGATCCGAAGCCGGAAGAGGGGCTGGTGCCGCTGGTGGTGCTGCAATCCGCCGACCCCGACAGGCGCCCGGGCGGCATCGACTGGGCCGCCGCCGTCGCCCAGGGCAGGAACAGGACCAGCCATTTCCAGATATTCCCGACCGTACTCGAGCTGATGGGCTATGATCCGCAGGCGGTGCAGGCGATCTACGGCACCGACCTCAGCACGGTTGACGAGAAGGCCCCCTTTGCCTTCAATTATCAGTTCAACGCCCGCCTCGGCCGCGCGCCGGGCTGGAAGACGATCGACCTCGACCGGATCGCCTGGCCGCCCGAAGGCGATTTCACCCCCGTGCCCGCCGCCACCCGCGGCCAGGCGATCGCCGCGCGCCCGCCGGCGCGCGCCGGGACCAGCAGCGGCACCAAATAACATATTCCCAAAGCGCGCCGCATCGCTCTATACAGCCGCCATGAATGACAGAAAAATCTGGACCGCCGCGCTGGTCGTGATCGGCGACGAAATCCTCTCCGGCCGCACCCAGGACAAGAATATCGCCCAGGTGGCGAGCTGGCTCAACGTCCAGGGCATCCGCCTCGCCGAGGTCCGCGTGGTCGCCGACGACATGGACCAGATCGCCGAGGCGGTGAACATCCTGCGCGCCCGCAACGACTATCTGTTCACCACCGGCGGCATCGGCCCGACCCATGACGACATCACCGTCGACGCGGTCGCCGCCGCGCTCGGCGTCGGCGTCGAGATCCACCCCGAGGCCCGCGCCATTCTCGAGAAATATTACACCACCCGCGGCGGCCTCACCGAGGGCCGGCTGCGCATGGCCCGGGTGCCCGCCGGCGCCGAGCTGATCGCCAACCGCATGTCCGGCGCGCCGGGCATCCGCATCAGCAATATCTACATGATGGCCGGCGTCCCCCATATCACCGCCGGCATGCTCGACGCGCTCACCGGCACGCTCGAGGGCGGCGCGCCTTTGCTTTCCGCCACGCTCGGCGCCTGGGCCCCGGAAAGCGAGATCGCCAGCATCCTGCGCGACACCGAAAAGGCCCACGAAAGCTGCGTCATCGGCAGCTATCCCTTCTTCCGCAACGGCACCGTCGGCGCCAATTTCGTCGTCCGCTCGACCGAGCCGCACGAACTCGAAACCTGCCGCGCCGCGCTCAAGGCCGGCCTCGAGGAAGCCGGCTACGAGGTCACCGACGGCGGTATCTGATCCGCGTCCGTCATCCTGAGCCGAAGGCCAGCGCAGCTAACTCGTTTCAGGACCTCCATCGGCACCGCCCAATCTCACGGGGTCCTGAACCAGGTTCAGGATGACGCGTTCCCCCAACAACCGCTCGACAAGCCCGCCATTCTCCCCCACAGGCCGCCGATGAACATTCCCCCCAGAAAGCTTGCCACCGTGCCCGCCGCCAGCCCGGAAATGCCCGCGCTCGCCCCCGAGCCCGACCGCACCCGCCCGCCCCGGATCAGGACCTGGCGCTCGGTCGCCAAGGCGATCTCCTGGCGCACGATCGGCTCGCTCGACACCTTGCTGCTCTCCTATCTGATGATCACCTATATCGGCCCCTTCTTCGGCCTCGAGGAATCGCAGGGCGAGGCGGCGCGCGCCGCGACCTACATCGCCGCCACCGAGATCGTCACCAAGATCCTCTTCTACTATTTCCACGAGCGCTTCTGGGCCTGGGTCCAGTGGGGCAGCTCGGTGGTTGACGGCAAGCGCCAGGAAAGCCTGCGCCGCACCACCACCAAGACCGCCACCTTCCGCACCATCGCCACGCTCGACACGATCCTGCTCGCCTGGTTCTTCACCGGCAGCGTCGAGACCGCGCTGTCGATCGGCGGCCTCGAGATCTTCACCAAGCTGGCGCTCTATTTCCTCCACGAACGCGTCTGGGCCCGGGTCCCCTTCGGCATCGTGCATCAGCCCCCTATGTAACAAACCGTATACCCGCCGCCTCCGCCTTGCCGCAAAACCGCCGGCAGACCCGAGGAGACGAACATGCCGGAACTCCCCTTCGACAGCGAGGAGATCGAGCAGCTGATCCTGCGCTTCAACGCGGTGATGGCGCGCGAGGACAATGACATCCCCGACCCCGGCGGCAATGAATCGGACGACGAGTGGCCGGCGACGCTGCAGGAAACCGCGGGCAATCTCGACCGCGACGAGATCGCCGCCGAGATCGAGGCGATGGACGACGACCAGCAGGACGCGCTGGTCGCTTTGTTCTGGATCGGCCGCGGCGACGCCGAGCCCGAGGAATGGGACGCCACCACCGCGCTCGCCCGCGACGCCCACGACGGCCCGGTCAGCACCTATCTGCTCGGCCAGCCCGAAGCCGGCGACTTTCTCGCCGAGGGGCTGGACAAGATGCTGGATTACGGCGTGGACTGAGGGGGGGGCTATCGGCGCGTCGGTATTGGTTGTTGTTCACCGGCGTAGGCCGGTGCCCAGAACAGTCCCGTCCGATCGCCTGGACCCCGCCCTCCGGCGGGGAACAGAGAGGGCATGGCAGGGAACACCCCCGTTGGTGTCGAGCCCTTCGACTGCCTGCTTGGGCAGGCGCTCAGGACAGGCTAGGGTCGAGACACCCGGCCAGCTAGCTGCCGTTCGCACTGAGCCTGTCGAAGTGCACCTATCGGCGAGAAGTGTCCTTCGACAGGCTCAGGACGAACGGCATCCACAACGCTCGCCGTTCCCCCTCATTCACCCACCCCCGCCATATTTCGCCTCCCACGCCGCCACCCGCGCCTCCCGCGCCCTGAGCTCGTCCTCCTCCCGCTGCTGCTGCGGCCTCAGCCGCTCGTGCATCGCGGCCAGCTTGGCATCGAGCGACCGGCGCACCGCCTCGGCCTGCTCGCGCTCGCTGACCTTGTTGCCCTCGTCGTCAAAGCGCAGCCCGTCCTGCCATTCCTCCCAGGTCAGCACCTGGTCGGCGGTCCGCGCCCCGATCCGCCCGCCGAGATCGCCGCGCTTGATCAGCAGCGCCAGCATCGCGTCCGACGGCGCCACCCGCCGCTCGACCTCCTCGCCGTGCCGGTAGATCACCGTCTCCTTGCCGACCACCGCGTGGTGATGCGCTACCGCCACCAGCCCGCGCTGCGCATTGGCCCGCGCCTCCTC
>CAXIBD010000111.1:0-7582 GCA_964022135.1 uncultured Sphingomonadales bacterium | reverse complement strand
AGGCCGACAATGTCGGCGTCGTGATCTTCGGCTCGGACGCCGAAATCAAGGAAGGCGACGTCGTCAAGCGGACCGGCACGATCGTGGACGTTCCGATCGGCAAGGAATTGCTCGGCCGCGTGGTCGACGGTCTAGGCAATCCGATCGACGGCAAGGGCCCGATCAACACCACCCAGCGCAGCCGGGTTGAAGTCAAGGCACCGGGCATCATCCCGCGCAAGTCGGTGCACGAACCCGTGCAGACCGGCCTCAAGGCGCTCGACGCCCTCGTTCCTGTTGGCCGCGGCCAGCGCGAGCTGATCATTGGTGACCGTCAGACCGGCAAGACCGCTGTCGCAATCGACACGTTCATCAACCAGAAAACGGTCAACGCCGGCGACGATGAAAGCAAGAAGCTCTACTGCATCTATGTTGCCATCGGCCAGAAGCGCTCGACGGTTGCACAGATCGTCAAGAGCCTCGAAGAAAATGGTGCGATGGAATATTCGATCGTGGTTGCCGCAACTGCTTCCGAGCCTGCGCCGCTGCAATATCTCGCACCCTATACCGGTGTGACGATGGGCGAATATTTCCGCGACAACGGCATGCACGCCTGTATCGTCTATGACGATCTGTCCAAGCAGGCCGTGGCCTATCGCCAGATGTCGCTGCTGCTGCGTCGTCCTCCAGGACGTGAAGCGTATCCCGGTGACGTTTTCTATCTGCACAGTCGTTTGCTCGAACGTGCGGCGAAGATGAACGAAGCCAATGGCTCCGGTTCGCTGACCGCATTGCCGATCATCGAAACCCAGGCCGGCGACGTTTCGGCTTACATTCCGACCAACGTGATCTCGATCACCGACGGCCAGATCTTTCTCGAAACCGACCTGTTCAACCAGGGCATCCGTCCTGCGATTAACGTGGGTCTGTCGGTGTCCCGTGTGGGCTCCGCCGCGCAGACCAAGGCGATGAAAAAGGTTTCCGGCTCGATCAAACTCGATCTCGCGCAATATCGCGAAATGGCGGCCTTCGCCCAGTTCGGTTCCGATCTGGACGCATCGACGCAGAAGTTGCTGGCCCGTGGCGAACGCCTCACCCAGCTGCTGAAGCAGCCGCAGTTTTCGCCGCTGCCGTTCGAAGAGCAGACCGCGTCGATCTATGCCGGTACCAACGGGCACCTGGATAGCGTCGCAGCCACTGATGTTGTGCGCTACGAAGCCGCCATGCTGGCCCATATGCGCAGCGAACATGCCGACATATTGAAAACGATCCGCGAAAGCGGTGACCTTGCGGATGACACCAAGGCAGCTCTGGAAGCGGCTTTGGCGGCATTCGGGAAGACGTTTGCCTAAGGCATTTGGATAAACACCGTTAGCCCTGAGCTTGTCGAAGGGCGCTTATCGACCAGAGACGTGGTTCGACGGGCTAACGGCAGAACGGAGCAAGACAGGAAAACATGGCCAGTCTTAAAGAACTGAAAGATCGGATCGCGTCGGTAAAGTCGACCCAGAAGATCACCAAGGCCAAGAAGATGGTGGCCGCTGCCAAGCTGCGCCGGGCGCAGATGGCTGCGGAAGCGGCGCGTCCCTATGCCGAGCGCATGGAAAATGTGATGGGCAGCCTGGCGTCCAAGGTTTCGATCGACGAGAATTCGTCGAAACTGCTTGCCGGTACCGGCAAGCTGGAAATCCATTTGCTGGTCGTCGCCACATCGGACCGCGGCCTGTGCGGCGCGTTCAACGCAAATATCGTCAAGGAAGCCCGGGCGAAGGCGGAAGAGCTGTTGGCCGAGGGCCATAAAGTGCTGTTCTACATGGTCGGCCGCAAGGGCATTCCGATCATCAAGCGTTTCTACCCCGGCATGATCCTGAAACATTTCGACACGTCGACGGTCAAGGCACCGGGATATGAGGAAGCCAAGGCGATTGCCGCGGACCTTACCCTGCTCATCGAAGAGGGCAAATATGACGTCGCCCATCTGTTCTACGGCAAGTTCAGATCCGCACTGGTGCAGGAACCCACGGTTCAGCAGATCATCCCGATTGCCGTTCTGAATGGCGCGATTGCCGAGTCAGAAGGCGCGGTCGATTATGAGCCGGACGAGGAAGAAATTCTCGCCGAACTGCTGCCGCGCAATCTGACCACCCAGATTTTTGGCGCCCTGCTGGAAAACAACGCATCGGAACAGGGTGCGTCGATGACCGCCATGGACAATGCGACCCGCAATGCCGGCGATCTGATCGAAAATCTGACCATCGTCTACAACCGCAGCCGCCAGGCCGCGATTACCACCGAATTGATTGAAATCATCGCTGGCGCTGAAGCGCTCTAAAGCACGTACGCAAGGAAACGGAAAAATGGCAAAAAGCAAGAATGTAGGCCGCATTTCACAGGTCATCGGCGCTGTCGTCGACGTCACCTTTGACAACGAAATCCCGGCAATTCTCTCGGCACTGGAAACCGACAATAACGGCAACCGACTGGTTCTCGAGGTTGCACAGCATCTCGGCGAGAACACGGTTCGCACGATCGCGATGGACGCGACCGAAGGCCTGACCCGCGGTCAGGAAGTGACCGACACCGGCGCCCAGATCATGATGCCGGTTGGCCCGGAAACGCTCGGCCGGATCATGAACGTGATCGGCGAGCCAATCGACGAGCGCGGCCCGATCGGCAACAAACTGACCTCTCCCATTCACGCGGAAGCTCCTGCTTTTGTGGACCAGTCTACCGAGAATGAAATTCTGGTGACGGGCATCAAGGTTGTCGATCTGCTCGCCCCTTATGCAAAGGGCGGCAAGATCGGCCTGTTCGGCGGTGCTGGCGTGGGCAAGACCGTGCTGATCCAGGAACTGATCAACAACATCGCAAAAGGCCATGGCGGCACATCCGTCTTCGCCGGTGTTGGCGAGCGTACCCGCGAAGGTAACGATCTCTACCACGAATTTCTCGACGCTGGCGTTATTGCCAAGGATGCCGACGGCAATCCGAAGTCGGAAGGCTCGAAAGTGGCACTGGTCTTCGGCCAGATGAACGAGCCTCCCGGAGCGCGTGCGCGTGTCGCCCTGTCCGGCCTGACCCAGGCGGAATATTTCCGCGACGTCGAAGGCCAGGACGTGCTGTTCTTCGTCGACAACATCTTCCGCTTCACCCAGGCGGGTTCGGAAGTGTCGGCGCTGCTCGGCCGTATTCCTTCGGCTGTGGGCTATCAGCCTACCCTTTCGACCGACATGGGTGCACTGCAGGAACGGATTACCTCGACCAACAAGGGTTCGATCACCTCGGTGCAGGCCATTTATGTTCCTGCCGATGACTTGACCGACCCTGCCCCGGCAACCTCCTTTGCCCACCTTGACGCCACCACCGTTCTGAACCGTGCGATTTCGGAGCTGGGCATTTACCCCGCTGTGGATCCGCTCGACTCCACCTCGCGTGTTCTCGAACCCCGCGTTGTCGGCCAGGAACATTATGATACGGCGCGTGCAGTCCAGGAAACGCTGCAGAAGTACAAGTCGCTGCAGGACATCATTGCCATTCTCGGCATGGACGAGCTTTCGGAAGAAGATAAGCTGGTCGTGCAGCGGGCGCGGAAGATCCAGAAATTCCTGTCGCAGCCGTTCCACGTTGCCGAAGTCTTTACCGGCATTCCCGGCAAGTTCGTCGATCTGGAAGACACGATCAAGTCGTTCAAGGCGGTTGTCGAAGGCGAATATGACCATCTTCCCGAAAACGCCTTCTACATGGTCGGCGGCATCGAAGAAGCCGTTGAAAAAGGCAAGAAAATGGCGGCTGAAGCGGCCTAATCCAATAAATCCCTCTCCCTCACGGGAGAGGGCCTAGGAACTGAAAAAGACATGGCAAACCTGCATTTCGAACTCGTAACCCCTGAAAAGCTCGTCCGTTCGGAAGACGTTTTCATGGTGGTTGTTCCCGGCACAGAGGGTGACTTTGGCGTGCTGGCCAACCATGCCGGCGTGATGTCGACGATCCGCGATGCCGATCTTGTCATCTATGCGAGCGAAGGCGCGACCCCGGAGACAATTTCCGTGCAGGGTGGCTTTGCCCAGGTTGACGAAAAGGGTCTGACCGTCCTGGCGGAAGCGATCAACTAAGCCAGACTTCCAACTACAATAATAATATTTGGTCTTGCCTCCGTTTCCCCCAACAACAGCGAGAGTCAAATCGGGTAAATGGATCCCTTCCCCCACCATGAGTCCATTGAATCGACACTGATCCATGGGCCAGCCCGGGCCTTGCCCGGCAGGCTGTATGGTTAGTCGGTGCTCGGGGACGGTTCTTGGCTTGGCGGATGTTCAATCATCGGACAGGCGATGACCCGTTCAGCCCCTATCGTCCACTTTCTATACGAACCCGGCCATGGCGGACTGGACCGGGTCGCCATATTGCTCGCCAATGGCATGGCCAAACGCGGCGTTCCGACGGAATTGTGGCTGACCAAGGCAACCGGCCCGGTCGCTGATCTGATTGCACCGGAAGTAACGGTGCGGATGGTACCGACACCGAATATCGGCGGAAGGGGGGTGCAATTGTTCCTCCAGATTCCAGCGGTCGCACGGATGATCCGCGAGCATCAGCCACGAGCGATTTTTTCTGCCGGCAACCAGTCGAACCTAACGCTGGCAATCGCCCGGAAACTGGCCGGACAGACCCCGACGAAGATCATCCAGAAAATTACCAATCCGGTGCTGCGCCCCGGTTTCGGGCCTTGGGTGAGGTTCTACCGGACCTGGCGATTTGGGGTCACGGCAGCATTGGGCGACATGTCGTTGACCCTGAGCGCGGCTGATGCGGATCGCTATGCCAAAATCTACCCCAGGGCGGCGGCCAAATTCCATGCCGTTCCGAATCCCTACGTCCACTCGGAGATGCTTTTGTCGGGAGACGAGCGGAGGCCCCGGGATCCGGATCGCCCGCCCCGACTGCTCTCTGTGGGACGGATAGCGGCACAAAAAGGCTATAAGACGCTTCTGTCAGCGCTCGCCCTCTTTGCGGACCGTCCCTGGTCGATGACGGTCCTGGGGGACGGGCCGTTGCTTGAAGACACAAAGCGCTGGGCGGAAACACTTGGTATCGCCGGGCGGATCGAATTCAAGGGATTCGTGGCCCACGTGACGCCCTATCTGGAGCAATCGGATATTCTTGTCCTGTCATCGCGCTGGGAAGGGTTTCCGGCGGTTCCGATCGAGGCCATGGCAACAGGCTGCGCCATTGTCGCAACCGATTGCTCGGCAGGCCTGACCGAGCTGTTGCATCAGATCGGCATCGAAACGGTTCCGGTTCAGGATCCAGTGGCGCTGTCCACGGCCATCTGCGAGGCCATTGCCTCGCCCCAGCCAATCGAACTTCTGAGGACCTGCGCAGCGGCCTATTCGATCGAGAACAGCGTTGACCAGCACCTCAGGCTTTTGGAGACATCCTAGGCTTCGAGCACGGTATTGGCCCTTCGTGCACTGCGCCAGAGCAGCAACCCACTGAAAATAATCAGTAATCCGCCGACCATTGCCATTTCGTCTATCGGATCTCCAAAAATGAAAACGCTGATCGCTGTCGCAATCAGCAGCTGGATATAGACGATCGGTGCAATGGCCGCGGCGGTCGTTCGCATGGTTGCCATGAACAGGAGAAAATGACAGCCGGTCGCAGTCAGGGCCACCAGCAGGCAGCGCAGCACCACGTCCCATTGCGGTGCACCGGGAATCGCCATGACCGGGACCAGCCAGTTGCCAATCACGGTGGCGATGACCAGGAAGATAGCCGCCCAGAAGGCGATATAGAATTGCGCGGCGAAGATCGAGCGCTGTGTCGATACCATGCGATTGAGGATCAGCATGGTCGACATCGCAAAGGCCGAAATCAGGGGTAATATCGCGACCCAGCCAAAGGCGGCGACATTCGGACGAAGCATGATCAGCACGCCGCCAAAGGCAATGATCGTCGCGACCCACGTCCGGGGCGGCATATTTTCCTTCAGAAACCAGCCGGAAAACAGCGCGGTGAGAATCGGGTTGATGAACGAAATCGCCACGGCATCGGCCAGCGGCATCACGTAGATGGCGGAAAAAAAGCTTATGGTTCCGACGAATAACGCAAATCCGCGCGCCACGTGGAGCCAGGGACGGTTGACCTGAAAGCCGCGACGGCCCTCCCGCATGAAAAGGATGACGGCGAGAGCGACTGCGCCGATCGAAAAGCGAAGCGCCGCCACGGCCGGGGCCGGCCAGTCTCCGGCCATCGACTTGATCACGGCATCGCCAAGGGGGAAGCCGGCAAACGCGACCAGGGCTAGCGTGATTCCCCCTGCCGCAGCGTGTTGACGGGAATGGTCAGCGGCCAAAAATTTTCTCCCTGTCCATCTGTCCGGCTTAGCGGCTGCTTCGAACGGCACAAGTCACAAAAGTGCATCCGCATTTCTCCCCACAGAAGCCCGCAGATTTACCAGTTTATTAACCATTTTCGCGGAAAAGGGCCTTGATCGTATGACTATAGACATATCGGACAGAAGAGCATGAGCGCATTTGGCAAGAAAAATGGACTGGGTGGCGGCAAACCATCCTTTGGCGTGGCAAAGCCAATGAACGGAGGCGGCAAGAAAATTGCCGATTCCGAAAATCGCGAAGACACTCAGGGTGGCAATCAGTTTCCCCCGCTCGAATCCGTTCCTCTCCCCGGTGATGGCGCTCCGGCTGCACCGGCCGCCGTTCAAAGTGAAGCCATGGCGCGGCTTTCCGAACGCTCGCAACCGCTGGCGGAAGCCGGTGAAAAGGAAGAAGGCTTTGGAGCCTCCGTCCACAAGATCAAGGAACAGGTGTTGCCGCGCCTGCTCGAACGTGTTGACCCGGAAGCGGCCGCGACCCTGAACAAGGAAGAGCTGACCGAAGAATTCCGCCCTATCATCATGGAAGTGCTGACCGAGCTCAAACTGACTTTGAACCGCCGCGAACAGTTTGCGCTGGAAAAGGTGCTGGTCGATGAACTGCTCGGCTTCGGACCGCTGGAAGAACTGCTGCAGAACCCCGACATCTCGGATATCATGGTCAACGGTCCCGAACAGACCTATATCGAAATCAAGGGCAAGCTGGAAATCGCCCCGATCCAGTTCCGCGACGAGGAGCATCTGTTCCAGATCGCCCAGCGGATCGTGAACCAGGTCGGCCGCCGCGTCGACCAGACCACGCCGCTTGCCGATGCCCGTCTGAAGGACGGTTCGCGTGTGAACGTTATCGTTCCGCCGCTTAGCCTCAAGGGTACCGCTATATCGATTCGTAAATTCTCCGAGAAGCCGATCACGCTCGACCTGATGAAGGGCTTCGGCTCGATGTCCGACGAAATGTGTACGGTGCTCAAGATCGCCGGAGCCTGCCGGTTCAACGTCGTGATCTCCGGCGGTACCGGTTCCGGTAAGACGACCATGCTCAACGCCATGTCGAAGATGATCGATCCCGGCGAACGCGTGCTCACCATCGAGGATGCCGCCGAGCTTCGCCTGCAGCAGCCGCACTGGCTGCCGCTTGAAACCCGGCCGCCGAACCTCGAGGGCGAAGGCGCGATCACCATCGGCGATCTCGTCAAGAACGCCCTGCGT
>CAXIBD010000110.1:0-7612 GCA_964022135.1 uncultured Sphingomonadales bacterium | reverse complement strand
GACGACCGCGAGGAATGGGGCAGGAAATTCGGCATGACCCACTTCGTCAATCCCAACAAGATAGACGGCGATATCGTCGAGCATCTGGTCAAGCTGACCGATGGGGGCGCCGACTATACGTTCGACTGCACCGGCAATACCGATGTGATGCGCCAGGCGCTCGAATCCTGCCACCGCGGCTGGGGCGAAAGCATCATCATCGGCGTCGCCGAGGCCGGCAAGGAAATCTCGACCCGGCCATTTCAGCTGGTCACCGGACGCGTCTGGAAGGGCACCGCCTTCGGCGGCGCTCGCGGCCGCACCGATGTGCCGAAGATCGTCGACTGGTATGTGGGCGGCAAGATCGAGATCGACCCGATGATCACCCACACGCTGACATTGGACGAGATCAACAAGGGCTTCGACCTGATGCACGCCGGCGAGAGCATCCGCAGCGTCGTGGTCTTCTGATGGAGACCGTCTCCACCAACAGAAGCCATGCCGGGACGCAGGGCGTCTATTCCCACGCTTCGGAGGAGACGGGCACCGACATGACCTTCTCGGTCTATGTGCCGGATCATGAAGAGGGCGCCAAACTGCCCGTGCTCTGGTATCTGTCCGGTCTGACCTGCACCCACGCCAATGTCATGGAGAAAGGCGAATATCGCCAGGCCGCCAGCGACCTCGGCCTGATCATCGTCGCGCCCGACACTTCGCCGCGCGGCGATGGCGTGCCCGACGACCCGGCCTATGACATGGGGCAGGGCGCCGGTTTCTACGTCGACGCCACCGAGGAGCCCTGGGCGCAGCATTTCCGCATGCGCAGCTATATCGAACGGGAATTGCCCGCCCTGATCGCGCAGGAATTCCCCGTCGACATGGCTCGGCAGGGCATATTCGGCCACAGCATGGGCGGCCACGGTGCGCTGACCATCGCCCTGCGTAACCCCGACCGCTACAAGAGCGTCTCCGCTTTCTCGCCGATCGTTGCGCCGATCCAGTGCCCCTGGGGCAAGAAGGCACTCGGCCGCTATCTCGGGCTCGACAAGGCGACCTGGCGTCCCTATGACGCCTGCGCGCTGATCGAGGATGGCGCGCGCGTCGCCGACATATTGGTCGAACAGGGCACCAGCGACAATTTCCTCGAAGAACAGCTGAAGCCGCACCTGCTCGCCGAAGCCTGCGAGAAAGCAGGGATAGCACTCACGCTGAATATGCGCGAAGGCTATGACCACAGCTATTATTTCATCTCGACCTTCATGGCCGATCATTTGCGCTGGCACGCCGAAAGACTGTGACCACCGCGCCTGCCACCGCCATCTCGGCCCAACTATTTAGCGGCTGACCCCCCCATTCGGAGATCCGACCATGACGACCCCATCGCGACCCCCATCGATCGGCGACGCCGAACGGCAGCAGCGGCTCGACCGCCTGCGCCAGGCCATGCCGGCCAGCGGACTCGATGCAGTCCTGATTACGCCGGGCAGCAATATGCGCTATTTCTTCGGCGAGGCTTTCTACGAAAGCGAACGCTTGGTCGGTGTGCTGATCACCGCGCAAGGCACCACCTTCATCTGCCCGAAATTCGAGGAATCCGCGATCCGCGCCAAATTTCCGATGATCCCGGACATGGCCTTCTGGGAAGAGCATGAAAGCCCGTCCACCCTCATCGCCTCGCTCTTGGCCGAACAGGGCTGCCAGCGCTGCGCGCTCGATCCCGAATGTTCCTATGGCCATGCCGCTCGGCTTGTCGATGCGATGGGCCAACTGGACAAGCCGATCCACTGCGACTCCGCCGCCGCCCTGATCGCGCCGCTGCGCGCAAGCAAATCGCAGCAGGAAATCGACCTGATGATCGCGGCCATGCAGCTCACCCTCTCGGTCCACCAGACCATTTTCGAGTGGATCAAGCCGGGCATGAAGGCCAGCGAAGTGATCGCCGAGATAGACCGTCTGCACCGCGCCGGCGGCGCCGATCGCGGCAACAGTTTCTGTGCCGTCCAGTTTGGCGAGGCGACCTCGCATCCGCACGGCGTGCCGGGCGATCCGGCGCTGCAGGATGGCGAGCTGATCCTGATCGACACCGGCTGCACCATCGACGGTTATAATTCCGACATCACCCGCACCTATGCGCTGTCCGGACTGGACAGCGGGATAGAAAAATTGTGGGCTGTCGAAAAGGAAGCGCAACAGGCCGCCTTCGACCGCGCCGCCATCGGCACGCCTTGCGAAGCCGTCGACCAGGCCGCCCGCGACGTGCTGATCAGCCACGGCCTCGGCCCCGACTATGACCTCCCGGGCCTCCCCCACCGCACCGGCCACGGCATCGGCCTCGATATCCACGAAGGCCCCTATCTGGTGAAGGGCGACCGGACGCCGCTGGCAGCCGGCATGTGTTTCTCCAACGAACCGATGATCGTGGTGCCCGGCCAGTTCGGAATCCGGCTGGAGGACCATTTCTACATGACGGATTCGGGGCCAAAATGGTTCACCGAGCCGCAGCAGGACCTTTATCAGCCCTTTGAATAGGGCATGACCCGGTGACGCGGTCCGGTGGCGGCCAATCCGGACTAATCCTTATATGGCCCTTCGGGCTGCCAGTGTAGCAGGTCGGGTCTCGAAGGAGACTCGTCATGCTCGCCAGGTTCACCCGTGTCTTTGCCGCCGCTGCCTCTGCTGCAGGAGCAGCGGTCTATGCTCGCTATCGGCATGACGCGCGCGCAATCCGGGATGCGGTGGACGCTGGCGGCACCATCGCCGATACGGCCGCAGGCAGGATCGAATATGCGGATACTGGCGAAGGCGAAGCGATGCTCGTCATTCACGGGGCCGGAGGCGGCTATGACCAGGGCCTTCTGATCGCGCGGGATTTCGGGGCCGGCCATCGGGTGGTCGCGCCTTCCCGCTTCGGCTATCTGAAAACGCCTGCTCCGCAAGATAGTTCGCCGGCGGCGCAGGCCGACGCCCATGCCGCCCTCCTCGATTCTCTCCATATCGGGGAAGCCATTGTCGTTGGCGTGTCGGCCGGGGCGCCCAGCGCCATCGAGATGGCGCTTCGGCATCCGCAGCGCGTCAGGTCGCTCATTCTGCTGGTCCCGCGCACCTATCACCCGACTCAGACCGTCGGCGCTGATAACAGCGTTCCCAGCCAGACGGTCCTGCGTCTCATCGAATCGTCAGCGGATTTCCTTTTCTGGCTCGCCATGCGCGTCAGCCGCGCCAGTCTCGTGCGCTTTTTCGGGGTGCCGCCGGAAGTGGAGGAGAATGCATCGACAGTGGAACAGGCTCGCGTTACCGACGTGATGAACAGCGTCCTGCCTCTGTCATGGCGGGTCCACGGCCTCGAACTGGATGGCCTGACCCGGATGGAGCCACGGCCACTGGAGAAAATCGCGGTTCCAACCCTGATCATCTCCGCCGAAGACGATCTGTACAAGACGCTTCCGGGCGCGCGCTTCACGGCGGAGCATATCCCGGGCGCCGAGCTCCACGTGCTGCCGAGGGGAGGACATCTGATGGTCGGGCAAACTGCAAGCGTTCGAAAGCTGGTGCGTGACTTTCTCGAGCGCCAGCGGACGACTTGAGCAATCTCGCCCCACCACCGTCACAGCCGCAACCCTTCCAGGCAGGTCTTTCCTACAGGCGGCCCCTTCATCTATGGTCCCCTTGTTCTTCCGGCACGGGCGGAACCGGCTCTTTGACAATTTGGAAATGATACCGACCCGGCCGCTGTTCGCATATTTCTGCCACACCGGCTGCAGGGACAATCTGGAAGTTCACACTCGCCGACTTAGGCCCTGCTCGGAAATCTCGGTAATCTGCGGCTTCCAGCCAAAGTTCACAGAAGATAAAACAATCGGTTGCCGTCAAGCTGGCGGAGCGCCGGGACGACGGTAAAAGGGTGCGCGCAATGGCTTGGGCTGTTGGTGCGAGTCCCCTGCAGCGGCACTCCGTAACCGGCGACGAACACCGTTTCTTGGCTATCAGTGTCGCAAACTCTGGAATGAATAGCCGCACCCATTTGGGGAATATTGCAGTGCTGGTCACGCTCGGTCAGCAGGCGTGATTGGCCTGAAAGCCTGGTCGGGACGAGAGGATTCCCGACCAAGGAATTTCATCTATTACCGTCAACGCAAAACCGCAGAAGTCCTCGAATTTTTATTCTATTAACATGTTTGAATCGGTTTAGGTGCACAGTCAAGTGCACAATTTGTGAACGGCAGCCAAGCGCATGCTGCAACGGACCTGCGCGCGCTCTGGGCCGAGCATCTACGTCTGCTTTATCGGTGTTAAAGGTTAAATGTGGACTGTCGGCGAACAGCCCAGTTGCCGACGGTCCGAAATGCGTCCCAATTGCTGTTGTTCATCGCCGATTGAGCGTTCCCTGAAAGCGGTTATCCCAGACTAGGGATGCCGGGAGAGGAAGGCTGAGAGCTCATTCTTCCAAAATTGAGGGTATGTATGGGTTCCGTGACCTCTGGTTTCTTTGCTCGCTGGAATTAATACGAACTGCGCAATCCGCATTCTCTTCGCGAGGTCTTCAGGATTTCCCAGGCCAGGAGGATTGATGAAATCATCGGCAGAATTGATCCATAATACTGGTACTTTGATCTCTTCTAGGCGAGACGATGGATCATAATTTCGCGATGAATCAAACTGGTAAATCGTGTCATTTGGATCAACGGGATTGGCCAAGATTCTGTTTTTGTAACTATGCAAAACCTTGATTGCTTCCTCACGTGTGGGAGCTTCCGCTTGCATCCGATAGGGATTTGAGCCCGCCAGTATCAACTGATTTGCGAAGGTTACCTGCCCCACCCGTAGGTCAGAAGGATCGGAATAATTTCCGCCTGCATATTTCGGATCATTCTCGAACCCTTCAATGACGATCTGACGAAATATGCGGTTTCTCCCGGCAATCTCGATAGCATTGCAAGCCAACGGAACAAGTCTGCGAGCGAAATTGGGGTAATCTTCTCCCCAGATGAAGCTGTGCATGCAACCCATGGACGTGCCGAGGATCATTTCCAGCCGCTGCACGCCAAAGCCTTCTGTTAGCATCCTGTTTTGGGCAAGCACCATGTCGTCATAGTCATAGCGAGGAAATTCAGCGCGCAATCCGTCACTTGGTTTTGAGCTGTTGCCGTGTCCCAGGTTATCTGGCGAGATGATGTAATATCTTTCTATATCAAGCGGCTGGCCTGGGCCAAACAACTCATCACCAAATGACGGACGAAGCAATGACAGTCCGTCTCCGCCCGTCCCATGCAGGATCATAACCGCGTTTGATATTTGCCCGGCATCATCCCGGCGCGGTTTTCCAAGCGTATAGACGTTCATCTTTATGGAGGGGAGCGTCTCGCCATTGTGGAAGGTGAAATCCGCCAATTCGAACGAATGTCTTTCGGCCTTCTGGCCCCAATCCTCGGCGAGCGCCGGAGCGCTGAAGACGAAAGTAACAAGCAAAGAAAATAAGTAAACAAACCGCATTTTGGCCCCCGGATAAATAGAACTTGCTGAGTATCGCTGCTCACGGCAATCAAGTCAAACCTTTGCGCACTTCGTCTCCGATGATGTAGCCGAACGACCAAAACTGTATGTTTAGAGGCCATTAGCAGGTTTCAGGGATTGAACATCCGGTCGGGGGTCGAAAGCCGAATGTCTGCTTAGTCCGTCTCATTTCTTCAAAGCAGACCGACAGCAATCGGCCCAGTTGTTCCCGTCCAACATGGCCAAAGTTAAAGTCGGCTATCGGGATGTTACGGTCAATCAAACCCCTTTCACCGGAACCCTAAACCTTGACCAGCATCTTGCCCGTGTTCGCGCCGGTAAACAGGCCGATGAATGCGTCCGGTGCTTTTTCTAGCCCCTCCATCACCGTCTCACGGCCCTTGACAGCGCCCGATGCAATCAGTTCCGCCATATCGACGTTGAATTCTGGCACTTGCGCGGCAAAATCGGGATAGAGGAAGCCTTCAATCTTTATGCGCAGGCCAATGATCATCGGCAGATATTGCATCGATTGCGGCTGTTGATCGTTGTAAACGTCAATCATCCCGCAAATCGCCATACGGGCGCGTTCGTTGGCGCACGCGAGCGCCGCATCCAAATGTTCACCGCCGACATTGTCAAAATAGACATCAACGCCGGATTTTCCGAGCTCTTTCAGTGCTGCGCGCAATTGCGGCAATACCGGACCGGACTTGTAATCAAGGCAAGCATCCGCGCCGATTTCCTTAACCCATGCACATTTATCTGCGCCGCCGGCTGACCCGATTACGGTCATGCCCTTGGCCTTGGCTATCTGGGTAACTGTTGAGCCAACCGCGCCAGCCGCCGCAGATACAAAAACAGTTTCGCCTTCTTTGGCAGCACCAACATTCAGCAGCCCAAACCAGGCGGTGCCTCCGGGCATGCCGATGATCGACAACCAATGCTGATCGGGAACACCAAGATCGGGAAGCTTCACCGGTGGCATTCCGCCTTCAGGGGGATTGCTGCCGCCAGCGACAGCAGTATCGCGCCAACCCGCCATATGCAGCACTTTGCATCCGACCGGATAATCTGCGTTGTTGCTTTCGGTCACCGTGCCGACCGCGCCGCCGGTCATCGCTTCACCGATACCGAAGGGAGGCGCGTAGCTTTTCACGTCATTCATCCGTCCGCGCATATAGGGGTCAACCGACAGCCAGCTATTTGTGATGCGATATTCGCCTTCGCCAAGCGGAGCATCCGTTGCCTCTATCATCTGGAAATTATTAGCCACCGGAGTACCGGCGGGACGACTCTTCAGGGCCCATGCACGCATATCAATGTCCTTTTTCGGTTCGATTATCCGTTGTTGTAGCGGTTATTTGCGAAATGCACTAACTTCTAGCGCGTTCAACTTCACGCCACCCAATATCGCGCCGGCAAAAGCCGTTTTTGCAACTAAATGGTTGGTCCACTTTGCGCCTTCTGCATCTGAAATCAGATAGTCGGCTAACCACCCAGTTTCCGTCATTCGAATGGATCGGATAGATAATAAAAGCTGTCGTTCAGCTTTCGCCCCATTTGCGGTCGTTCAGATTGGCCAAATCCTATATCTGCTTTGCGCCCTTGATGTCGCCTTTCCAAAAGCCCTTACTCGTCCCTGAAGGCTGCCATTCAGTGTCCAGAATTTGCTCACGCTCGAACCGCAACAAATGGGCGGTTTCCTGAAAGGCAGGTTTTAGAAGGCGAAGTGGCTTAGCGGATGACGAAACTGCGGACGAGGAGCTATTTCTGAAGCAAATCGCCAAACGGAGTCTACCCAGGACGAGCGTGGTAAACCGATAACTCGCAAGCAATACCGATGGTTGGACGATATGCGTGACGAAATCTTCATTTTGTCGCGCTGAAAAAAATTTGGACTATCGTATTTTATCGGCAATTACCGGTTGATGAAGTGTAGCGATGGACGGTCCCATGATGCACTATGTTACGTATTGGTCGCTACGTGCGGGCAGGATATCTGTCATGATCGAAGATGCGCCGATCGGTAAAGGGATTGGGAGTGGGAATTCAATTCGAACCTGAAAAATACTCGCAAACCTCGGCGCGCCCTACCATTCTGGCTGATGGTTTGCGAAGAACCCGTCGTATGTTGGATTAT
>CAXIBD010000109.1:0-7652 GCA_964022135.1 uncultured Sphingomonadales bacterium | reverse complement strand
TTGTAGGTACCAACCTTGACCGCGGTAAAAAGCTGCGCCGCGCTGCTTCGCATATTCACCGGACAGCTTGAGTTGATCGTTGATATTGACAGAACCGCGAACGTCATATGTCTTCAGGTTTTCAGCTGTGTTTGCCAACAGGGGATCATCAAAATGAGCAACCTGGATATATGTTGCGCCAATCGAAAAACGGTCCGGGAGGTTATATACAGCATTAAACCCTCCGATATGCGCCTTGATTCCGCCGCGACCAGGATTGTTACCGAGATAAAAACCCTCTACCTGCAAATTGTCATATTTCACACGCACCAGCGCACTGCTTCTGGAAGCAGTGCGGGCTCCGAGATAAAACCCACCTCGATCACCGCCGTCGCGCCCTCCATCCTTGACGAGAAATCCGGTCCCTATCTGATAGTCAAAATCACCGCCGATCACCTCGATAAAGTCATCAGTGCCCAATTCAGCTTTCCATCCAACATAGAGCTTTTCCAATGTTGTCTTGCCCGGATCGTCGAGGCCTGCGGCAAAACCATCCGCACTTTCTCCATAGGTTTTTGTGCTGACGACGGAAGCCGCGGCAGACAGTTCTCCTCCAAAAATATCTTTCACTTTGAAGTATATTTGCGGTTCGATCGCAAATTCCGCCCAGTTTTTGCTATCAACGCCAATATTGGCTTCGGGCTCGCCAAACCAGGAATTGCTCTGAACAAACAAAACCGAAGAGGCATCGAGGGCGACATCAACCGATAGTTCATCGGAGTCATAGACGTTCACTTGCGCAGCGGCAGGCGCAGAGTTGATAACCAAACCTGCCAACAGGAATGGTAAACTGCAAATGAAGGCCGTCTTGGATGAGCCTCGCGAATGACTTTTCAGACCTGACATCAGGCCAGAGCGTAATGGCACGACGATATTATGGGCTATTGGGTACATATTGAGCCATTTCCTGATATACTGCGGACATGCAACTGCGAAGCAGCGGCTGCTGAAACATTCTTCGAACGATGCTATGAAGGACGCGAAGAAATGCGTTTCATTACAGTCCGTCTGCGCCAGTCAAATGACGTTGAAGGCCTAGAGGCTTTCCGAAGCTAGCCAGCTGGTTAGGATGCCCAATGGTTTGGCTCATTCCTGCAGCGGTTGAATAAAGGCAATTGTCCCAATGATCTTAGCCTACCTCCATCCCTGATCATGAATGCCGCAGCGGCGAGAGACCCTATCCCGCCGCTAACAAGATATGCTTTTTTGTCTGCAGCCATATCGCCGTTTGCTGAGTTCATGAAGCATTCTGGTAGACCCTCCCCAGGCTCCCATCGAACAGCTATTTGCACAATTCCATGTCGCGGGCGACGCATTCTTCACAGAACGCAAAAAGCCAAAAAAATGATATCCCCGGCAAGCTGGAACTGCAGCCAATCGCGGAAATTAAAGGCTATTGCTTAAGCCACCATTTTATCAGAACTATTACTATCCTGCGATTTTCCATCCGCTAATTGTTCGACCAAGCTGGGGCGCTCTCGGCCACGAAATATCATCCAGACAAGATAGGCGGACATTAGCGCGCCACCAAAACAGAACACCGACACATAGATACTCTCCTTCAGCTCCAAGAATACGCAATCAAGGTATTTTGCAGTCTGGCGCGCTCCCCTCGTTTAACTACCATATGATCATACGCCCCGATGAGCGTTACCCCTCAGTAATTATACGTAACTGGCCGTTTTTCTTGAGGGGATGACCTCTCCCGAGCGTACCAATTAACAGAACCACTAATTTGAAAGCGAACAGACTCCAGGAAATTGACTGCAATGGTGAAGGAATAATTATGCCGACCCAGATCACGAGTTCCATTTCTAAAAATCGAAGATTGGTAAACGAGGCTCTGGAGGAATCCAAAGACCGTATCTTTCATTATCTCCTGCGGCACACCCGAAATGAACAAGATGCGCAGGATGTATTGCAGGATTTTTTCGTCCGTGTTTTAACCCGTGCGGATGATCTTCAAAACTGCGAAAAAATTCGCGGATGGCTCTCCAGCATATTGCGTTCGGTTCTTTCAGATCATTTCAGAAAGCGGGATCAAGAAAGAAAATTTCTCCACGAATATGCTTCGTTCCTGACGCTCATGGGGCCTGCAGAGGAGAAACCTGAAACAGACTTGCCATGCATCAAGAAATATCTGCCCGAGCTTAATCCTGGTTATCAAAAACTGATCGAGCGCGCCGATTTGCGTACCGAAGACCGGATGAAGATTTCTAGTGACCTTGGTCTGTCGCCCAATACGCTCAGGGTAAAGTTGCATAGATCGCGGCAAGCTTTGGGCCGTAAAATCAAACTTGGCCGCGCTGACTGCTCCACCGAATGTGAGCTGCAGGTGGTCTGCCGGGCGACCGCACATAAAGCGCAACCTATGACGAGCGCTAGGAGGTAAATTGGTGAAGCTAATTGCCGGCACACAAGGTAACAGGCTGCGCCGTCAAACTCGTCATTCACAAGCGTCAGAGGCAATATAACCAAAGCAACCGCTTGTGCCTTTGAGAGCCTAGGAGAGCCCATATAATGACACCCGATTACTCGATCCCTCTCATCGGTAGCAGACCGATTATAGGTCAGAACAGGATAAGATATGACCGGCATTGCTATTGATGATTTGGTGACCTGGACCATCACAGGCCTTGAATTGGCGGCGCTGGCCGTGATCGCCGGCGGGTTTGTCTGGAGCGTAGTGAAGGCAATAGCCTTATATGTTCGTCATAATATGGAAGATCGTTATACATCGTTCCGCCGTGAACTTGGCCGCTGCACATTGATTGCGCTTGAGCTTTTGGTAGCTGCTGACATCCTGCGTTCTCTTGTGCTCGAGCCGTCGCTGACAAACATCGCAGTTCTTGGTGCCCTTGTCACTATCCGTACCTTTCTGAGCTTCTCCATTGATGTAGAGCTGGATGGATGCTGGCCGTGGGAGCGGGCAAGAGCTCGCGTACATAGGACGGCGCAATGATAACCTCGATGGGCCTCGCGGCCTTGAACCAACAACTGACTACCGAAGTGTAACGTTTCACGACCGGACCCGTCATTCCAACCATAGCAATGAAAAAGGAAAATAGAAATGAAGTCCCCCAATATTATTTCAATCGCAGGCATCGCTTTACTGGCAAGTTCCGCAGCTTATGCAGCGCCCCAGGAACCGCAAGCGCCAGCACATAAACACGACATGCCAATGTCAAACGATGACGCCCAGATGCAAATGATGAAGGACAGCGCTGAAACAGCAAAAACACCAGCTGAACGCAGCAAACTGATGTCAGATAATATGACCCAAATGAAGACGCATATGGCCTCAATGAAAGCGATGATGAGCGAAGGCGGCATGATGTCGCAGGGCAAAGGGCCCATGTCCATGGCTCCGGTGCATATGGAGAAAATGCAGCAACATATGCACATGATGCATCAGATGATGGAAAGACTGATGCTTCAGCAGCAACTTATGATGAAGCCTGGAGAATAGCGGCGAGGACTGAGACAAATTAGAGGGGAAGAAGCCGCGCATGCGAACGACCTGACTTCTTTCCCGACTGTGTAACGCGGTGCCCCCCTAATCCGTCCTAATTACTAGCGACACCAATTTTCTGTGGCGTCGCCCAGAAAGATCAAATTGTTTGAACGATTTGCAAAGGAGAAAAGCCGTGAGCAATACAACAACTGATCCCAAAACTTCCCTACCGAGAAAAATACTCAAACCAATTATTAAGCCTTCCGATCCAGTCAAATCGGAGAGCAAAGGATGCTGCTGTTCCAGCTCAAAGCAAATTGAGCAGAAAAAGTCTGAGAAAAGCACAAGATCATGTTGTTCCAAGAACTGATGTTCAAGTTGAAGCGCCCGCTATCTGCACTCGGATGGCATCTATTGTTCAACATATGATGCGGTCTTAGGCAGATCGCGCACGCCACAGACCTGTTAGCGAAAATAATTGCTGGGTTTGCCGAGATGTGAGGACCGCGTGCCGTTCAGGAACCCCTAGGAGCAAAGGAAAAAATGATCAACAAATCCCAAGAACCTGTGCCTTACGCGGAAGGTCGACGGAGAGCGCGGCCAAGTCCGCTGCCGCACCTCTTGACGATCAACTGCGGCTCATCAAGCGTTAAATTTGCTGTTTTTCGTTTGGGTGGCAATATTGAACCACTATTGCGCGGGAAGGTCACGGATATTGGGAAAGCGCGAGGCCATTCCTCTGCGCGTTCGGCTGACGGCGCGTCCTTGTGGCATATAAAAACATCTTGCGGCGACCATGGCTCGGCCGTTCAACATATCCTCGATCAGCTAGAGAACCACGCAGAACTTTGGAAAATCTCGCTTGTTGGTCATCGGGTAGTGCATGGCGGACCAGATTTTGTTTCCCCTGTTGAACTGGACCCAAAAATCGAAGCTGATCTGGAGCGGTTAACCGCGCTCGCGCCACTGCATCTGCCTGCAAATCTTGCTGGCATTGATACAGTTCGCAGGACGCGCCCCCAGACAACGCAATTTGCCTGTTTTGACACTGCTTTTCATGCCTTCATGCCTGAAAATGCTGCCAGAACTGGACTGCCACATAATATGGAGGGCGGTGTTATTCGCCGGTACGGCTTTCATGGGCTGTCCTATGAATCAGCCTTGGACCGGCTCGTGCGCAGAGCGGGTCAGGACGCTTTGAAAGAGCGTATTGTGATTGCCCATCTTGGCGCCGGAGCAAGTATGGTGGCGGTGCATTGCGGACGATCAATTGATACCTCCATGGGCTTCAGTCCATTGTCGGGATTGCCGATGGCCACCAGAAGCGGAGATATTGACCCTGGACTTATCCTTTATCTCTTAACGGAAGAGGGCTGGACGCCTGATGAACTGGCCGATCTTTTAAACAACCGATCGGGTTTGCTTGGACAGTCGGGAACAAGCGGTGATGCTCAAATTCTTGTTGCATCCAACGCCGGTAAATCTGCCGAAGAAGCGATAGCTTTTTATTGCTATCAAGCCCGCCGTCACTTTGGCGCATTGGTGGCCGCGATGGGCGGCATTGATCGCCTGGTCTTTACAGGCGGAATTGGTGAGCATTCTCCAGAGATACGGTACCAAATCTGCAAACCATTGGAGAAATGCTTCGGGACGATAATCGACCCGAAAAAAAACGAAGCCAATAAGCCACTTTTATCCTCCAAAGATGCTCCGGTTGCCGTGGAAATCAGTCCTGCAGATGAAGAATTGATGATTGCGCGCCATGTGGCCGAGCTTGTTGGTACCCGGCAAAATAGGAAAGCGACATCATGATGCCTTTTTGTCCGCGCCATATTACCGCCACGCTCCTTCAAAAGGCCAGCTGATGGATATCACCGCAGAAGACCCGGTATGCAACCGGAAATTTGCTTTGGAAAAAGCCGTTGCCGCTGAAGAATATAAGGGCTGGACCTATTTCTTCTGCAGCACTGAATGTCAGACTATATTTATGGGATCACCCACTGCTTTTGCCAACGCCCCTGCTCCTTTATATCCAGATACTTAATTGGCGAGATGAGCGGATATTAAAGTGGCGTTGGCACAAATATAGAGATCGGTTGGCGCGATATTGGTTAACAATTCCGACGACCGTATCTTTAGGGGCGACCGCGCACTGACTTCCCCAGCGGTCGCCCCACTTTTCAAATGCGAGCCGCGCCGCCCTATCATTTTTTGGTTTCAACCGGTCTGGCGAGTTTGCGTGAACTGTAACATTCAGCGCCGAAGTGCGTCCATAATAATAAACCGGTTGATACCGATAATCGCCCGGCGCTGATAACTCCAAAAAAATCAGGAGCATCCCATGACCGATAATCTTATTACGCTAACGGCTTTGTTGTTCATCCTGCTCGCAGTTGGCGCAAGTGCTATCCGCATTGTGGTGGAATATGAGCGCGCTGTCGTCTTCACGCTCGGCCGGTTCACCGGGGTCAAAGGTCCCGGTCTGATTTTTATTATTCCCTTTGTTCAGACCCTTTCCCGCGTGGATTTGCGAACGATCGTCCTCGATGTGCCGACGCAAGATCTGATTTCGCGCGATAATGTGTCGGTTCACGTCAATGCGGTCATCTATTTCAAGGTTGTTGATCCTGAACGCGCGATAATTCAGGTGGAGCAATTTATCGATGCGACCAGTCAGCTCGCACAAACCACCCTGCGCTCGGTTCTTGGTAAGCATGAGCTTGATGAGATGCTCACCGAGCGAGACAAACTCAACAAAGATATTCAAGAGATAATCGACACCCAGACAACGTCATGGGGTATCAAGGTCGCCAATGTTGAAATCAAACATGTCGATATAGATGAAACCATGGTGCGTGCGATGGCGAAACAGGCTGAGGCCGAACGCGAGCGCCGGGCACGAGTGATAAATGCCCAAGGAGAACAGCAGGCCGCACAAAAGCTATTAGAAGCCGCAGAAACCCTGTCTGGTCACCCTGAGGCGATGCAACTGCGCTATCTCGGCGCGCTCAGTGAAATAGCAGGAGAACGCAGCTCTACGATCGTTTTTCCATTCCCTGTTGAATTTGAAAAATTTTTCAACGGATTCTCCGGTCAAGACCGCCAAAAGCTGGCCAGCAACGCTGACAGTGAACCAAAGCTTTCGGCCGGCAACAGTGCGCGATGACTTTCAGCGGTCAAAAGCGGCATTTGCCAGCGAGAAAATACATATACCAGGCCAGAATAGTGCCTTCCAAGCGTGAACGGCAAACAATTTGGGGGTCGGTTAAGAGCATGTTTCTTGGCAATTTCGAAAACCGACTCTTAAGGAGCGACCGTGCTTCTCCGATAACCCCGCGCGGTCGCTCCACTTTTGACTGTGGCGGAAAAACCATTTTTACGCCTTCTCGATTCCAGAGAAACAATCACAATGATGTTCGATCTCGGCCGTTGGTATGCGGCAACCATGATGTTTGAGGAGGCTGTTCATTGACAAAAAAGACGTCAACCGGCTGGCGTAGGGGATTTGGCGTCATCGAGCACAGCGCTGGAACCACTGCGCGTGCAGATAAGTTACTTGCAAAGCGTCGATACTGGCAAGGATTTAACGATTCCACCGAAGCACAGGCATTGATTGCAGCGGCTGACCGCTTGGCCAACGCCGCGATGTGGCTTACCGCCCATATGACCTATGCCTCCCGGGTTGATATGAGCGGTGCCGATTTACCGGCAGACGCATTTAAACGAAACCCTGAAGGTCATACGGGCGGCGCTCTAAATGTCGCCATCGGGTTTGTTGGCTATTTACTCGCCAACGCTCTGTCCGGGCACACGCGCGCCTGGACGCTTGGTCAGGGTCATTGCGTTGCTGCAATAGAGGCTATCAACACGCTGACCGGAGACCTGTCCGTTGCACAAATCGGTCGGTATGAACGCAGCGAAACCGGGCTTTCTCGTTTCGTTTCAGACTTTTACAGCTATGCTATGAGCGCTGATGGCAGACCCGCTGTACCGCTGGGGAGCCATGTTGGCCCGAACACCGCCGGCGGCATTTCAGAAGGCGGCTATTTGGGTTTTCCCGAACTCCAATATGTCCATATGCCGCTGCCAGGAGAACGCCTTGTCGCTTTTCTGAGCGACGGCGCATTTGAAGAACAACGCGGGTCCGACTGGTCTCCGC
>CAXIBD010000108.1:0-7685 GCA_964022135.1 uncultured Sphingomonadales bacterium | reverse complement strand
CGATGTCCGAACATTCCAATTTTTGTGTGTCGCTGCCACATGATGAAACAAGCACGAGCAAGAATAGGCAGGCAGGCGCAGTCCTCAAATCACAAACCTTTCAATTCCGGTGACAGCTGAACCGAGGGACTGTTGCAACTGCCACGGTACTTCATTTAATTTATGTTCAATTGTTCACGTAGCTGTTTGGCGTTCTTACTGTTTAATCCTGGCACAACGTTAGCCGCCCTTTTTTTCACCTCTATGTCATCATCTAGTCTAAGGGATGGGCTAATATTGTTCAGATATATCAGCGCTCTGTAAAGACCAGCTTCAGTCCCATCTTTCCGCAGTTCAGGTATCAAAAAGTCATTACGATTGGAGAGCTCCAAAAAAAAGGGTTCAACGCCCGCGATTGCTAGCTCGTATTGAAGAGAGTTCTCGGTTCCGATTGCCATGCCCATGGTTTTATATGCATCCGTCAGCAATGCGTTTGGCCTCTCGGTCTTTCTTGCGGGGCTTTGGTCGATTAGTTCTTTTCTTTCCCGCGTCGACAGTAATAAGTCGATCCAAAGGCCAAGTGCTATTCCAATGCCGACTAGCGAGGGCCACAGCCATAAGGGATCTTTAAAAAACTCAATGAGCGGACTGTTTCCTGATAGGGGAGCGACAACGTCTGCCAGCAAGTCTCCCCAACCAAGTCGAACAGCCAAATTCTCTATATTAAAAGATAGAATCACCAGAAATGGGGCCGTCAAACCCGTAAGCGCCCAACGAATTTTGCTTCTCGTTGTCATACTTAGACCTTGCCCCGCGGGGAATGATATGTGGAGTCTTTTCAAGATTGAGAATTCGCTTCCCTACCAACCTCTCACTTCTTGTACAGCGCATCCATCCGCTCCTGATACCGCTCCCGGATCACATGCCGCCGGATCTTCATGCTCGGCGTCAGTTCCTCGTTCTCGATTCCGAAAGGCTCGTCGGCAAATTCGAAGCGGCGGACCTTCTCGATCACCGACAGGCTCTCGTTGACCCGGTCGATCGCTTCGCGCACCGCCGCCTTGAACGCCGGGTCGGCCTGCAGCTTGATGAAGTCATAGGCGACGCCCTCGGCCCGCGACCATTCCAGTGCCCATTCGGGGTCGGGGACGATCAGGCCGACCATATAGGGCTTGCGGTCGCCGGTGATCATCGCCTGCAGGATTTCCGGCTGCAACGTGAGCATGCCCTCGACCTTCTGCGGCGCGACATTGTCACCCTTGTCGTTGACGATCAGGTCCTTCTTGCGGTCGGTGATCGCGATCCGGCCGGCTTCGTCGATATGGCCGATATCGCCGGTGTGCAGCCAGCCGTCCTTGAGCACCTTGTCGGTCTCTGCCTGATTGCGCCAGTAGCCGTGCATGACCAGCTCGCCGCGCACCAGGATTTCGCCGTCCTCGGCGATCTTTACCTCGGTGTCGATCATCGGCGGGCCGACCGTGTCCATCTTGAGGCCGGTGCGCGGCCGGTTGCAGGCGATGATCGGGCCGGATTCGGTCTGGCCGTAGCCCTGCAGCAGGGTCAGGCCAAGCGACTGGAAGAAGGTGCCGATCTCGGGGTTGAGCGGGGCGCCGCCGGAGACCATCGCCTTGATCCGGCCGCCGAAGCGCTGCTGCACCTTGGGGCGCAGGGTCTTGTCGAGGAACAGGTCCATCAGCTTGTCGCGCTTGCGGCTCTTGCCTTCCGCCTCGCGCTCGCCGATCGCCAGCGCCTTGCCGAGCAGGTAATTGGGCATCCTGCCCTGCTTCTCGACCGTCTTGATCAGCCGGGCGCGCAATACCTCGAACAGGCGCGGGACGACGACCATGATCGTCGGGCGGACCTCCTCGATATTGGATGCGAGTTTCTCCAGCCCTTCGGAATAATAGATCTGGGCGCCGAGGCCGATCGGGAAGAACTGGCCGGCGCTGTGCTCATAGGCGTGGCTGAGCGGCAGGAAGGAGAGGAAGACTTCCTCGTCCCAGCCGAAATCGGTCTCGATCACCTCGGCCGGCCCCTTGGTATTGTGCAGGATCGCGCCATGATGCTGCATCACGCCGCGCGGCTTGCCGCCGGTGCCGCTGGTGTAGATGATGCAGGCGGTGTCGTCGCGGGTGATGGTCGAGACCTGCTCGGTGATCTCGGCGACATCGGCGTCGCTGCCCTGGACCAGGTCGGCCCAGCGGTAGAGATCGAAATCGCCGGACTGGCCGATGCGCAGGTCGGCGATGCCGATGATGATATTGGCGTCGGACGAGCCGATCACCGAGGGCAGCAGATTTTTCGCCAGCTTGCTGTCGGAGACGATCACCGCGTGGGCGCCGCTATTGTCGAGAATATGCTGGTGATCGGACGGGGTGTTGGTGGTGTAGGTCGGCACGGTGATGCAGCCGGCGGCCATGATGCCGAGATCGGCGATGCACCATTCGGGGCGGTTTTCCGAGACCAGCATGACGCGGTCGCCCTTTTTCAGGCCGATCCGCTGCAGCGACCTGGCCAGCGCCGCGACCTGGCGGGCGGCCTCGTTCCAGCTGGTTGCCCGCCATTCGCCATCGATCCTGGCGTGCAGGAACGGCTTGTCGCCGCCCTGGCGGGCGCGGTCGAAGAACATCGATACCAGATTCTGGTAGTGATCGATTTCGAGATAACGGTTTCTTGCCTTTTTCGGGGCCACGCGGTGCTTCCTCTCGCTCATGCTCCGGCGTCACGCCGGGCTGGATGATTGGCGACGGGACTAGCGCGGTTCGGGGGAGCGGGCAAATATTTTGGTAAAAAGCGAAACCGGTTGGCGGGAATGGCGGCGACGAAATCGCCGCCGATGGACATCGCCGTTCGACCTGGTCTATAGCCCGGCGCTATGAAAATGACCCGTCTTGTCGCTGCCGTGGCAGCGCTGCTCACCGCTTCCTGTACCCAGACCGGCTTGCCCGCTCCCGCTGCCGTTTCCGCACCGGAGACCGCCGCGACACAGACGGTGGAGCCGTTCGTGATCGCCGCCAATCCGCTCGCGGCGAAGGCGGGGCAGGAGGTGCTGGCGCGCGGCGGCAGCGCGATCGACGCGGCGATTGCCGTGCAGGCGATGCTGTCGCTGGTCGAGCCGCAGAGCTCGGGCGTCGGCGGCGGGGCGTTCCTGAACTATTATGACGGAAAGACCGGCAAGCTGACCATCTATGACGGGCGCGAAACCGCGCCGGCGCAGGCCAGCCCGACGATGTTTCTGGGCTCCGACGGAAGTCCGCTCGGCTATCGCGAAGCGGTGACCAGCGGCCGGGCAACCGGCGTGCCGGGCGCGGTCGCGATGCTGGCGCTGGTGCACAAGGAGCATGGCGCGCTCGACTGGAGCAGCCTGTTCGGGGCGGCGGAGCGCACCGCAGAAGAGGGTTTTGTGATCAGCCCGCGGCTGGGGCGCTTTCTGACCAGGGGCTTTCCGCAACTGGAAGTGCCGGATGCCGCCGCTTATTTCAGCGATGCTGATGGCAAAAGGCTGGCCACCGGCGACCGGCTGAAAAATCCCGAATATGCCGCCTTCCTGAAGCGGCTGGCGGCCAGTGGGCCCGCCGCGCTTTACACCGGTTCGACGGCGGCCAAGATCGTCGCCAGAACCCGCGCCGCGCCGCTCGAGGGGCGGATGACGATGGCCGATCTTGCCGGTTACCAGCCGGTCAAGCGGGAGGCCGTGTGCAATCCCTATCGCGCCTATCGGGTCTGCGTGCCGCCACCGCCGTCGAGCGGCGTGGCGATGCTGCAGCTGCTGGCGATGCTGGAGAAGACCGATATTGCCGACCGCGGCCCGGATGACCCGCAGGCCTGGTTCCTGTTCGCCGAGGCGAGCCGGCTGATGTACGCCGACCGCGACCAATATGTAGCGGATCCGGCCTTTGTTTCGGTGCCGGTAGCGGGCCTGCTGGACCCGGCCTATGTGGCGAAGCGGGCGGCCCTGATCGGGGACACCGCATCGGCTCCGCCCAAGGCGGGCAACCCGCCCGGCGCGGTGCAGGCGGGGGCAGACCATACGATGGAGCCGGCCGGGACCTCGCATTTCATCGTCCGCGACGGGCAGGGCAATGTCGTGTCGATCACCACCACCGTCGAATCGATCTTCGGCACCGGCCGGATGGTCGACGGTTTCTTTCTGAACAACCAGCTGACCGATTTCTCGTTCAGCCCGACCGACGCCGAGGGCCATCCCGCGGCCAATGCGGTCGCACCGGGCAAGCGGCCGCGGTCGTCGATGACGCCGACGATATTGCTCGACAGCGACGGCAAGTTCGCCGGGGCGATCGGCTCGGCGGGCGGCAACAGCATTCTCGCCTATGTCGCCAAGTCGCTGGTGGGTACGATCGACTGGGACCTGTCGATGCAGCAGGCGCTGGCGCTGCCCAATCTGGTGGCGCGGGGCGCGGCCATCGGCGGCGAAGTGGACGAGTTCGCTCCGGGGGTTGTAGCAGGTCTTGCGACGCGCGGGATCGATCTCAAGCCGGGCCAGGGCGAGGATAGCGGCGTGCATGCCGTGATGATCCGCGATGGCAAGGTTGACGGCGGCTTTGATCCGCGCCGCGAGGGCCTGGTGCTGGTCGGGACCGGCGACTAGCCGGGCACGCTATTCGGTGCCGACGGCCTCGGCGACATGGGCGAAGCCGTCGCGCTTGAGCAATTTTGCCAGCTGGCAGGCCATTGCCGCGGCGATCGTCGGGCCTTCGTAGATCATCGCGGTATAGAGCTGGACCAGCGCGGCGCCGGCGCGGATGCGTTGATAGGCGTCCTCGGCGGTCGCGATGCCGCCGACGCCGATCAGCGGGATCTGGCCGCCGCTGGCCTGGCGAAAATCCTTCAGCCGCTGCAGTGCCAGATCCTTGAGCGGGGCGCCGGAAAGGCCGCCGCTTTCCGACTGGTTGGCGGATTTCAGATTCGGCCGGGTGATGGTGGTGTTGGAGATGATCAGCGCGGCGATCTTCTGGTGCATGGCGACCTCGACGATATCGTCGATATCAGCGGGTTCGAGATCGGGGGCGACCTTGAGGAACACCGGGGTTTTTGATGTACCCATCGCGTCCATCACCGCGGCGAGCAGCTCCGCCAGCGCGCCCTTGTCCTGCAGCGCGCGCAGGCCCGGCGTGTTGGGCGAGCTGATATTGACGGTCAGATAGTCGGCCAGCGGTGCCATGTTTCTGGCGCCGGTGACATAGTCGGCGATCCGGTCCGTGCTGTCCTTGTTGGCGCCGATATTGATGCCGAGCACCCCCTTGCCCATGCGGGGGCGCATGCGTGCAATGCGGGGCAGGGCGTCCTGCTGGCCGCGGTTGTTGAAGCCGAGCCGGTTGATCACCGCCTTGTCCTCGAGCAGCCGGAAGATGCGCGGTTTCGGGTTGCCGGCCTGCGGCAGCGGCGTCAGCGTGCCGACCTCGGCATAGCCGAAGCCCAGGCGGATCAGCGCATCGGGCACCTCGCCATTCTTGTCGAAGCCGGGGGCCATGCCGATCGGGTTGACGAAGTCGAGACCGGCGACGCTGGTCGCGAGCACCGGGTCGGATTTCGGGGCTGGGCCCATGGGAACCGTCTTCAGGCCGGCGATGGTCAGGCCGTGGGCGCGTTCCGCCTCGAGCTGGAAGATGAAGGGTTTGGCGAGATTGTAGAGCATGGCGGGGCTATGGCATTGGATAAACAGCTGCGCAATGGTGCTCCGCACTTGCAGTGGCGCTTTTCGCGGCGGCCGTGCCCGGTCTCCGCAGCTCCGCATCGAGTGCGGAGCACAGGACTGGAAACGCCGATATTTTCTGCTACACGATCACCAGATAAGCAAAGGACCGACAATGATTGCCACCCCACAATTTGATTTCCAGCTTGGCGAAATGGCCGACCAGATCCGCGACACGACCCGGCGTTTTGCCGAGGAGAAGATCATGCCGCTGGCGCAGAAGATGGACCGTGAGGACTGGTTTCCCCGCGAATTGTGGACGCAGATGGGCGATCTCGGCCTGCACGGGATCACGGTGGACGAGGAAGACGGCGGGCTGGGGCTCGGTTATCTCGAACATGCGATCGCGGTCGAGGAAGTCAGCCGCGGCAGCGCCGCGCTCGGCCTCAGCTATGGCGCGCACAGCAATCTGTGCGTCAACCAGATCCGCCGCTGGGCTAGCGCCGAGCAGAAAGCGAAATATCTGCCGAAGCTGATCTCGGGCGAGCATGTCGGCGCGCTGGCGATGTCGGAAGCCGGAGCGGGCAGCGATGTCGTCTCGATGAAGCTCAAGGCCGAGGCGGTGCAGGGCGGCTATGTGCTCAACGGCACCAAATTCTGGATCACCAATTCGACCGATGCCGATACTTTGGTCGTCTATGCCAAGACCCGGCCCGACGCCGGTTCCGGCGGGATCACCGCTTTCCTGATCGAGAAGGGCATGAAGGGTTTCTCGATCGGCCAGAAGATCGAGAAGGTCGGGATGAAGGGCAGCCCGACCGCGGAGCTGGTGTTCGACGACTGCGAGGTGCCGGAGGAAAATGTCATGGGTCCGCTGAACGGCGGCGTCGGCGTGCTGATGAGCGGGCTGGATTACGAGCGCGCGGTGCTGGCGGCGATCCCGCTGGGCCTGATGCAGGCCTGTCTCGACACGGTCATCCCCTATGTCCGCGAGCGCAAGCAGTTCGGCAAGCCGATCGGCACCTTCCAGTTGATGCAGGGCAAGATCGCCGACATGTATGTCCGGCTGAACAGCGCCCGCAGCTATGTCTATAATGTCAACAAGGCCTGCGATGCCGGCCAGACCACGCGCTTCGACGCGGCGGGCGCGGTGATGCTGGCGAGCGAGAACAGCGTGCGGGTGGCGGAAGAGTCGATCCAGGCGCTGGGCGGCGCGGGCTATACCACCGACTGGCCGGTCGAACGCTACTGGCGGGATTCCAAATTGCTCGACATTGGTGCGGGCACCAATGAAATCCGGCGGATGCTGATCGGGCGGGAATTGATCGGCGCCGGCTGAATGCGGCTGCTGCTGACAGGCTCTTCCGGCTGGCTCGGGCGCTTTCTAGCGCCGAGGCTGGCGGAAGCCGGTCATCAGGTCACAGGTCTGGATGTCGCACCGGCACCCCAGACCGATATTGTCGGGAGCGTTGCCGACCGTCCGCTGGTTGACCGCGTCTTTCGGGAGTGCGGAATCGAAGCGGTGATCCATGCCGGGGCGCTGCACAAGCCGGATATCATCCGCTATCCGGCGCAGGCTTTTGTCGATGTCAATGTCACGGGGACGCTGAACCTGCTGGAGGCCGCCGCCGAGGCGGGGCATGACCGTTTCGTCTTCACCTCGACCACCTCGCTGATGATATCGGAGCAGGTCAGAGCGGGACAATCCGGCGGGGCGACCGAAGCCTTCTGGCTGGATGAAGAATCGGGACCATTGCAGCCGCGCAATATCTATGGCGTGACCAAGCTGTCGGCCGAACATCTCTGCCGCCTCCACAGCCAGAGGCACGGCATGGCCGTGGCCATCCTGCGGACCGGCCGCTTTTTCCCCGAGGATGACGATATGCTGGCGCAGCCCGGCGGTCCCAATCTCAAGGCGAACGAATTTCTCAACCGCCGGCTGACGGTCGAGGATGCCGCGGATGCCCATATTGCCGCGCTCGAGAAGATTGCCGGTCTCGGCTGCGAAACGTTTGTCCTGTCGGCGCCGCCGCCGTTCGAGCGATCCGAATGC
>CAXIBD010000107.1:0-7902 GCA_964022135.1 uncultured Sphingomonadales bacterium | reverse complement strand
TTGCAATTAGTTTATCCTGAGGGGAATGTTAAAATGTTGATTGAAATTTTGGCCGCTGCTGCCACTCCACCACAAAATGCTTTCGGCTTTGTCGAAGCAATGGAACAGGGCGGCGTTATCGCCTGGTCTGTTCTCGCAATTCTGACGATCATGTCCGTTTCGTCTTTCTACATCCTGTTTTCGAAACTGTTCGAACAGAACAAGATCATGAAGCAGGGCCAGGCCATGCGCTCCACGTTCTGGCGCGCCGGCAGCCTCAAGGAAGGCGCTGCGAAGCTCGACAAGAATTCCGCCTACCGTCAAATCGTCGACGATGCGATCAAGGCTGATTCCGATCACGCCAAGCTGACCGATCCGGTCGAAGCCCATGACTGGCTGCACGGTTCGATCGAACGGTCTCAGGATCTGATCAAGTCCAAGCTTGCAACGGGCCTGCCATGGTTGGCAACCGTTGGTGCAACGTCACCGTTCATCGGACTGTTCGGTACGGTTATCGGTATCTACCGCGCGCTGATCAAAATCGGTATTGCCGGTCAGGCATCGATTGACGCCGTTGCCGGTCCGGTTGGTGAAGCACTGATCATGACCGCTCTCGGTCTTGGTGTGGCTGTTCCTGCCGTTTTGGCGTACAACTGGTTGCAGGGACGCAACAAGCGGATCGCCGAACAGCTCGCTGCATTCTCGAACGACGTCTTGGGCTATATGGCTTCGGATGGCGGCGTTAAGCCGGTTGCAACAACCGCTGGTGGCGTGAAGACTGCTCCAGCCGCTGCGAAGCCAGCTGCACCTGCTGTAAAGAAATAAGCCGCAGGCCGGGTTTGTCGGCTGCCTTTGCAGCTGACCAACCCGGCCGGCGCACGACAAGGGAGCCTTCGTTCCCTTCAGATGATTTAGTTTTGAGAGGATAAAATCCTATGGCGATGAATGTTGGGGGCGGTGGCGGAGAGGAAACTCCTCTATCCGACATTAATACTACCCCACTCGTGGACGTTATGCTGGTCCTGCTGATCATTTTCTTGATCGCGGTCCCTGTGGTTATCCAGACCGTGAAGCTTGAATTGCCGGTACTTCCCTTTGAAGTAACCACGACCAAGCGCGAGAACGTGCTGCTGGCCATAACGACGACTGATGCGGCTGGACGTGACCCGGGTGATCCCGAATATTCAGGCGCCACCCCTGGTGGCAACTGCCGCGTCTACTGGAACACGACGCCGGTTGATTCCAACGAACTGGTGACCAGAGCGGTCAAGCAGCTCGAGGATCAGATCGAGGCTTTTGGCGGCGTCGAGAACATGACCCCGGAAGATATGCCCGAAGTCCATATTCGCGGTGACATCAACACACCCTATAAGTGCATTGGTGGTGCGATCTATACGATGCAGCGCGCCGGTTTTGCGAAAGTGGGCTTTTTGTCCACGCCGATTGTCGTCGAATAGCTTCGAACGGCAGTGAGAGTTAGTAAAGTTAAGGAGACGCACGAATGGCAATGAGTGGCGGAAGCGATGATGGCGAGCCAATGATGGAGATGAACACGACGCCGCTCATCGACGTCCTGTTGGTTCTTCTCATCATGTTCATCATCACAATCCCGGTGCAGACGCACGCGGTTAAAATCGACCTGCCGGTCGCGGATGACAGTCCGCCACCGGAAGACATGATTGACCCCGTCAAGAATCGCCTCGGGATTACGGCAACCAATCAGGTGATCTGGAATGACACCCCGGTAACGCTGAACCAGGTCAAACAATATCTGGCGCAGACCAAGTCGATGGTTCCCGAGCCGGAACTCCAGTTCCAGCCCGATCCGTTGAGCGCTTATCTGACCACCGACCGGACACTGGCGGTGATCAAGGACAGCGGCGTGACCAAATTCGGTTTCGTCGGCAACGAGCAATATGGCAGCTTCAACAAGGCCAAGCGGCCACCGAACTAGGTTCTCCGCTTCGAAACAGCTCCAGGGGCCGCGACGTCATGTCGCGGCCCTTTTTTTGTGCCTATTGTGTTCACAGGACCAGCCCCCCCCGCTACAGCGGTGCATGCCAGCTTTCGGTGCTTTGCATCGCGCTGTACCAGGTTAAGGCACTGCTGCATCTCACAGCAGGTGCGGTGTCAGGGGGGCAGCAGGGGGGAGCAATGTTATGGCCCTCAACCATATATGCTCTCGGGCGCTTTCTAACCCGGGCAAGCTGGCAACAATCAAAGGTTCTTGCCACCCGGACCAAGGCCACAGGCCGGGGATCTGCGACCGGGTTGCGGGCCTATACGGGGGTTTTGGGCCGGCTGGTCTCGGCGCTGCTGAATTGCAGCTCCGCGAGGCGGGCGTAGAGCCCGTTCTTGAGGATCAGGCTGTCGTGGTCGCCCTGTTCGACGATCCTGCCCTCATCCATCACGATGATCCGGTCTGCCGACCGCACCGTCGCCAGACGATGGGCGATGACGATCGTGGTACGGTCCCGCATCAGGTGATCGAGCGCGTCCTGGACCAGCTTCTCGCTTTCCGCATCCAGCGCCGATGTCGCTTCGTCGAGCAGCAGGATCGGCGTGTTGCGGAGCAGAGCGCGCGCGATCGAGATCCGCTGGCGCTGACCGCCGGATAGGCGGGTGCCTGCCTCGCCCATGAAACTGTCGAGCCCGTCGGGCAGGGCGCGGAGAAATTTTTCCGCATTGGCGACGCGCGCGGCTTCCCAGATCTCCTCGTCGGTCGCTTCCCATTTGCCATAGCGCAAATTGTCGCGGGCAGACGCGGCAAATAATACGGTTTCCTGCGGGACCAGCGCCATGCGCTGCCTGATCTCGGCCGGGTCGGCCGAGGGCAGGGCGACGCCATCGATGCGCACAGACCCGCCCTGCGGGTCGTAGAAGCGCTGGGCCAGCTGGAACAGGGTAGATTTGCCGGCCCCGGACGGTCCGACCACCGCCACGGTCTCGCCGGGCGAAACGGTGAGCGAGAAATTGGACAGGGCCAGTGTGTCGGGGCGGGTTGGATAGGAGAAGGTGACATTGTCGAAGGCAATCTTGCCACGCGACGGCTCGGGCAGGGCAATGGGATTCGCCGGTGCCCCGATGCCCGGTTTCTCGGACAGCAATTCCGCCAGCCGGCCGGCAGCCCCGGCGCCGCGCAGCAGGTCGCCATAGACTTCGGTCAGCGCGCCAAAGGCACCGGCGACCAGACCGCCGGTCAGCACGAAGGCGGCAATCGTGCCACCGGATATCGATCCCTCGGCGACGCCAATCGCGCCGCGCCACATCAGCATGGTGATGCCGGTGAAGATCAGGCCGATGACGATGGCGGTCATCGCCGCGCGCAATCTTATCCGCCTTTTTGCGGTGTCGAAGGTATTCTCGACCGCACCGCGGAACCGTTCATGCTCGCGGTCCTGCTGGCCGAAGGCCTGAACGATCTTCATCGCACCCAGCGTTTCCGCGATCATCGCTCCGACATCGGCAACGCGGTCCTGGCTGGACCGGGACACATTGGTCAGCTTGCGGCCGATGAACACGATCGGCAGCACGATGACGGGAATGGCCAGAAGCAGGCCGGCGGTCAGGGCGGGAGCGAGAGTGAACAGATAGATGATCCCGCCGAGACCGATGACGATATTGCGGAGCGCCACCGATACGGTGGTTCCCACGACCTGTTCGATCACCGCGGTATCCGAGGTCATCCGCGAGGCGATTTCAGAGGGTCTGTTTTCCTCGAAAAAACCGGGAGCCAGCCGCAGCAGATTGCGCTGCACGGCAAGCCGGATATCCGCAACCACCCGCTCGCCCAGCCAGCTGACAAAATAGAAACGGAAGGCGGTGGCGACAGCCAGGATAGCCACTATTCCGAGAAGGCCCTGGAAATAGGGAGCGACATCTCCGTTTCCTGCCATGAAGCCCTTGTCGATGATGGTTTTGAACCCGGCCGGGATCGCCAGCGTCGCCATTGCCGAGATGAACAGGGCGAGCAGCGCAAAGGCTATTTGCTTGGGATATTTGACGGCGCGTTCAAAAACCATCCGCAGGTTGCCGATCCTTTTGAGCGGCGCGGGAGGGGTCTCTGGTTCGGGAGAAATGGTTTTGTCGTTCATAAAAAGCGCCTAGCAGCCCGTCCTATTTGTCACAATCAATGGTTTGTGCCGACAGCATCCGGCGCTTCCCGTGCCTCCAAGATGGCGACGAAGCAGAAAATGCCAAGGCCCGGGATGATCTTATTCTGCGCGGAGATGACATATTTTCAATGGCATAACGCTGGCCAAACGCCCAAAAATTGTTAAAAGTGACGGGGTTTGGCGCAATAACCGCCCGGACGATTCGTGTAATTTCCTCGATCAAGGATGCTGCCCTGTGAATCAGATTGCTTCAAAAGGCCAGCTGCGTATGTCCCTGTTGCGGTGGATATTGTTCATCGTCCCGATCACGGTGTTGCTCGGATTCACCTTCAGCCAGTTTGCCAATAGCGGCGAGGAAAATCGCTGGTTTCAGGCCCTGGCTAAGCCCGCTGCACAGCCACCGGGATGGGCCTTCGGGGCAGCCTGGGCGCTGCTCTACACGATGATGGGCACGGCCTTTGCGATGGTGCTTCACGCCCGCGGTGCGCCGCTGCGGGTGCCCGCGATCATCCTCTATCTCCTGCAATTTGCCCTCAACCTGTTCTGGCCGATCCTGTTTTTCGGCATGCACCAGGTCACCGCCGCTTTCTGGTTCCTCGTCATCATCTTCATATTGGCGCTGGCGACGACGCTGATTTTTGGCCGGGTCCGCAAGGCGGCTGCTTGGCTGATGGTGCCCTATCTCGCCTGGCTGTGTTTCGCAGCCGTCCTCAACAAACAGATTGACTGGCTGAATCCTGACGCAGAGACCCTTGTGGTTCCGGCTGCGAGAGCCCAGATATAGATTATATTTTTCCAGGTCCGGCGGACCAGTGACGGAGTTTAATGACATGCAGAGCCAGAACCGTTTTTTCGATGATCTTTCCAAGGTGCTGAACGGCCTTGCCGGTACTGTGGCCGGCGTCGGTCGCGAAGCCGAAGCAGGTGCCCGCGAACGCGCCAAGGAATGGTTCGGCGGCATGGATTTTGTCTCGCGGGACGAGTTTGACGCAGTGAAAGAAATGGCTGCCAAGGCGCGGGCAGAAGCCGATGCGTTGAAGAAGCGCGTGGAGGCTCTGGAAAAGGGTGCGTCCACCCCGGCAAAGAAGCCTGCCGCAAAGAGCGCGACTGCGCGCAAACCGGCGAAGCCAAAAGCTGCGGCCCCAAAACCCGCCGCGCGCAAGTCCGCACCTCCCAAAACCGAGGACTGAACCGCACCCCGGTCAGCGATTGACCGGCGTTCATTATCCACAGCGTTCCCACAATCAATGTGACGGCTGGCAGCGCCTTGCCTTGCCCTGCACCGGCGCTTGGGCCACTACGCCTTTAACTGCAAAGGATCTGGAAATCGCAATGCTTGACGACCAATGGGAAGAGCTTGATCAGGACGAAGCGCCGCCCGTGGACATGCTTGCGGCCTTTTTCGAGGCCCGCGGCTGGTCGGTCAACCATGTCGGCGATGACGAGCTGTCGGTCGAGATCAAGGGCAACTGGACGAGCTACCAGATGCGCGCAATCTGGCGGGATGAAGATCATGTCCTGCAGATTCTGCTGTTGCCGGAAATACGCGTACCGGACGAGAAGAAGACCGTCATCTATGAAACATTGGGGCTGATCAACGAGCAGCTCTGGCTGGGTCATTTCGATCTCTGGTCCAACAACAATGTGCTGTTGTTCCGTCATGCCACCCTGCTCGGCGGCAGCGGGATGCTGGGCCTGGACCAGGCCCAGACGATTGTCGATCTGGCGATCGAGGAATGGGAAAGATTTTATCCCGTCTTCCAGTTCGTCCTGTGGAGCGACAAGAGCCCGGAGGATGCCATCGCGCATGCGATGGTCGATACGGCCGGAGAAGCCTGACCCGTATTGTCACAATGCTGCCAGTGGCTTTACTACCTGATTTTTTGAAATTGTTTGGCGAGAGCGACAGGCGTCAAGCCTCAAGGGGCCTCAGAGATTGTCCCCGCGCAGGTCGAACACCATCTTGCGATCGCTTTCCGGGATCAGCCCTTCCAGCACGTGCCAGAAACCGGTCACCGATTCCTGGCCTGCAGAAACATAGGCGGACGAGAGTCTTTCGCGCAACTGCCGGAACAGTTCGGCTTCCAGGTCGGCACCTTTTTCCGTCAGGCGCAGAAGCTTCTGCCGCCGGTCGACAACCCCGGGCGTTGTCACGATGAACTGCCGATCCTGCAATTCCTTCAATACGCGACCGAGCGACTGTTTGGTGATTGCCAGCAACTGCAGCAATTCGCCCACGGTCAGCCCAGGCCGACGCGCTATGAAATACAGGGCCCGGTGATGCGCCCGCCCCAGCCCCTGTTTCGCCAGTTCCTGATCAATCGCATTGGTCAATCGGGTGTATCCGAAATAGAGCAGTTCGATGCCACGGCGGACTTCGTCCTCTCGCAAAAAAAGCGGCGAGGCTCCGGGGGAAATGGCAGGGCGAGATACGTCAGTCATGTTGACGTATCTTGACAGGCTGATTAGGGGATTGCAAGATAATTGGATTATGCTTCCAGTTCTTCCACTGGCTGGCATGTAGCAAAAGCGAAAGCGCAATATATGGCAGATGCAAAACGTCTTGAATTCAATCTGGAACCCAGCGTCTCTCCGGTCCCTGCCAGCGAGAGGAGCCAGCTTCTGGAGAATCCGGGTTTCGGCACGCTGTTCACCGACCATATGGCGATGATCCGCTATAGTGAAGCGGCTGGCTGGCATGATGCCAGGATCACCAAACGGGAACCGATCTTGATGGATCCCGCTTCCTCGGTGTTGCATTATGCTCAGGAAATATTCGAAGGCATGAAGGCCTACCGGCTGGCTGACGGCGCGACGGCTCTCTTTCGCCCCGAACAAAATGCAAAACGGTTCCAGGCGTCGGCGCGGCGGATGGCGATGCCGGAACTGCCGCAGCAGGCCTTTCTCGATTCCGTCGAGGCGCTGGTCGATATCGATCGCGAATGGTTTCCCTCGGTCGAGGGCGGATCGCTCTATCTGCGTCCCTTCATGTTCGCCAGCGAAGTGTTTCTCGGCGTCCGCCCGGCGAAGGAATATCTTTATCTGGTGATCGCTTCACCGGCCGGCGGATATTTCAAGAGCGGCGCATCGGCGATCACGATCTGGGTGTCCGAGGATTTCAGCCGCGCTGCGCCAGGCGGGACCGGTGCTGCCAAATGCGGCGGCAATTATGCGGCCAGCCTGATCGCGCAAGCGGAAGCGATCGAGAAAAATTGCGACCAGGTCGTCTTCCTGGATGCCGCCGAGCATAAATGGGTGGAAGAGCTGGGCGGCATGAACCTGTTTTTCGTGATGGACGACGGCAGGCTGATCACGCCGCCGCTCGGTGGAACCATTCTGCCGGGCATTACCCGCGATTCGATCATGACCCTGGCCCGGGAAGAAGGCCTGGCGGTGATCGAGGAGCCCTACAGCATCGATCAATGGGAGGCCGACGCCGCCAGCGGCAAGCTGGTCGAGACCTTTGCCTGCGGAACAGCAGCAGTGGTTACCGCCGTCGGCACGGTGCGGTCGAGCAAGGGTGAGTTCACGATCGGTGGCGGCGGCCCTGGTCAGCTGACCGAAAAATTGAAGCGGCGGCTGGTTGATATCCAGCGCGGTATCGCGCCGGACGATCACGGCTGGGTCAAGAGACTGTTCGGGGCCTAGCTGCAACTGCCTCTTGCCCCGTGCGGGCAAACTGGATAATAGGCCCGTTCACCAGCGGCCCGCCAGAATCAGGCTCGCGTTTATTGGGGTGTCGCCAAGTGGTAAGGCAGCGGCTTTTGATGCCGCCATGCGCAGGTTCGAATCCTGCCACCCCAACCAA
>CAXIBD010000106.1:0-8041 GCA_964022135.1 uncultured Sphingomonadales bacterium | reverse complement strand
GTGGGTTAGGCGTCGGGCGATGAACGGGGGGTGACGTGAGTTGTCAGGATTGGGGGATGTGGGGGTGGTGCGCCGGGGCACGATCCACGGAACAAAAACGGCGGTTCCGCGTTGATCGGGTAACAGAAAGAGGATCATATGACCCAGGACCGGAACAGCAATCAGACGCAGACCAACCAGTCGCAGCGCGACGAGGCGCAGGCCCAGAAAGTCGCCGAACAGGCGCAGACGCAGACCAAAGCAAAGCGGGAAGATGTGTCGAACAGCACCCGCGACGACAATAGCGACCCGGCGCAGATCATCCCCGATGACAAGCAGGACACGGTCGACCATATGAAGCAGATGGCGGAAAGCGGCCGCATCGACGACGGCGCCTTTGCCGGCGAGCGCAATGATGATGACGAGGAAGGCGATCTAGGGATATTGGACAAGGCCGAGGATGATGCGCCGCTGAGCGAGAAGGGTGGCGCGGATTATGGGAATAGTGGGTGAGGATTAGGCGCGAATTCGGGTAGGCTAGTCGTCATCCTGAACTTGGTTCAGGATCTCGCGAGGGTGCGCGCTCTGTCGGAAAGGATCCTGAAACGAGTTCAGGATGACCAATAACAGAGATACTGGGAATTATTGCATTTTGTAACTGTCACCATATTTCACGGGATTTCAGATTCGCGCAGTGTTGCAATCACATTTCGGAGCGCTCTTGAATATCGCTCAAATTGATCAGCCAACTCTTCATTCGACAAATTTGCAAACCTGGAAACTGGCCATTGGTTGCATTCTCGAGCACTTGACCATTTCATCTTTGGGAAAGCAACAATATCTGCATCAGAGCCGATGAAATCCTGTTGCGTAAGCAAAGAGTTAGATATTATTGTCGATAGCAGCCTAATTTGATAGGCGTTAAGGGGTCGATCAGCCCACCCGATAATAAATGTTGGCCTTAGTTTCCCTTCTCGAATTGTAACAAAATGAGGTTTTACCGGAATAGCTAGGGGTTCACCATCAACGTCACGAGCTATTGGATATGGCATGCTGAAGCCATCGAACTCTTTTACTGCTTCTATTTGAGATTGTTCAATATAGTCATGAAACGCTCTCAATATTGAAGTTCCTGACGATCCAAGCGACCCGCGGTATCCGCTGACCTTTTCGTAAGCTTCTTCAAACGCCATGTCACGGTAGGCTAGCTTTTTACACAATCCGTATATTGGCTGCAACGAAATGCCAATTGGGTTGCTTACCAAGTTCTGGAGTTTTTTTTGAGTATCATCTGTGCGTTTATAATTCTGTCGCGCCCAGTTTATTACTCCAGGAATCTTTTTGATTTTTTTTATCTTTTTCTCAATCTCACTCATTCATTTGACCGCTGAAACGGCTTAATATTATTCCAACATCAATCTCCATTCCGGGATTAGTTTTGCCGGAATAGTTCCAAACGGCATCCCAAGGGCTACCTCCTTTATGTGAAAGATTTCTCAAATAAGCCGCACTTTTGTGTCCTAAAGCTTTCCAAACTTCTTCAAATATTTGTATATCTTCATTCAGAAAATCTTCGTCTGCCCTTATTTTTTTTCGAAGGGTTGTATCGTACTTTTCGATGCCATTTTGCCCAACTTCGCCTTTTGATTCGAAATATATTTCCCGAAAAACGGGTCCATGATTCCAAGCCTCAATCTTGGCCTGCGTAAGTATCACGGATTTAGTGGTCAGGGCTTTTTCAACAATAAAATAAACCAACTTGTTCAATGACATGTTTGTCAGTTTTTGATTTTCTCGATTGGCTTTGGCGATACACCAGTTTGCAATCGCACGAACATCATAATTCCGGTTTTTCAACGGTAAATATTTGCCCCGTTCCGCAGCAACAAAACCATGTTGTTCGGGCGCGTCTGACAAATCAATGTAAGCGTCACTAAGGAGTGCGAGCCTAGCTAGCTCATCCGATATCTTTCTATCTGAACCCATAGTTGCTTTCTTCAAAAGCCTTCCGCTCTCCACTTGTTGCTTTCCGTGCTGATATAATTCGCCCCGGAAAAATTTCTCCAAACGCATCAGTGGATGGCTCAGTATGCACAATCAAAATTAGCACACCCTGAATCTCACCATACGTTCTCCACCTATCCTCTATATCATATGGATCAGGCATTGTTAAATGAAGAGGGTCTTCGAAAACCAATAAAGCAGTCTCGAATGAAAGCCCATGTTTTTGCAAATTTAAGCGATTCTTCGACTCATCCCAAGTCCAATTCGTGTCCATGAATCTCGACAGGGTTCCACCTACTCCGCAGCAACCCCCGCTTCGGCAAACATATCCGGGCCATCATCGACCGGCGCATCCTCATTGGCGACCTTGCCCTTGCGCTGGTCGAAGCTTGACCAGACATCGTTCCACTCGCCCTTGGTCGCACCCTTGGAATATTCGGTGGCGCGGGCCTCGAAGAAATTCGCGTGCTCGACGCCGTTGAGCAAGGGAGCCAGCCACGGCAGCGGGTGGTCCTCGATCATGTAGATCGGCTGGAAGCCGAGCTGGCCGAGGCGCCAGTCGGCGATATAGCGGATGTAGCGCTTGATTTCCTTGGCGGTCATGCCGGTCACCGGGCCGTCGCTGAACGCGAGGTCGATGAAGGCATCCTCCAGCCGCACGGTCTTCTGGCAGCAGTCGATGATGTCGTCGCGCACCGACTTGGTCAGGCAGTCGCGTTCCTCGACGAAGGTGTGGAACATCTTGATGATGCCCTCGCAGTGCAGGCTTTCGTCGCGGACCGACCAGGAGACGATCTGGCCCATGCCCTTCATCTTGTTGAAGCGCGGGAAGTTCATCAGCATGGCGAAGCTGGCGAACAGCTGCAGCCCCTCGGTGAAGCCGCCGAACATCGCCAGCGTCTTGGCGATATCCTCGTCATTCTCGACGCCGAACGTGCCCATGTAATCGTGCTTGTCCTTCATCGCCTCATATTCGAGGAACATCGAATATTCGCTTTCCGGCATGCCGATCGTGTCGAGCAGGTGGGAGTAGGCGGCGATGTGGACGGTTTCCATGTTGCTGAACGCGGTCAGCATCATCTTGATCTCGGTCGGCTTGAACACGCGGCCATACTTGTCGTGGTAGCAATCCTGCACTTCCACGTCGGCCTGGGTGAAGAAGCGGAAAATCTGGGTCAGCAGGTTGCGCTCGTGGTCGGTCAGCTTCTGCGCCCAGTCGCGGCAATCCTCGCCGAGCGGCACTTCCTCCGGCATCCAGTGGATCTGCTGCTGGCGCTTCCAGAAATCATAGGCCCAGGGATATTCGAAGGGCTTGTAGGTTTTGCGTGCTTCCAGAAGTGACATGGTGGTTCGTTCTCCGCTTTAACTCGTCGCCCGGATCCGGCCCGGGGGTCCAATATAATCCTGCTGCATCCGCTCCTTCAAGGGAGCGGGGCAGCGCGCTCCCTTGTCTTCCGAAAAAACGGTCCCCTCCCTAAAGGAGCAAAAGGGAGGGGACAGTGGGCAAAGCCGTGCCTACTGGCAGGCGAGGCATTCGTCATAGTCCGTGGTGCCGGCGGTGGTCATCAGCTCGACCTTTTTCGGGTCGAGCGTGTTGTCCGCCTCGACGCCGCCACCGACAGGCTCGCTCATGATCGTCTCGCCACCGGCGAAACCGGCGCGCTGGATCGACTTCGAGCGCAGATAGTAGAGCGACTTGATGCCGAGCTCCCAGGCGCGGAAGTGGAGCATCAGCAGGTCCCACTTGTCGACATCGGCCGGGATGAACAGGTTGAGCGACTGCGCCTGGTCGATGAACGGGGTGCGGTCGGCGGCCAGTTCGAGCAGCCAGCGCTGGTCGATCTCGAAGCTGGTCTTGTAAGTGTCCTTTTCCTCGGGGCTGAGGAAGTCGAGATGCTGGACGCTGCCGCCCTTCTCGAGGATCGAGTTCCAGACATTGTTGCTGTCCTTGCTCTTTTCCTGGAGCAGTTTCAGCAGGTGCGGGTTCTTGACCACGAAGCTGCCCGAGAGCGTCTTGTGGGTGTAGATGTTCGCCGGGATCGGCTCGATGCAGGCCGAGGCGCCGCCGCAGATGATGCTGATCGAGGCGGTCGGGGCGATCGCCATCTTGCAGGAGAAGCGCTCCATCACGCCCTGGTCGGCAGCATCGGGGCACGGTCCGCGTTCCTTGGCCAGCATCATGCTGGCTTCGGATGCCTTCGCGGAAACATGCTTGAAGATCTTGAAATTCCACGACTTTGCCAGCGCGCTTTCAAAACCGAGGCCGCGTGCCTGGAGGAAGCTGTGGAAGCCCATCACCCCAAGACCGACGCTGCGCTCGCGCATCGCGCTATATTTCGCGCGGGCCATTTCCGGCGGCGCGCGGTCGATATAGTCCTGCAGCACATTGTCGAGGAAGCGCATGACATCCTCGATGAACTCCTTGTCCGCCGACCATTCGTCCCAGGTCTCGAGATTGAGCGAGGACAGGCAGCAGACCGCGGTGCGGTCTTCGCCGAGATGGTCGCGGCCGGTGGGCAGCGTGATCTCGGAGCAGAGGTTGGAGGTGGACACCTTGAGACCCAGATCGCGGTGATGCTTGGGCATCGCCCGGTTCACCGTGTCGCTGAAGATGATATAGGGCTCGCCGGTGGCGAGACGGGTCTCGACCAGCTTTTGGAAAAGGCTGCGCGCATCGACGGTGCCGCGGATCGAACCGTCCTTGGGCGACTTGAGATGGAATTCGGAGCCGTCGCGCACCGCTTCCATGAACTCGTCGGTCAGCAAAACGCCATGGTGCAGGTTAAGAGCCTTGCGGTTGAAGTCACCGGACGGCTTTCTGATTTCAAGGAATTCCTCGATCTCGGGATGGTTGACGTCGAGATAGCAGGCGGCCGAACCACGGCGCAGCGAACCCTGCGAAATCGCCAGGGTCAGGCTGTCCATGACGCGAACGAACGGAATGATGCCCGAGGTCTTGCCGTTGAGGCCAACCGGTTCGCCGATGCCGCGGACGCTGCCCCAGTAGGTGCCGATGCCGCCGCCGCGCGAGGCGAGCCAGACATTCTCGTTCCAGGTGTTGACGATGCCGCCGAGGCTGTCGTCGACGCTGTTCAGATAGCAGCTGATCGGCAGACCGCGACCGGTGCCGCCGTTGGACAATACCGGGGTCGCCGGCATGAACCAGAGCTTCGAAATATAGTCATAGAGACGCTGCGCATGCGCCTCATCATCGGCATAGGCGTCGGCGACGCGGGCAAACAGGTCCTGGAAGGATTCACCCGGCAGCAGATAGCGGTCGTTGAGCGTTTCCTTGCCGAAATCGGTCAGCAGATCATCGCGGCTGGCATCCAGCACGATCTTGAAACGGCGCTTCTCGACGCTGTGGCTGTCGCGCTCGGCCTTCAGTTCCTTTTCGTCATTGGCCTTGGCCGAAGCCGCTTCGGCAGCCGCCTTCTTGCTGACTTCCGGTTCGCTGACCGGTCCCGTGCTTGCGGTTTTGCCCTTTGGCGTATCCAATACTTCAGCGCCCATGTCACTCTCACTCACATCTGTTCCGGACCCACTTTCGTTGTCGCGGTTATCTCTAAAATCCATCAAAGCCCCCTCAAATCACTCTACTAATCCAACGATCACAACGGTCTATGGACCGATGCTCGACCAGGATCCTGTCCGGGCATTTGTTCCTGTCTTGTTCGACTCGAGCCGAAGCCCTTATCCTAACAGTATTCAAGCCCGGGCGGGCATTTTTTTCTTGCCCGAATCCGCTATTTCGCACTGGCATTTGGCAAAAGGGGAGCCGCCCACCGAGTCGGCGTGAAAAACGATCTAACACTATAAGTTGGTGTGCCCCCTTGGCCTAACCACAACCTATAGTGGCTGAATCAGAATTTTATGCAAGAGGGTAAATGACATTTTTACGACTCATTTCGTCGCATAAATGAATCGGTTCGTCGAAGACCCTTTTATGCTGCAGCGCAGCGACGCATGGACTTTCTAAGGGTACCGAGAAGCGCAAGAGACGATGTCGAAATTCGGCAAAAATTTATCCACAAATCATTCACAAGTGCATGTGACATTATTGTGACGCTATATCTGGTGGATCAACCGTTTGACCGCGCCTCGCCGAGCAGCAATTTTCGCACGTCGCCATTCGCCCGCCCGGCCACAATGAAGAGATAGGCCGACAGGAACAGCATCCCGCCCACCGAGGCCACCGCGCCCAGCGCAAGTCCGGCTGCGGAAAAATGATGACGCCAGGAAACCCAGAGAGCCGAGAGCAGCAGAAAACACATGAAGTCGAAGTTGAACTGTCCCGGCCAGGCCATCGCCGCCATATCGCCGAAGAAGATCGGTACCAGGTTCCAGCCATGGCTGGAAATGGTGATCCCGGTATAGGTGGCGATGGCCAGGAAAAATACTGCCATGAGAAATCTGAATGCGGTCATGATTCGCTCCCCTGTGGGCCCCTTGTTGTCGGAAATCCCTATCGCGGCGATGGCGCGTCTTCAATTACCTGCGACGTAACGGAGGGGATTATCGGCTGATTGGTCGGCATAGCAAGCTCGGAAGCTGGCCCGGCACTCCCAGAGCGGATTTTGGGGAAGACAAAGCTTCGCGTTGAGCTTTGATACCTGCAGCGGAACCGGACTTGTTCGATTGCCCAAAGCTCGAACCTGAAAGCAGACTGTCACCGGCCGGCCCGGCTGCAGTCGTCCGTCACGAATGAACCGAATCCCCAATGTCGACAATTGAATCTGTACGCCGGTCATGAAACGGCGTAATGTTTCAGACCATCCACATTTGGGAGAAATGGGATGACTGAAGATTTACCCGAACTCGTCAGGGCAGCGAGTCGACATGTCCGGTCCCGCTATTTTGATAGCGCCGGATGGGACGAATTTCAGCAGCGTCGCGACGACATAATCATCTCGACCTATCCGAAGTGCGGAACGACCTGGACCCAGAGAATTGTGGGCATGCTGGTATTCCAGAGCGCGGACCCGTTTCCGGTACAGGATTCGTCACCGTGGCCGGATTTTCTGCTTGTTCCCCTGGACGTGACTTTTCAGCAAGCCGAGGCGCAAGCGCACCGGCGGTTCATCAAATCCCATCTTCCCTATGATGCGCTTCCCGTGCGCGCCGGCGTCAAATTCATTCACGTCGCCCGCGATGGCAGAGATGCCGCGATGTCCTTTTTCAATCACAAGCTCAACTATACGGCCGAGGTGCTGGAGCAGATGGATCAGCTGAGCCTCAACAGCGCAAAATTTGGCGACCGCAATCCGGATATACTGACCGACCCGGCCCAGCATTTTCATGTCTGGGTCGAGGGATATGAAGATCATCTCGGTGATCCGGGGGCCTCCTTCTTCCACCTGGAAAAAAGCTTCTGGGAGGCTCGTCACGAGCCAGACGTGCTGCTGGTCCACTTCAACGATCTGAAGGCCGACCTCGATGGCGAGATGCGCCGGATTGCGGACTTCCTGGATATCAGGGTTCCTGAGGAACAGTGGCCCGGACTGGTTCAGGCGGCTGGCTTTGAGTCCATGAAGCAGAGCGCGGATCAGCTCATGCCGACCGCCGGCAATATCTGGAAAGGCGGCGGAAAGACCTTCCTGCACAAGGGCACAAACGGACGCTGGCGCGATGTTTATGCGCGGGACGATCTCGATGCCTATGAGGCGAAAGTGGCCCGGGAATTCAGCCCGTCGCTCGCGGACTGGGTTGCGCACGGGCGCCTGAAGACCGGCGACCCCAGGGAATCTCCAGACTAGTCATCCGGGACCGATTCTCTGGCTGTGGCCGCCGCGACCAGGGCATCCCATGTCGGCCAGTCGATCGCGCGCCCAGGATAGGCGATCTTTTCAAACGGCCAGTCCCTCCGCAGCCGGTCGGTCGCGGTCGGCCATCAATGCCGTCATCACGGTCACCGCGGCGCCTGTTTTCCTCAAATCCGTCCTATCTGCTCCTCGAGATCGAGCCTGCGGCCTGTTCGTCCGGTTACCGGACCGTCAGAAAGCGATGGTCGCCCAAAATCGGGGTATATCGGAATTGCATCAAGCGCTTTGCAGCGAAA
>CAXIBD010000105.1:0-8440 GCA_964022135.1 uncultured Sphingomonadales bacterium | reverse complement strand
AATCCCGGAACAGATTTCTTGTGACGCCGCCAAACAAAAACTCGCGGGCCCGGCTGTGGCCATAAGCGCCCATCACCATATATCCGGCTTGCAACGCGTCGACGGTAGACAGCAGGACTACCTGCACCGAGGACTGGTCGGCGGCAAGATCGTGGATATTCGACTTTATGCCATATCTTGAAAGATATTCGGATGCTTCCAAGGGCGGCAGGTCGTGGTCCTTGTCCTCTTCGACGACCACGATGTGCACATCGCTTGCCAATTTGAGCAGAGGCACCGCGGCACGAAGCGCATTGCCCGCCTCGAAACTTCCGTTCCAGGCTACAACCACCGGCCCAGCGATCTCGAATTTCTTGATGTTGTCCGGCTGGACAACAACCGGAACGCTGGTGTTAAAAATGACGTCCCCCAAAAGCCCCAGGACCTTACCGCATTCTTCCGCGCCGCTGCCGGAACTGAGGACGATGATATCGGCCAGCGCCGAGTTTCGCGACAGGCCTCTGGCGGGTTCCGCATTGGCTTGCTGATAATCCCACGCGACGTCCTCTGCCGCCAGCCGCTTTTCAATTTCCGTCTTCAGTTCCGCATCAGCTTCATCCGCATATTTGCTGATATCATAGAAAACCGACATGCCGGAAACGCCGTCGAACGCCATCTGGGGCTGAAAGGAATTGGGGCGGAGACAATGCAAATGCCCCTCCAGCGCGCGCGTCAGGTCCAGCGCAGCCTGATAGCGCGCGTCGAGTCCGGAATCATCGTTCACATAAAAAAGTACGGATTTCATATTGCCTGTTCCATTTCGCGATTCATTGTCCGGAAAACGCTTTTAGACCCCAAATCATTGCCGGAATCGCTTCTCTGCATCGACATCCCTGCCAATGCCGGAAACAGGATCGGCGGACCATCCGTAGTGTTACCTATTCGCCCTGTGAAATTCTTCGCCGAGATAGAGGTGGCGGACGACCTTGTCGTCCAGCATCGCGTCCGGGGTCCCACTGAAAACGATCCTGCCTTCGTGCAGGACATAGACCCTGTCGAGGAGATCGACCATTTCCCGGACGTTCTGGTCTGTCATCAGAATGCCGACATCGTGGCTTTCCAGATTGGCTATCATTGCCTTGATATCCCGGACGGAAAGCGGATCAATCCCGGCAAAGGGCTCGTCGAACAGCATGATTGTAGGGTTGGCCGCCATCGCACGGGCAATTTCGCATCGTCGTCGCTCGCCTCCCGACAGCGCGCGCGCCGGCGCATGACGGACATATTCAATATGGAATTCATTCAGAAGATCGTCCAGCTTCTGCGCCCGCAGTTCCGGATCGGGCTCGAACAGTTCGAGCACGGTCAGGATATTCTGTTCCACCGTCAGGCCTCGGAATATCGACGATTCCTGCGGCAGATACCCGAGACCGCGCAGGGCTCTTCGGTCGAGCGGCAGGTTGGTGATCTCATTGCCATCAAGAAAGATTTGGCCGGAATTGAGCCGCAACAATCCCAGAATCGAATAGAAGGTTACCGTTTTGCCGGCACCGTCGCGGCCCAGCAGGCCGACAACCTCCGATCGACCGACACGGATCGAGACATTGTCGAGAACCGTTTTTCCGGCAAATTTCTTGCTGATCGATTCAACCGAGAGCCCGATGCTGCCCATCGCCGCGGTTTCGACTTGATAAGCCCAGGTAGGAAAGATGCTGTGTTTCAATGATTGTCTTGCCATGGGTGGAAAAGCAGCAAGGTATTAGGCGATTGGATGTAAAAAAATTAGGGAGTCTACGTATATTCCCATCGCAGCAGTGAGACCTAGGCTCGGGCCATGACCAATATTCTGAAAGCCGGGTTCTTCTATTTTCTGGGCATATTCGCCATGGGCTTCCTTCTCGGCGGATTTCGCAGATTTTTGCTGGTGCCTTATACTGGGCCGGTGATCGCAGTTTTGGTCGAAATCCCGTTGATTCTGCTTTTTGCATGGTATCTCTGCCGTGCGCTTACCAGAAGACTGGCCATCCCTTCGGAAATATCGGCGCGACTGGTCATGGGATTTGTCGCCGTCGCCTTTTTGATGGCGGGTGAACTTCTGATTGCGGTCCAGCTGGCCGATGGCGGGATGGAAGATTTCTTCCGGATGTTCGATTTGCCGGAAAATCGCATTGGTCTGGCCGGGCAAATTGCTTTTGCGCTGTTCCCGGTCATTCAGGGGTACAGTGAGGTTGGCGTGAGGCGCGAGCCATAGAATAAATTCTTACAATCCGTTGGCCAGTTCGTCCCGGAATCTGGGATGGGCAAGCCCGATCAGGGCATCCGCCCGCTGGTGCAGCGACTTGCCTTTCAGATCGGCCCAGCCATATTCGGTCACCACGATATGCGTATCATTGCGCGGGGTTGTCACCGGACCATCCAGCCGCGGAACAATCCGCGAGACTGTACCGCTCCGGGCCGTCGACTGGCAGGCGATGATCGACTTGCCGCCTTTCGACGCATTGGCGCCACGGACAAAGTCGAGCTGCCCGCCCGAGCCGCTATACTGGCGTCCCAGAAGGTGCTCCGAATTGCACGCGCCGCCGAGATCGATCTGCAGCGTTGCATTCACCGAGACGACATTCTTGTTCTTCGCGATATGCCGCGGATCATTGACGATATCGACGGGTCCACTGTGCATCGCCGGATTGTCGTCGAGAAAATCGTACAGGGCCCGGTCGCCGAGAGCGAAGGTGAAGACACTGCGTCCCCGATAGGTGGTCTTCGCCTGATTGGTCACCGCACCGCACTGGATCAGGCTGGCGAGGGCAGGGCTCATCAACTCGGTATGGATGCCGAGATTACGCCGGTCTTTCAACAAGGCGCAGACCGCGCCGGGAAGCGCGCCGATGCCCATCTGCAGGCAGGCCTCGTCGTCAATCATGGCCGCGATCGTCGCGGCAACCGTGGCTTCTTCCGGTGACGTGTCCGGAGCATGGACTTCGGCCAGCGGCGTGTCATTCTCGACGATTGCGTCCACCTCCGACACATGCAGCAATGACGCGCCAAATACGCGGGGCATGTTCGGGTTGACCTCCACCACCAGCTTTTTCGCGCTGCGGGCAGCGGTGGTGGAATAGTCATTGCTGGTGCCGAAAGTGAACCAGCCATGCTTGTCCATCGGCGAAACGGTTGTGACAAAAAGATCAAGCGGTACTTGTTCCGCGAACAGACGGGGAGAGTCGCTGAAGGCGACGGGGACAAACTCGATCGGGCTCGTTTGTCCCTCCGGCAACGCGCCAAGCAATTTCCGTTCAATCGCGCTCAGAAACATGCAGCGCGGGCGAATAGGACCGAGCAGGTCGGGCCGCAAGACCGTCTTGCCGGCGTGATCCATCGAATGAAAATACCAAAGTTTGAGATCGTTGATCGTGCCGTTTTCCGCCATGTCTGCAAGCGCCCCGAGCAGCGCCGGCGGCTCTGCGGTTGCCATGCCCATCGCCACATGCGTTCCGGAGTTCAGCCCCTGTAACGCCTCGGCAGCGGTCATCCGGCGGGCGCGATAGTCGTCGATATAGGTCATTGGAGGCCCCTGTGCGTCCGTTCGGGTTGGCGACCGGACTGTTCAAATCACGGCGATTGCGGAGAGCTCGGCCTTTCTCAGATCGATTGACTAAACCCGGTCGGCATAGAGGAGGCGACCCTGACCCAGTCGGTCCAATATGGTCTTGAGATCACTTTCGGAAAAGGCGAAGCAACCCTGGCTTCGGCCCAGTTTCCCGTGTGTTCGGATCATCTCCGGCTCGGCATACCAGGCTCCATGGATCACGATTGCTCGCGCTTCCGCCATATTATTGCTCGGGTCGAGGCCGATCAGCCGCCGGGATCGGCCATGCTTGCCGATATAGGTTTCGCTGGTGATATAGCTGCCGCCCGAAGTGGCCTCGGATCCGGGTATATTGGAAAATTTTTGCAGCCAGCCGGTGTGCCTCAGGTCCGATCCCTTGCCGTGGGCGACCAGAAAGGACTCGCTTGTCCCGTTGACGAGGTCGACGATATGAAAGCGTTCTTTGGCGGAATGCAGAGAATAGTCGGCAATCCCGATCCTGTCGCTGTGCAGCAGCGATTTCTGGTGCGTCGCCATCGCGGCCTTGGCGCGTTCGATCAGCGCGGGCAGTTCGGCTGGCGCCGCCATCTTGGGGCGAGCCGGTACCCGCTTTAGCCCGCCGCTCGCTGCCTGGGACCGGGACCCGAGGCCATAGGCGGCACTGGTGACAGCCAGCAAACCGGCGGTCAGAAATTGTCTTCTCTTCATCATGCGCCGTTAGCAGTTTTTACCTGTACGCAGGATTAAGTATTAATACTTATTGTCCGGCCCGCCAATAGCCTGAAGAGGGTTGGGATGAGAAAATTATTGGCGCTTTTGGGCGGATTGCTGATTTCGACTTCTGTTCTCGCCCAGACAGAAGACCAGATGGATGATTATCTGATCTGGACCGAACCACAATTGGCGCAATTGCAGCAACTGGTGGATGCACGATCAGCCGAGGGTCTGGCAGACTGTTCCATCACCGATTTCAGCCAGCCCAGTTCCGCGACAGATCCGCACCGCCGTTCGCGCCTCGCAACGGCCGCTGCAAATGAATTGATGATGGCCTATCTCGAAGGCTGCTCTCCCGCATCTGCCCGCGCGAAATGGCGGATCAGCAGCGATGACCGCTTTATCGACACGCAGCAGTTGCTGCTGAAGGCGCTGGTTCGCGATGACCTGTTCTCCTATTTTGACGCGCTGCGGCCACGCAACCCCCAGTACCGAGCGCTGGCCAGTGCATATGCAGCGGAAACCGACGACCAGAAACGTGCGACATTGGCGATCAATCTGGAAAGGTGGCGCTGGATGCCGCTGGTGATGGGGGGCAAATATCTGCTGGTGAACGCCGCCAGCTTCGAGGTGACGCTCTGGGAAAATAACAGGAAAATCCGGACCTGGCCTAATATCGTCGGAAAGACGAAATCGCCTACGCCGGTGTTCGACGCAACGGTCACTGGCGTTATCCTGAACCCCTGGTGGGAAATCCCGGCGTCGATCGTTGCGGAAGGCATCGGGTCAATGGTGCGCAACAATCCGGCGGCGGCGCGGCGGAAGGGATATGTCGTCCAGAATGGCCGCTACCGCCAGCGGCCAGGACCCGGCAATGCTCTCGGCCAGATGAAACTGGTCATGCCGAATCCCTATAGTATCTATCTGCACGACACGCCGAACAAGAATCTGTTCGCCGAACCCGTGCGCACCTTCAGCCATGGCTGTATCCGCGTTGGCGGGGCGATTGATCTCGCCAAAACGTTGCTGGAGGGATCGGCCACGCCGGCGGAAGTCGATGCCATATTGGAGAGTCGCGAAACCACGAGACTGTCGCTGCTCAAGCCCGTTCCGGTCTATGTCGCCTATTTTACCGCCGAGGGGACGGAAGACGGCAGTGTAACCTATTTTCCCGATGTCTACGACAGGGGTCCTCTGCAGCTGGCGCAAAATACCGTCGACATCCGCTGTCCTGCATAGCCCGGACCGATGACCGGTTAAGGCGGTTCCGGTCAACCGCCAACTTTGCTTGCAGCCGTGAAAGCTTGTGATAAGGTACTGCAATGAGCGGTTTTCCCTTTAGCGCAATCGTCGGTCAGGAAGAGATGAAGCTGGCGCTGCTGGTGGCAGCGGTCGATGCCCGCATCGGCGGCGTGATGATCTTTGGAGACCGCGGTACCGGCAAGTCGACGGCCGCACGGGCACTGGCTGCGACCCTGCCGCCGATCAGGGCGGTGGATGGATGCCGTTTCCATTGCGAACCCGAGGAACGCGATGATTGCCCTGACCCCTGCACGGGAAAACGCATCCGCAAAATGGCCGTTCCGTTTGTCGACCTGCCGCTCGGCTCGACCGAGGATCGGGTCGTCGGCACGCTGGATCTGGAAAAGGCGCTGGCCCGGGGCGAGAAGCATTTCGAGCCCGGCCTGCTGGCCAAGGCGCATCGCGGCTTTCTTTACATCGACGAGATCAATCTGCTCGAGGACCATGTCGTCGACCTGCTGCTTGATGTGGCGGCATCTGGAGAGAATCTGGTCGAGCGCGACGGTCTGAGCATCCGCCACCCCGCCCGTTTCGTCCTGATCGGCAGCGGCAATCCGGAAGAGGGAGAACTGCGGCCGCAACTGCTGGATCGCTTCGGCCTGTCGGTTGAGGTCAAGACGCCGGACGAGATCGACCAGCGTGTGGAGATCATGCGCCGCTGCGATGCGCAGGAGCGGGACGCCACGAAATTTGCGGCCAAGTGGAAGGGCGAGGATGCCAAGGTGCTCCGCCAGATTGATCGGGCCAAAAAGGCGCTGCCCAAGGTCAAGACCCCGGCAAAGATTCTGCGGGATACGGCGACCCTGTGCAAGGCCGTCGGTGCGGACGGCCTGCGCGGCGAACTGACGCTGATGCGCGGGGCGAGGGCCTTTGCGGCGCTGCGGGGCGATGCCTCGGTGACGCTCGACCATCTGAAAACCATGGCGCCGCTCTCGCTGCGCCATCGCCTACGCCGGGATGTGCTTGATGAAACCGGTTCTACGGTTCGGATCGAGCGGGCGCTGGAGGAGTTGTTCGGTTGAACGCAGGCGCTGATCAGGACGCAGCGCTCAATGACTGCCTGCTGGCGGCTCGACTTTTTGCCCAAAGACCTGGAAGTTTTGGTGGAATCTGCTTGCGCGGCTTTGGCCCCGTTCGCGATGCGCTGGTTGAAAAGCTGGCACGCGCGCTCGGCCCTTTTGGACCGGTGGTAAAGATCCCGAACAATGTTGATAGCGAGCGGCTGCTTGGTGGTCTTGACCTGGCGGCGACATTGCAGGGCGGGCGGTCGGTTCGGCGTCCGGGACTGCTGGAGGCCGCCCAGAATGGCGTCCTTCTTCTGCCGATGGCGGAGCGGATCGATGAGAATATTGCGGCCCATATCGCGCAGGCCATGGATGTCGGCCCACTCTCGATAATCTTGCTCGATGACGGGATGGAAGCGGACGAAATGCCGCCAACAGTGATGATGGAGCGGGTGGCTTTTCAGTGTGATTTGACGGGCTCGCGAGATCTGGAAGCCATTGTGGCGCAAGATTTTTCGCCGGGTGACAGCGCCCTCAAGGTCGCGTCCCTGACCAAGAAACGGCGAGCGACCTTGGCCGCTACGGCTGCGGCCCTGGGCATCGATTCCGTGCGGCCGCTTTTGTTTGCCGAGCGCTGTGCGGCGACCCATGCGCCGAGTGCAGGGCGTGACAAGATTGGCGACGAAGATCTTCAGGCGGCGGTCCGGCTGGTGCTGGGTCCGCGTGCAACGCAGATCCCACAAAGGGAAGAAGAGCCTCACCCTCCGCAGGAGGAGCCAGGCCCGCCGGATCAGGATTCAGACGAAGGCACGGAGCAGCAGGATATCGAGGATATTCCGCTGGAGGATCTGCTGCTGGAAGCCGCCACGGCGGCCATCCCGCCCCATATCCTGGACCAGATCGAGGGCAGGGTACGGCAAGCGGGCAAGGGGCAGGGTGGCCGCGCGGGAAGCAAGCAGCAGTCGACCAGAAGAGGGCGTCCGAAAGGCACAAGACAGGGCGTTCCCGGCAATGGCAAGCGGCTGGCCCTGATCGACACGCTGCGCACCGCCGCGCCCTGGCAGACGATCCGGCGCAACAAGAGCGGCAATCCCGATCCCGGCAAGATCCATGTCCGCAAATCCGATTTGCGGGTCCATCATTTTGAAGAACGGCAGGAAAGCCTGACCATTTTCGCGGTTGATGCATCCGGCTCGTCGGCCCTGTCCCGTCTGGCGGAGGCCAAGGGCGCGGTCGAGCTGATGCTGGCCGAGGCCTATGTCAAGCGCTCGCAGGTCGCCCTGATCGCCTTTCGCAAGGAGGGAGCGGAGGTGCTGTTGCCGCCTACGAGATCGCTGACCAGAGCGCACCGGGCGCTCAGCGCCTTGCCCGGTGGCGGCGGAACGCCGCTGGCGGCAGGTCTGATCGCGGCGCGACAACTGGCCGAGGCCGCGCGCAAGCGGGGGCAGACGCCGACGATCGCCTTGCTGACCGACGGGAAAGGCAATGTGATGCTGGATGGCAGCGCCAGTCGGGCGGGAGCGAAGGCGGAGATGCAGGATGTGGCGAAGGGCATTGCGGCGCTCGGTTTCAGCAGCATTGTTATCGATATTTCGCCTCGTCCGCGGCCAGAGGCGGCGGAGCTGGCGGCCACGTTGAGAGGCAGATATCTGCCTTTGCCGAGAGCTCAGAGCAGCGCGTTGGTTGCAGCAATCGAGAGCGTTGGCAAAGAGGCGATGGCATGAGCAGACGGTATCCCGAATGGACGATCGACGGTCAGGACTGGCCGAACCATCCGGCCAGCCGCTTTGTCGAGGCGGATCGCTACAAATGGCATGTCCAGCGGATGGGGCCGAAGAAGAAGGGCGCGCCGGTCTGT
>CAXIBD010000104.1:0-8763 GCA_964022135.1 uncultured Sphingomonadales bacterium | reverse complement strand
AATTTGACATCATCGTCATCGGCGGCGGTTCCGCCGGCAGTGCAGTCGCGGGACGTCTGAGCGAAGATGGCAAGCGGACGGTCTGCCTGATCGAGGCCGGCGGACGAAACAATAATTTTCTCGTCAAGACGCCGGGGATGATGCCGTTCCTGCTGAAGAACGCCAACTGGAAATTCGATACGGTTCCGCAAAAGGGGCTGAACGGCCGCACCGGCTACCAGCCGCGCGGGCGCGGGCTTGGCGGATCGAGCGCGATCAACGCGATGGTCTATATCCGCGGCAACAAATGGGATTATGACAACTGGGCCGCCATGGGCTGTAGCGACTGGTCCTATGACGATGTCCTGCCCTATTTCAAGAAATCGGAAGGCAACGAGCGCGGCGGCGATGCCTATCACGGCGGCGAGGGGCCGCTATCGGTATCCGACCAGAAATGGCCCAATCCGGGCAGTCTCGCCTTTGTCGAGGCAGCGCGCAACCTGCAGCTGCCGATTCTCGACGACTTCAATGGCGCAAGGCAGGAGGGCATGGGCCTCTACCAGGTCACCCAGAAGGACGGCGAACGCTGGTCCGCGGCGCGCGCCTATGTCGAGCCGGCCCGGTCCCGCCCCAATCTGACGATCCGGACAAAATCCCTGGTCGAGAAGCTGATCGTGCAGGACGGCCGGGTAACCGGTGTCCAGATCAAGCGCGGGCTCGGGCGCGAGACGATCCAGGCCCGCGGCGCCGTGGTGCTGTCCGCCGGGGCTTTCGGATCGCCCCATATCCTGCAGCTGTCCGGCATCGGCCCGGCGGCGCATCTCAAGGAAAAGGGCGTCGACGTGGTGCTCGACAAGCCGCAGGTCGGCGAAAATCTGAAGGACCATATCGACTTCGTGTCCGGCTATCAGACCGAATCGAAGGAACTGATCGGCGATTCGCTGGAAGGCACGGTGCGGATGGCCAAGGCGATCGTCCAGCACCGGATCAAGCGGACGGGCATCATGACCACGCCTTATGCCGAAGCCGGCGGATTCTGGAGCAGCGGGCCGGAAGTGCCAGCGCCCGATATCCAGTATCATTTCGTCCCGGCGGTGCTCGAGGATCATGGCCGGGAAGCGGTCAAGGGCCATGGCTTCAGCTGCCATGCCTGCGTGCTCAGGCCGCACAGCAAGGGCACGGTGCGGCTGAACGATGGCGATCCGCAATCCCAGCCGGCGATCGACCCGAATTTCCTCGACGACGACCGCGATATCGCCACGCTGCGCAAGGGCGTCCGCCACATGAAACGGATTCTGGAAAGCCCGCCGCTGACCGACTATGTGCCGACCGATCGCCATCCGATTGACATCAACGACGATGCCGAACTGGACGCGCTGATCCGGAGCCGGGCCGATACCGTCTATCACCCGGTCGGCAGCTGCCGGATGGGTGCGGACGAGGCAGCGGTGGTCGATCCGCGGCTGAAATTCCGGGGACTCGAAGGTCTCTATATCGCCGACGCGTCAATCATGCCGGAGATCATCAGCGGCAACACCAACGCCCCGAGCATCATGATCGGCGAGCGGGCCGCCGAATTCATCAAGGCCGATCTGGCGGGCTGACGCTGGCCCGCTCCTTGCGCGGCTACAGTCGTTCGACGGAGACCGAGATCAGGATGATCGCGACGGTGATGATGCTCAGCGCTGTCGTCACCAGAATGACCGTGGAGCGCGGGATCTGCTCGTCTTGCGCCGCCAAAGCCCGGCCCGCAAGGGGCATCTTGCGCGACAGAAGTGACAGCGCGACGGCGACCGCGATGGTCACGATCAGCCCGATCAGGTTCCACCACATCCAGAACAGGCCGGGCTGGAATTGCGAGAAATAGAGATTGGGGACCAGGCCGGCCAGAAAGCCGATATTGGTGCTCAGCACGGTCCTGCGTTTCCACAGGATGGCAATCAGGAAGACGCCCAGGACCGGCCCGTACAGAGCGGAGCCGACCTTGTTGATCGCCTCGATCACCGTCGCCGATATATCGCCGGAGTATAGCGAAAAGAACAATATCAACCCGCCCCAGAGCAGCGCCAGCACGCGCGCGAGGATCAGCTCTCGTCTCTGGTCTGCGGCACGGAAGCCAAAGCTTTTCAGATCCTCTATGGTGACCGCCGAGAGCGAATTGACCGCCGAACTGAGCGTCGACATCGCCGCCGACATGATCGCAACCAGTAGCAGGCCGATCACGCCGTTGGGCAGATACTCAAGGATGAAGAAGGGCATCAGATAGTCGGGGCTGTCGTCGGGTATGAGCGCCATGAAGGCGCTGTTGCCGCTCGCGATCACACCAACCGCCAGGCCGGTGATGCAATAGAGCAGCGTCACCGGAAAGCGCAGCACCGCATTGGCGATGAGCAATCTGCGGATGTCGCCGAGGCCTTTGGCCGACAGGGACCGTTGCGCCTGGGTCTGGTCGCAGGCGTAATAGGAAACATAGAGCACAAATCCGCCGAACATCATCGGCAACAGGGCGAACTCGTCGGTGACCAGCCCGGCGTAGCTCCAGTCGACAACCTGCAGCCGCACCGGATCGACGCTCGACCAGAAGGTTTCAACCCCGCCGATAATGGAAATCGCGGAAACCAGACAGACCAGCAGACCGATAACGATCAGCACCATCTGGATCGCGTCGGCATAGACCACCGCGCGGATGCCGCCGAGGAAGGAATAGAGGATGGTGATCAGGCTGATCGCCAGGATCGACTGCAGGAACGGGACTCCGAGCACCGCCTCGATGATCAGGCCGGTCACATAGACCATGATGCCGGTGCCGAACGCGCGCACGATCTGGAACGAGAGGCTGATGAAAAAGCGGGTCGAGCGGCCGATCCGCCGTTCGAGAAAATCGAAGATGCTGATCACGCCGGAGCGATAGAGCGGCGGCATGATCACGAACATCACCAGCAGCATGGCCAGCGGCACGGCAAATTCGAAGGTCAGCCATTTCAGGCCACCGCCTTGCCGCAGGCCGACAAAGGCGGGCGCGGAAATGAAGCTGATCGCCGACAGCTGGGTCGCCATGGTGGACAGCGCCAGCGGAAACCAGCCGATCGCCTTGTTGCCCAGAAAATAGTCGCCTTCGTCGCTTTGTTTGCTGAGCAGCAGTCCGAAGCCCAGCATCGCGGCGAGATAGGCGATGATTACAAGATAGTCCAAACCGTTCATCGGTGGAATTCATAGCCCCGTTCTGATCATTTCACAAAAAAAGGCCGGGATGCTTTCACATCACCGGCCATGAGTTGTTTGTTCGCAGGAGGAACAAGGTGAGGCGCCGACCGGATTTGGGAGGAGAAGGCCGGCGCCAAACTCGGAATATCAGTAGTTATAGGCACGCTCTCCGTGTTCGCCGAGATCGAGGCCTTCGCGCTCGACTTCTTCGGAGACCCGCAGCCCGGTGACCAGCTTGGCGATGAACATCGCGATCGCCGTACCGATGCCGGCCCAGCCGATGGTAACCAGTACGCCGATGATCTGGGTGATCACCTGGGCGCCCATGGCGGTGGAACCGTCGCCGGGTCCGCCGAACATCGGCTGATAGACAATGCCGGTTCCGATTGCGCCGACCATGCCGCCGATGCCGTGGATGCCGAAGGCGTCCAGCGAGTCGTCATAGCCAAGCTTTGGTTTCAGGAACGAGACCGCATAGTAGCAGACCAGCGAGGCGACCGCGCCGAGCACGATGGCGCCGAACGGTCCGCTGTTGCCGGCTGCGGGGGTTACCGCAACCAGTCCGGCAATCACGCCAGAGCAGAAGCCCAGTGCCGAACCTTTGCGTCCGCTGAGCTTTTCAGCCAGCATCCAGAACAGGGCTGCCGAAGCGGTGGCAACAAAGGTGTTGATCATCGCGAGACCAGCCGTGCCGTCTGCTTCCAGTTCGGACCCGGCGTTGAAGCCGAACCAGCCAACCCACAGCATGCCGGTGCCGACCATGGTCAGCGTCAGGCTGTGCGGAGGCATTGGCTCTTTCGGATAACCGGTGCGCTTGCCGAGGATGAGCGCGGCAACCAGTGCCGATACACCGGCATTGATATGCACGACCGTACCACCGGCAAAGTCGAGAGCACCCATTTCAAAGAGCAGTCCGCCGCCGGCCCAGACCATATGCGCGATCGGGAAATAGACGATGGTCAGCCAGATGGCGCCGAACACCATGACCGCGGAAAATTTCATCCGCTCGACAACCGACCCGAGCACGAGGGCCAGGGTGATGGCCGCGAAGGTCATCTGGAAGGAGATGAATACATATTCCGAGATCACTTCGTCGGAGAAGGTCGCCGCCGTGCTCGAACTGTCTACGCCAGCGAGGAAGAACTTGCCCCAGCTGATGAAGGCATTGCCTTCGGGACCGAAGGCGAGGCCATAACCATACATGACCCAGATCAGCATCGCGAGACAGGCCGCGGCGCCGATTTGCGTCATCGTCGACAGCATGTTCTTGGTCCGGGTCAGACCGCCGTAGAACAGGGCAAGACCGGGAAGGATCATCAGCAAGACCAGGATGGTTGCCGTCATCATCCAGGCATTATTCCCGGGATTGGCGACGGCCGGGGCCGCCTCGACGGCCTCTTGCGCAAAGGCTGGAACGGACATGCTGGCGAGCGCCGCCATCCCCGTCACTTTTGTCAAAATTTTTCTCATGAGTATCTGCTTCCCCGATTATATTGCTGTGTCGCCGGTTTCGCCGGTGCGAATGCGGACGGCGTCTTCGAGACCGAGCGTGAATATCTTGCCATCACCGATCGATTCCGTGCCGGCGGCGGTCTGGATTGCCTCGACCGCCTGGGCCGCGACATCGCTGCTGCAGGCCACCTCGATTTTCAGTTTCGGAACCATGTTGGTGGTATATTCCGCACCGCGATAGACTTCCGTCTGGCCCTTTTGCCGACCGAAGCCCTTGACCTCGGTTACGGTCATGCCGGTCACCCCGACACCGGTCAGCGCTTCACGGACGTCGTCAAGCTTGAACGGTTTGATTATGGCTATGATAAATTTCATTACGCCCCCTATAGTTGTTGCCAAGGGACACCTCGCAAGGCCCGTGCCAGAATCGGAAGGCGCTGGATTCAAAGGGTTTTGAGGATTTGGGGGCGCTTAAGAAAGAGTAAATTTTGTGCATTGCAGCACAAGTGCACAATATTTAGGCAGCGCGCTCCGCCAGCCGGGCGATTATGTGCGGGATGACCTTTTCGGTTTCGCGGCGGCCGATATCGATCAGTTCCTCGGCGCGGGTGAAATTCTGGATGTCGATGTGGCCGACCGGCGGCGACATCGCGAAATCGGGCGGGTCGAGGGCCAGCGAATAGCGCCCGAGATTGCGCAGCGACAGGCCGATCGAGGCCTTGACGATCGCCAGGCTGTTCGGCTCGCGCCCGCTGTTTTCCGCGATTCCGGCTGCGATCGAGCGGTTGAGATAATCGTCCTGCAGGTTGACCGAGAGGCACAGGGCCTCGGGCGCCAGTTCGCGGACCGGGGACACCGGCACCGGCAGTGCGGCGCCACCATCGACCAGCAGCCGGCCCTCGTGCTGCACCGGCTTGAAGATTCCGGGCAGCGACATCGAAGCGCGGATCGCGGGCACGAGATTGCCGGATTTCATGATGATCGTGTCGCCGGTGCGCAGGTCGGCGGCGACCGCGGCGATCGGGATCGGCAGGTCCTCGAAACGGAGCTGGCCGAATTCGGTCTCCAGTTCCTTTTCGATATTGCGCGCGCCCATCACCGCACCGCGCTTGAAATGCGGGTCCATGAAGCGCAGCATGTTGCGGAAATTGACGTTGCGGGCCATGTCCTCGAGATAGTCGAGCTTGCCCGCGGCATAGCTGGCACCGGTGATCGCGCCGATCGAGGTGCCGGCAATCGCGGCGATTTCGAGGGGAGAATCGTCGATCGCCCTGAGCACGCCGATATGGGTCCAGCCGAGACCGGCCCCTCCCCCCAGCGCGAGCGAAATCTTTCCGGCGCCGCTCACAGGGACACATCCTCCGCCAGTATCGCCCTGGCCTCGGCCAGATCCTCCGCCAGCACCATCACGCGGGCGGGCAGCGCGATCCCGGCGCCCTCGACGATATTGACATTGCTGTCGAAACAGACCGCGCCGATCCCGGCGGCTTCGAGCCGGCCGCGGATGATTTCGGCTTCCACGCCGTGCATGTGGCGCGACAGTTCGACCAGGCTCATGACCCTTTACCCGCCAAAATAGCGGTCCGTCGCGCGGGTCGGCAGGCCGTCGATGCTTTTCACCCGGCCGGCGGTCTTTTCCACCCAGCTGTCGGGATCGGCCTGGCGGTGATATTTGACAAGCGTCTGACGCTCGGCCTTCATTTCCATCTGCGGCACGCCCCAGCCGCAGCTGGTCTGGATATTGTCGATGCTGATGTCGAAAATCTGGCGGGTGCCGGGAAGAATGTCGAAATAGGCGGCCAGTTCGTCCCAGCCGGTATCCTGCGGCAATACCGGCTTGCCGCGACCGTAGAGCCGCATGATCAGCGCCGGATTGGCGAAATTGTTGAACATGATGGTGATCCGGCCGTCGGCGACGAGATGGGCGTGGGTCTCGTTGCCGGAGCCGCCGAGATCGAGATAGGCGACCCGGTCGGGAGCGAGCACGCGGAAGGCGTCATAGCCCTTGGGCGAAAGATTGATCCGTCCGTCGCTTGCCGCAGTGGCGACGAAGAACATCGGCTGTTTTGCAATGAAGGCGACATGATCGTCGCTCAGCGCATCAAAGAAATCCGCCATTTTTCATCCTTCCCAGTAATATGGTCCGCCCAACACCAGCGTCCAGGCCACGACCAGCAGCCAGTGGATCGCGATCACGGGCCACAGCGACTGCGATCTGATCCGGACATGGGTCAATACTATGCCGAGGATGAACGTAGCAAACAGAAATGACGGTTGCAGGTAAATCGCCGACCAGGGCTGGCCGAAGGCGAGCGCCTGGGCCGGGTGCCAGAGGACGTACAGCGCGATCGAGAGCCAGTTGCCGACACGCTGGGAAAGGCTTGCGAACCAGGAGAGGAGCAGGCCGCGGAAGGCCAGCTCTTCGGCGAGGGCCGGGACGAAGAACAGGATGAAGGCGGCGAGCAGTGCCGAGGGAAGACTGGCCATGGTAGCAAGGTGCAGCCAGCCGCCGAGATAGCCGGACAGGGCGATAATGGCGGTGGCCGGGGCGGCGAGCGCGAGCGCGGCCTTCCAGCTCTTCCGATCCGGCCAGGTGCCGAGCGCTCGCCGGGTCTGCCTGACCGCCGCGAGCAGCGCGGTGGCTACCAACTTGCGCCGTCTTCGATGGCGGCCTGTTCCCCGGGTCTGGATTGCCGGCCCAGCGTTTGGTTGCGGTGCGGGAAGCGGCCGAATTTCGCGATCACGTCGCGATGTTCATTGGCGAATTTCTCGTTCCGACCGAGCTTGGTGAAGAGGGTGACCGAGCGGTTCTGCAGCTGCAGGTCCTCGGCATGCATGAACGGCATGTAGAGAAACACCCGCTGCTCTTCAGGCAGTTGCTGGTCCAGTTCCAAATCCACGGCTTTTTCGGCTATCTGCTGCGCCAGATGGTCGGTGGCAAAGGCGTCGGCATGATCGCGGAACATGTTGCGCGGAAACTGGTCGAAGAGGATGACGGCAGCGAGCGCCGTTTCCGGCGAACCGAGAAAGGCGTCGGCGGTTTTCGATTTCTGTTCCTGCCAGAGTTCGAGGAAGCGCTGCTCTATGCGCTTGTCGATGGCATCATTTTTTGTCCACCAGTCCTCCGATCCGAGTTCGTCGAACCAGAAAGACAGTATCTCGCCGGGCCAACTGCTCACCATTTTCGTCCTGTCCGGACCGGACTCACGCCGTTCCCCCGACGGTCAGCCCTTCCACCAGCAGCGTGGGCTGGCCGACGCCTGCGGGCACCGACTGGCCGCCCTTGCCGCACATGCCGATGCCTTCGTCGAGCGCCATGTCGTTGCCGATGCCGGCGACCTTGGTGAGTACGGTCGGGCCGTCGCCGATCAGCGTCGCGCCCTTGATCGGGGCGCCCAGCTTGCCGTTCTCGATCTTGTAGGCCTCGGTGCAGGAGAAGACGAATTTGCCGGAGACGATATCGACCTGGCCGCCGCCGAAGCTTTTCGCGTAGATGCCGTTCTTGACCCGGCCCATCAGTTCCGCCGGATCGTCGTTGCCGCCGCGCATGAAGGTGTTGGTCATCCGCGGCATCGGCGCGTGGGCATAGCTTTCGCGCCGTCCGTTGCCGGTTGCCGGGACGCCCATCAGCCGCGCGTTGAGCCGGTCCTGCATGTAGCATTTCAGGATGCCGTCCTCGATCAGGACATTTTCCTGGGTCGGCGTGCCCTCGTCGTCGATGCTGAGCGAGCCGCGCCGTTCGCGGATCGAGCCATCGTCGACGACGGTGACGCCCGGTGCGGCGACGCGCTGGCCGATCTTGCCGGAAAAGGCGCTGGTGCCCTTGCGGTTGAAATCGCCCTCGAGGCCGTGACCGATCGCTTCGTGCAGGATGATGCCGGGCCAGCCGGGGCCGAGCAGCACGGTCTGTTCGCCTGCCGGGGCGTCGACGCTTTCGAGATTGACCAGCGCCTGCGCCAGCGCCTCGTCAACGGCGCGGTTCCAGCGGGCTTCCTCGAAAAGATCGTCGTAGAGATAGCGACCGCCCATGCCGAAGCTGCCGCTTTCGCGGCGACCATTCTGTTCGGCGACGATCGAGACGTTGAGCCGGACCAGCGGACGGACGTCGGTGGCGACGAAGCCGTCGGG
>CAXIBD010000103.1:0-8809 GCA_964022135.1 uncultured Sphingomonadales bacterium | reverse complement strand
CCCCAGATCCCCCTGCCCGACCGTCGCGCTCGCCATTTCCATCATCCGGTCGATCGACTTGCGCGCCTTCAGCCGCAATTCCTCGTCCATCTCGATCCGCGGCTCCAGATCGCGCAGCGCGACATAGAGTTTCTCCATCGTGTTCAGCGCCATATAGGGGCAGATATTGCAGTTGCAGTTGCCGTCCGCGCCGGGCGCGCCGATGAAATTCTTTTCCGGCACCGCTTTCTCCATCTGGTGGATGATATGCGGTTCGGTGGCGATGATGATCGTGTCGCCGTCAAATTCCTTGGCGAATTTCAGGATCGCGCTGGTCGAGCCGACCATGTCGGCGTGATCGAGGATATAGGCCGGGCATTCGGGATGCGCGGCGACCGGCGCGCCGGGATGCTGCGCCTGCAGCTTGAGCAGTTCGGTCTCGCTGAACGCCTCGTGGACGATGCACACGCCCGGCCAGAGCAGCATGTCGCGCCCGGTCTTCTTGGCGATATAGCCGCCGAGATGCTTGTCGGGGCCAAAGATGATCTTCTGGTCGAGCGGGATCTGCGAGAGGATATGTTCCGCCGACGAGCTGGTCACGATGATGTCGGACAGCGCCTTCACCTCGGCCGAGCAGTTGATATAGGTCAGCGCGATATGGTCGGGATGTTCATCGCGGAACGCCTTGAACTTGTCCGGCGGGCAGCTGTCCTCGAGGGAACAGCCGGCATTCATGTCCGGCAGCACGACGATCTTCTCCGGCGACAGGATTTTTGCGGTTTCCGCCATGAACTTCACGCCGCAGAAGGCTATCACATCGGCATCGGTCTCCGCCGCCTTGCGCGACAGCTCGAGACTGTCGCCGACAAAATCTGCAATATCCTGGATTTCCGGCTTCTGGTAATAATGAGCGAGGATGATCGCGTTGCGCTCCTTGCGCAGCCGGTTGATCTCTTCGATCAGGTCGGTGCCGGAAAGGATATTTGCCTGTACTGTCATTTTGCGCTCCTGATGCGTGTTTCAGCCGCATCTACCCGCGTCTGCAGATTCTAGATATGATCTCTAGCCTGCTGCCGCAACCGATTCCGCAAAACTTACCAGCGGAGGAAACCGGGCCAGAGCCTCGACCGCAACGTGCACCGCTATGACGATCAGCATCGTGGCGCTTGTTGCCGGATGAACACGATCAAGGGACTGCCGGTCATGCCGGGCGAGAACCGCCACGAATCCAAGCTGGACAAGCATGACCATCCATTCTCCCCAACCACCGAGCAGGGGGAGCGGAAGCAAGCGTCCAAATGCCGGCTCGAGGATGATGATGGTTGAACCGAACATGAGTCTGCGATGCCACTGGGTGTCCCGCCGCCGGGCGATGGCCCAGATGATCATCGCCAGAAAGACCATGGTCTCGACATAAATCAGGGCGAGAAAATAGGAATCGCTGAAAACCGGCGGATTTCGACCGAGCGCAACCGCCATATAGCCGGCGAAGCAGGTCACCACGACGATAGCCATCGCCACAAGCAGGCTCAACCAGCCCATTTGTCGATGCGACGTGAAAGCCTTGCGCTGGATCAACAGGTTCTGGCCGACAAACAGTCCCAGCCAGAGCAGCATGATGATCCCGTGCATATGCACCCAGACTGGCGCTGCAGGAATATCGACAATTCCTCGCGCGGCGAACTGCGCGAAGCCGAATATGATGATCAATGCCAAAATTGCTGCGTATTTTGTGAAAAATCCCTGGTCGGCGAGAAAATATCTCTCGCTGCCGCCAGGCATCGCTTTTTCTGGAACCGTCACCATGTTCCGCTGCCTCCGATTCGTTGATATCAAACCGACCCTGCTGCATAATAGCACCGCAATGCGTCCGGGAATATCCATTATCGACTGGCTGTCTATTCGGCTATCGTCCCTGCCCGCTGCTCAATCAGGGGTCCGGAATTTCACGATCCGGCCGGTGACTTTCTGCTCGGCATCCATGCCGCCCAGGATATAATATTCCTGACCGGCCTTGGCGAGGCCGCGATGGTCCATGCTCGGTTCGGCCAGCCGCCCCAGTTCCTGCCAGCTGTCGCTTTTCAGATCATAGGCGAAAAAGCCGCCCGACGGCCTGGCCGGCACCCCGTCATAGCCGATACCGTCATAATTATAGGGATTGTCTCCGCCGCCCGCAAAGACGATCCGTTGGCCCGCTTCGTCACCGACCGCCGCCATCCGATATTGTGCGGAACCGGCATGGGCATCGACGCCCCGCCAGCTGATCTGCGTGGGATTCTTCGGATCGATATCCCCGCGCCAGCTCAGCTTGGCCGGCACGAACTTCCGCTTGCCGTCGGCAAACACGGTCGCGACGCCGTCCGAGACGATGATGCTGTTGCCCGCTATGCCACCGGCATGGCCGAAAACCGGTGTCCCCGGAAAGGGAGTCGCCTCGGTCCACGCGCCGGTCTGCGTGTCAAACATCTGCACCACGCTGACATTGCCTTCGTCGTGCCAGCCGGAAATCAGGTAGATGAAGCGGTTCTGATAGGGCACCGCCACGGCGTCATCGACCGGCGTCGGCATGTCGGCCTTTTGCTCGTAGCGCCCGGTGGCCGGATCAAAGGCAAAGACTTCCGGGCTCGAGACCTCGTCGCCATTGGCGGCAACGGTATAGCCGCCGAATATATAGATTTTCCCCGCGACCGGAACCGCTGCGCTGGCCAGCCGTCCTTCCGGAACCGGTACCGAAGCAATGATCTTGCAGCTTTCGGTCGCCAGCACGCAGGCATAGGCGGCGTTGCTGGTATCTTTCCACGTCTTGCCCGCCATCAGCCCGTTGAAGCTGTAGAGGGTCGGTCCATCCGGCCCGTCGATGACCGCCACCGCATTGTTGCTAATCGGTTCCGGCAGGACAAAACCCGCGGTCTGCGACACCGGCTCCGGCTGCGGGCTGCGTTCGCATCCGGACAGCGCCAAGCCGGTCAGCAGCATCGCTGCCATGGCGGTGATCGGCAGTCTCATTGCGCCTCTTCCCTCTTCTGCTGCTGTTCGGCCAGCACCTCCCGGATCGGCCGGGAATAGTCCCACCGCTCCTTGTAGCGGCTGCGCTCGTAGGGGAAGAAGGCGTCGATCTTCGCCTCCACGCCGGCGGCCTGCAGCGGCACCGCGAAATTGTGCCGCACCGCCCGCCGCGCGGCGTCCCGCGCCAGCCGGACCTGGACCGGATTCTGCGCCTGCTTGGCCAGCTCCTCGACGCCCTTCTTGCGGTTGGCCTGATCGAGGACGTCTTCCGCATCGGTCAGCGCCATCAGGATGCCGCCGTCATCATAGGCCTGGATCTGGTCGATATGCACCTCGGGCCGGGCAATCTCGATCGCCGGAATCTCGACATAAAGCGTATCGTCGCGGGCATCCCAGCGCACCTTGTCGGCGTCCAGCTTGGCCATGTCGAGCTCGTAGCGCACCGTGCCGGGCATGATCAGGGTCTTGCGCGCCGACAGGCCGAGCCTGGTCAGCGTGGTGGTGACGGTGGCATTGTAGCTGGCGGAAAAGACCGTCAGCCGGTTCTGTTCCTGCATGTTGCTGAGGCTGGCATTGGCGATGGAGACCGGGTCGGGGCTGACGCTGCTCTCGACCCGGGCAAAAAGCATCCAGGCGAGCGCGATGATCAGGATCAGGAACCCGCCGATGATGGCGAAAGGCAGCCAGACCCGCCAGGACATCGGCCTGCTCATGCGGCCATGCTCCAGACGTCGCCGGATTGCTCGACCAGTCCGCGATCCAGCAGGTCGAGCAGATGCGCGCGCACCGACTGGCCCGCGGCACCGGTGAGCCGGGGATCGAGCCCCTTGTACATTTGCGGCACCATGTCGACGATGGCGGCAGGCCCGCTTTGCAGCAGCTTCAATATCTGCCGCTCGCGCTGCTTGCGGTGCCCCATCATGCCGCGGACCAGCTGGCGGGGGTTGGTCACCTTCTTGCCATGGGCCGGATAATAGACCTTGTCGTCGCGTTCGTAGATTTTCTGCAGGCTGGCCATATAGTCGGCCATATTGCCGTCCGGCGGAACGATCACGCTGGTCGACCAGGCCATGACATGGTCGCCGGTAAACAGCGCTCCCGATTCCCGCACCGACAGGCAGAGATGATTGGACGTATGGCCCGGCGTCGCCACCGCCTCGATGGTCCAGCCGTCGCCGGACACCGTCTCGCCGTCGGCGAGCACCCGGTCGGGCTGGTAATGCTTGTCAAAGCTCTCGTCGGCGCGCGGGCCGTCGTCTGCAAGCACCAGCGGCGCGCAACCGATGATCGGCGCGCCGGTCCGCGCCGCCAGCGGTGCCGCAGCGGGGCTGTGGTCCCGATGCGTATGGGTGCACATGATCGCGCTGATCCGCGCATCGCCGACCGCCGCCAGGATCGCCTCGATATGCGCATCGATCGCCGGACCCGGGTCAATCACCGCCCGGTCCGACTTGTTGCCGACGATATAGGTCTGGGTCCCGGTATAGGTATAGGGGCTGGGGTTGCCCGCGAGCACGCGCGCCACCAGCGGTTCCATCTGCTCGCACAGGCCGGTCGGATATTTCGAAGGGTCAAAGTCCATGGTCATGATGTGGCATATCCCGACCATAAAACAACCATGAAAAAGGGCGATCCGACAAAACGAACCGCCCGGTCACTTTTTGAACTGGGTTTGCCGACTCAGGTCATCGACAGCTGCGCCTTCACTTTTTCGATGCTGCGATCAAAATCCTTGAGCTTCTGGGCGCGATTGGCTTTGCTCTCCGTGCATTTGGCGGCTTCCGCGCGGCCTTTTTCCAGACCCGATAATGTTGCCTTGAGCATGGCCGCCTTGTCGATCTTGACTTCAAATCCGCCGCAACCGGCCACCACGGCCCAAGCCTGGCCGGTGAGACCATTTTTTCCACCCATGGCGATCTGCTTGTTCATCGCCTTGCAGTCGGGTCCGCTGACCTTGCTGCTGGTGACAAAGGAAATAGAGGATATGCCGGCTTCGGTCCGGGCTTCCTCGCGTGCTTCCCGTGCGGCTTGCCTGGCTTCGCGCTGGGCTTCCCGGGCTTCGCGCGCAGCCTCCCGCTGGGCCTCGCGCATTTCCTGCTGGGCCTCTCTCAGCTCTTGCTCCATTTCCCGCTTGGCCTCGGCCAGTTCCCGGTCAATTTCGCTCATCGTCGAGCGCATCTCTTTGCTGTCCCATCCGCTTTCGCGCAGCGCCTGGTCGGCCTCCAGCCGTGACTGCTCGGCTTCCTGGACCATTTCGCGAATTTCCTTTTCGCTCAGATCCTTGTCGGTCCGCAAGATGATGGTGCGGCCATTATGCTTGATCTTGTGGACATGGTCTTGCGCCGGATCATAATGTTTGCGGCCGTTGAGCATGGTGATATTGGTAACGTCTCCCACGGTCGCAGGCGCGGACGGTGCCGATGGTGCCGCGGGCGCCGAAACGGCCGATGGCGCAGCAGAAGCGGATGGCGCTGCGGGTGCCAGCGGGGCGTCCGTCGCCGACAGGTCCACGGGATCCACCGCTTCCGCATAGGTCACCGTGGCGGTCAGCGGCAGGGCAATGACGGTGCCGACCGCGACCAGCCCGGCTCCCAGCCGAGAGCGGAAGGGCGACTTTTCCGATTGGCCGAGCATTTTCAGCCGCCCCTTGATCTTGTCCTTCTGGTTCAGCGGACTGGCCAGGCCGAGCCGGTGGCCGGATGCCGACTTGGCGATCGTCCGGCCATAGACGGCGCGGACATCGCGCCCGCTTTTGGCGAGTACCCGTGCATCGCAGGCGGTCTCCTGATCCTGCCGGAACGCGATCCAGGCGAACCAGGCGACCGGGTTGAACCAGTGCAGCGACAGGATCGACAGACCGACGAAATTGGCCACCAGATCGCCGGATTCGTGATGGGCGATTTCATGTTCCAGCGCCAGCTTCCGTTCCCGGGGCGCATAGTCTCGGAAGAAATTGGTCGGAACGGCAATATATTTGTCGAACAGGCCAAAGGCCAGCGGTCCGCTGACCGCGGCGGTTTCGAGGATCTTGATATTGCCGTGGCGGCTGATCAGACGGCCGTCGGCGACGATATCTTCCCGGAATTGCAGATAGGCGGCCAGCTTGCTGATGAACAGCAGGCCCGCGCCGCCAAGCCAGAGGATCAGCGCAATCATCATCCAGTCGAGCGAGGCCAGTGCGCCGAATGTGCTGCTCTGGGCCGGAACGGCGGCAGCGAGGTCGGAACCCATGGCAGTGGTAACGAAGGTCGCCACCGGCTCGACCTCGACCGGCGCCTCGAGCGTCAGCGTCGGCATGAACAGGCGCGCCACCGGCAATATCCAGAGCAGATAGGCGATGCGGGCGCCGAAAAAATGGCCCACCGGCTTGCGGATCGCCAGCACCAGCAACAGCAGCAGTGTCATCGAGACCATGGTATCCCAGATCCACTGGTTCAGTTCTCCAGTCATTTTTTCAACTCCCTCAAAAGCTCCTCGATTTCGCGGATGTCGTCGGCGCTCAGTTCATCGGCCTCGGCCAGATGGGCAACCAATGGCATGACTTTTCCCCCGAAAAGCCGGTCCACAAAATTTCGTGATACGCCGGTCAGATAGGCATCTCGTTCGACCAGCGGAGAATAGAGAAAACGACGACCATCGCGTTCGGTACCGACAACCGCCTTTGCGGCGAGCCGGGACAACAGGGTCTTGACGGTCTGCAGCGACCAGTCCTTCTCGTCGGTCACCTGATCAGCCACTTCCGTGGCGGTCAGGGGAGCGCGTTTCCAGAGAACCTCCATGACGGCATGCTCGGCATCGCTAATGCGTTCGGTCACGGTATTCGGCCCCTTCCTCGAGAATCGTCTATGACTACATGTGTAGTTTCATCGACCACGGATGTAAACACCGAATTTGGCCGCCGATGTCGTTGGTGGATGATCTGAGACCGTTTGTCGAAAAGTGGGCGCCTGTCGAAATATCTTACAGCTCGGCAATTCCTAACCGCGCGTAAACCATCCAAATCACTGGAAAATAGAGTTTTACGAAAACTGGCACAACCAATGCAATGCTATAGGCACAACCATTGTTTCACACCCAAATCCTCCTTTCAGGAGGAATGAATGAGGGGGACGATCGACTGGTCTCTGTTGTCCCCTCTCATTACCAATTCGACAAAGCTTACCCGAGCTTACCCCAAATAAAAACGGCCCGGTCCTCCTAGACCGAGCCGTTTTTTATTTCTGGACCGAAACCGGTACGGCCGGCAGGCGTTCAGGCCTGCGCGGGAGCAACCTTCTTCTCGGCCATCAGTTCGCCAAGCTCGCCCGCTTCATACATTTCCATCATGATGTCGCTGCCGCCGACGAACTCGCCTTTGACATAGAGCTGGGGAATGGTCGGCCAGTCGGAAAAATCCTTGATGCCCTGGCGGACTTCCATGTCCTGCAAGACATCGAACGAGTCAAAGGCGACCCCGAGATGCTCCAGTATCGCAACCGCGCGGCTGGAAAATCCGCACTGCGGGAACAGCGGCGTGCCTTTCATGAACAATACCACGTCATGGCTGTTCACTACCGTTTTGATTTTTTCGTTTACGTCGGTCATCTTCATTCTCCTAGTCGGGAATTGCCGTGGTGAGTTGCAGCGCGTGCAGCTCCCCACCCATTTTCCCCTTGAGCGCGGCGTAAACCGCCTGATGCTGCTTCACCCGGTTCATGCCCGCGAACGCCGCGGAGGTCACCTTCGCGGCATAATGATCGCCATCTCCGGCGAGATCGGTAATCTCCACCGACGCGTCGGGAAAGGCTGCCAATATCATCGCCTCGATATCTGCGCTTGCCATGGGCATCGCGCTCAGGTGGCCTCTTCGATAAACTGGCGACGGGCTTCGATCATTTTTTCGGCCAGGGCGGTGCGGATGCCCGCATCGTCCATCTCGACGCCAGCCGAGGTCAGGTCACCGAGCAGCTTGCGGATGACATCCTCATCGCCCGCTTCCTCGAAATCGGCGGCGACGACTTCCTTGGCATAGGCATCGGTTTCTTCCGATGTCAGGCCCATTTTTTCTGCGGCCCACTGACCGAGCAGGCGGTTCCGCCGCGCGGTAACCCGGAACTGCATTTCCTCGTCGCGCGCAAACTTCGCCTCAAACGCGTTTTCGCGATCCTTAAAATCTGTCATGAGCTTCCCTTGAACTGAGTTGTTATAAAAATAGGCATCATCGCCGGTTCCCGCAAGTGGCGCGGGGCAATCAATCGGCGACCTTCACCACCAGTTTCCCGATCGCGCCGCGATCCGCCATTTTCTGGATCGCCTTGCCGGCGTCGGCAAAGGGGAACACTTCCGAGACGCGCGGCTGGATATGCCCCTGTTCCCAAAGCTTGAACAGGCGGTTGATATGCGCGCGATTGCCCTTCGGGTCGCGCGCCGCATAGGCGCCCCAGAACACGCCGCAGACGTCGCAGGATTTGAGCAGGGTGAGATTGAGCGGCAATTTCGCAATGCCGGCCGGAAAGCCGACCACCAGGAAGCGGCCTTCCCAGGCGATCGAGCGCACCGCCGGTTCGCTGTAGTCGCCGCCGACCGCATCATAGATGACATCCGCGCCATTGGGTCCGACCGCCGCCTTGAACTGCGCGGCCAGCGCCTTCGACTGATCCTTGTCAAACGGCGCGCGGCCATAGACCACGGTTTCGTCGGCTCCCGCCTGTTTCGCGAATTCGGCCTTTTCTTCGGACGACACCGCTGCAACGACGCGGGCGCCGAAAGCCTTGCCCAGCTCGACCGCGGCAATGCCGACACCGCCGGAAGCGCCCAGCACCAGCAGGGTTTCGCCCTGCTTGAT
>CAXIBD010000102.1:0-9110 GCA_964022135.1 uncultured Sphingomonadales bacterium | reverse complement strand
AAGATGCGCGACGGCGATGCCGATATCGAGGATATCGATACGCTGTACGAAGTGACCAAGCAGGTCGAGGGGCATACCATCTGCGCGCTCGGCGATGCGGCGGCCTGGCCGATCCAGGGGCTGATCAAGCATTTCCGGCCAGAGATGGAGCGGCGGATTCGCGCGCATCATGGTGACGATGTGCTGGAGGCAGCAGAATGAGATTTCTGGTCCATATAGCGACGGCGGCGATCGCCAGCCTGGCGGTGCTGCCGGGCGTGGCGACGGCCCAGTCTGCAATCGGCGCGCAAGCTGACCACAACAAGAAGCGGATGACCGATTTCGACGATCTGTTCTTTCAGAATTCCGAACGGGCCGGCATCAACGTCGTGTCGCTTTGCATGGCGGAGAAGCGGCCGGTGCAGGCGATGAAGACGCTTTCCCACGACTTCATGAGCGGTGAACAGGCGAAGTCTCTGGACCGGTTCTTCAAGAGATTTTTTTATGACTCCAGCTGCAATCTGACGAAGCAAGTAGAGACGGATGTACCGTCCGTACCGGTGATCGGCGGACTGGCAGAATATTTCCTGATCCGCAAATATGACTCGGATGACATGATGTCGCTCGACGGAATGACCCAGACCGACTGGCAATCAGGCCTGATGAAGGCACGCAACGGCAACGAAATGTTCGGGCAATGTGTCGTGCGAGCCGATCGTGCCCAGGTTTTCAATCTGGTAAACACGATACCGGATACGGATTCCGAACGTGAATCGATCCAAGCGATAGTGCCTTCGCTGGGTCCATGTCTGGCCGATGGCCAGGAAGCCTCTTTCGACAAGACCTCGCTGCGTTCGATTCTGGCGTTCAGCCTTTACCGGGCCGTTTCGCAACGCCGGGAAATGATGGAGACGGCGAAATGATCACGACAAGCAGGCTCTTTCTGTGCGCCGTGATTGCGGCTGCAACGATATCGGGAACCGCGCTTGCCCAGCCTGAAATCGGTTCGCGCATCGACCGGAGCCGGGAAGGCATGACCGGCTTTCACGATCCCATGGTGCAGCAGTCCGCCCGCGCCGGGATCAACGCGATTGGCCGGTGCAAGGCCGAAAACAACCGGTTCAGGGCAACGGAAACGCTGGATTACAAATATCTGAGCGATGAGCAGACCAAGTCGCTCAACTATATCTACAAAAAAGTGGATTACGATGACCCCTGCTATATCGCCAAGAATATCCGATACGGATTTTCGACGGGCCCGGCGGTCGGCGCCTTTGCCGAGTTTTTTCTGCTGCGGAAATATGGCGAGGATGACGTCATATCGCTGGCGTCGCTGACCGATCTGGACTGGCAGCAGGACATCATGAAGCCGCGCAACGCCGAAGAATTGTTCGGCCGGTGCGTTGTCCAGTCCGGGGGCGAAAAAATCCTTACGCTGATCAACACGGTTCCGGATACGGATGCGGAAGGAGAGGCGATCAGCGCGATCGTGCCGCTGCTCGGTCCCTGCATCCGCGACGGCGCGGAAATAGCCTTTGACAAGACCTCGCTGCGCGCAATGCTGGCATTCGGCCTGTACAGGGCGGTGAACCAGCATGCGCAAATGATGGAGGCGGCGGAATGATATTCTTGCCTCTCTCATCTCAGCATGATGAAATTTGTTCGGAGTCAATCCATGCCTAAAGTCACCGTAGATGGCATCGAAATCGAAGTGCCGCAGGGCGCGACCGTGCTGCAGGCTGCCGAGCTTGCCGGCAAGGAAATCCCGCGCTTCTGCTACCATGAGCGACTGAGCATCGCCGGCAATTGCCGGATGTGTCTGGTCGAGGTCAAGCCGGGTCCGCCGAAGCCGCAGGCCAGCTGCGCGCTGCCGGCTGCCGACGGCCAGGAAATTCGCACCGACAGCGAAATGGTCAAGAAGGCGCGCGAGGGCGTCATGGAATTTCTGCTGATCAACCATCCGCTCGACTGCCCGATCTGCGACCAGGGCGGCGAATGCGACCTGCAGGACCAGGCGATGGTCTATGGCAAGGGAAGTTCGCGCTACGAAGAGAACAAGCGTGCGGTCACCGAGAAATATATGGGGCCGATCGTCAAGACGGCGATGACCCGCTGCATCCACTGCACGCGCTGCGTGCGCTTTGCCGAGGAAGTCGCCGGTGTCGAGGAAATTGGCGCGATTGGCCGCGGCGAGGGGATGGAGATCACCTCCTATCTCGAAGGCGCGGTGCACAGCGAACTGAGCGGCAATGTCGTCGATCTCTGCCCGGTCGGCGCGCTGACCAGCAAGCCCTATGCATTCGAGGCGCGGCCCTGGGAGCTGACCAAGACGCTCGGCATCGACGTGATGGACGCGGTCGGCACCAATATCAGGATCGACAGCCGCGGCCGCGAAGTGCTGCGCGCGCTGCCGCGGGTCAATGACGATGTGAACGAGGAATGGGCAACCGACAAGACCCGGCACGCGATCGACGGCCTGATGAAGCGCCGTCTGGACAAGCCCTATGTGCGCAAGAACGGCAAGCTGGAAGAAGCGACCTGGAACGAGGCGTTTCAGGCGATTGCCGACGTCAACGCTGGCAGCTCTGTGGCCGCAATTGCCGGCGATCTGGTGGATTGCGAAACCATGTATGCGGCGAAAAAGCTGCTGAAATCGATGGGTTCCGAGATGCTGGAAGGCCGTCAAACCGGGCTTTCCTACGATGTGTCCAGTCTCGCTGCGGTGAATTTCAACAGCACCATCGCCGGCATTGAGGAAGCGGATGTGATCCTGCTGGTCTCGACCAACCCGCGCTGGGAAGCGTCGCTGGTCAACACGCGGATTCGCAAGGCAGTGCGCCAGAACCATGCCAAGGTCTTCGGTATCGGACCGGAAGCGGACCAGACCTATCCGGTCGAATGGCTGGGTGACGATATGGGCCTGCTGGCAAAGCTGCCGAAGGCGCTGGCGGAAGCGCTGAAGGGCGCCGAACGGCCGACGATCATTCTCGGCGGCGGCGCGCTCAGCATCGGCGGCGCGCATGGCGCGGCGCTCAAGCTGGCGAGCAAGTTCAAGCTGATCCGGGATGGCTGGAACGGCTTCAATGTCCTGCATATCGGTGCCTCGCGCACCGGCGGGCTGATGCTCGGCTATGCCTTTGACGGCGGCATCAAGGCGATCGCGGAAGAAAAACCGAAATTGCTGTTCGCGCTGGGCGCGGACGAGATGGATTACGGACTGTTCAGCGACAGCCTCAAGGTATTTATCGGCCATCATGGCGATGCCGGTGCCCATGCGGCGGACGTGATCCTGCCGGGCGCCGCCTATACCGAGAAAAACGGGACCTATGTCAATCTCGAAGGTCGCGTGCAGCGTTCCAACAAGGCGATCTTTGCGCCGGGCGATGCGCGCGAGGACTGGAGCATATTGCGGGCGCTGTCCGACGTGCTCGGCAAGACGCTGCCGTTCGACAGTTTCGAGGAATTGCGCATGAAAATGTCGCTGGACCACCCCGAACTGGCGGAAACCGGCCTGGTGTCCTTCGCGTGGAACCCGCCCTCCGGTCTGCCCTCGGCGCCAAAGGGGCCGGGCGTGCACCCGATCAAGGATTTCTACCTGACCAACAGCATCGCCCGCGCCAGCGCGACGATGCAGCGCTGTTCCGCGGAATTGTTGCATGCCGATGACGAGATGATGGAGGCGGCGGAATGAGCTGTTCAGAAAAACCCGTCATCCTGAACTTGTTTCAGGACCTCCCTCGGTCGGACGCGTTCTATAGTCACGGGATCCTGAAACAAGTTCAGGATGACGATAGCGGAGGACGCGCATGACCGCCTATCTCCAATCCGTGCTCGGCTATGAAGCCGGCTGGTTCGTCGGCACGCTGGCGCTGGTGCTGCTGATCGCCTTTCCGCTGATGCTCGCGGTGGCAATGATCATCTATGCCGACCGCAAGATCTGGGCAGCCATGGCATTGCGCCGGGGGCCAAATGTGGTCGGTCCGTTCGGCCTGTTGCAGAGCTTTGCCGATGGCCTGAAGGTATTCCTGCAGGAAACGATCATCCCGTCGGGCGCCAACAAGGGCCTGTTCCTGCTCGCGCCGATCATCACTTTCTCCGTGGCCTTGCTCGCCTGGGCGGTGATCCCGTTCGGCGAGAATATGGTGCTGGCCAATATCAATATCGGCCTGCTCTACATTCTCGCGGTCAGCTCGCTCGGCGTCTACGGCGTCGTCATCGCCGGCTGGGCCAGCAACTCCAAATATCCCTTCTTCTCGGCGATGCGCGCCGCGGCGCAGATGATTTCCTACGAAGTGTCTATCGGCTTCATCATCATTTCGGTGGTGCTGTTCGCCGGCAGCTTCAACCTGCAGGATATCATCATCGGCCAGAAATCCCATCTGCTCGGGATCAACGCCTATGGCATCAATCCGCTGCTTTTCCCGATGGCGGTGATGTTCCTGATTTCCTCGCTCGCCGAAACCGCGCGCACCCCGTTCGATCTGACCGAGGCCGAAAGCGAACTGGTCGCCGGTTACCAGACCGAATATTCGTCGATGGCCTTTGCGCTGTTCTGGCTCGGCGAATATGCCAATGTCATCCTGATGTGCACGCTCAACGCGATCCTGTTCTGGGGTGGCTGGCTGCCGCCGATCGACTGGGCACCGCTGTACATGGTGCCGGGCATCATCTGGCTGTTCGCCAAGATATTCTTCTTCTTCTTCATCTTCAGCTGGGTCAAGGCGACGGTTCCGCGCTACCGCTATGACCAGCTGATGCGCCTGGGCTGGAAGATATTCCTGCCGGTCTCGCTGTTCTGGGTGTTCCTGGTCAGCGGCTTTCTAATGCTAACAAGGTACGCTGCATGAGTATCGCACAAACCATCAAGGCCTTCACCCTGTTCGAATTTATCGGCGCGCACTGGTTGACGCTGAAATATTTCTTCAAGGCGAAGAAGACGATCAACTATCCCTACGAGAAGAACCCGATTTCGCCGCGGTTCCGGGGCGAGCATGCGCTGCGCCGCTATCCCAATGGCGAGGAACGCTGCATCGCCTGCAAGCTGTGCGAGGCGGTCTGCCCGGCGCTGGCGATCACGATCGAGGCGGAACCGCGCGAGGACGGTTCGCGCCGCACCACGCGCTATGACATCGACATGACCAAGTGCATCTATTGCGGTTTCTGCCAGGAAGCCTGCCCGGTCGATGCGATCGTCGAGGGACCGAATTTCGAATATTCGACCGAGACGCGCGAGGAGCTGATCTACGACAAGTCGAAGCTGCTCGAAAATGGCGACAAATGGGAGCGGGCAATCGCGGCAAACCTTGCCGCCGATGCGCCCTATCGGTAATGGGCGTGCGAACTGAAATCAGAAACCCGACTCCGTTCGTGTCGAGCGAAGTCGAGACACAGGGAAAGTTCGCAAGCGTCTCTCGACTTCGCTCGAGACGAACGCGACATGCGGACAGGGGCTAAGACAGAATAATATGCAAATCTTCGCTTTCTATCTTTTTGCCGCCATCGTGCTGGCCAGCGGTGCGTTCTGCATCTTTGCGCGCAACCCCGTGCACAGCGTGCTGTGGCTGATCCTGGCGTTTTTCAACGCGGCGGGCCTGATGGTCCTGGTCGGCGCCGAATTTATCGCGGCGTTGCTGGTGATCGTCTATGTCGGTGCAGTCGCGGTCCTGTTCCTGTTCGTCGTGATGATGCTCGACATCGATTTTGCCGAGCTTCGGGCCGGTTTCATGAAGAATCTGCCGCTCGGTCTGCTGCTGGCGCTGGTGCTGGTGGTCGAGATCATCTTCGGCGTCGGGGCCTGGCAGTCTTCGGGCATGGGCGAGGCAACCGCCGCGGTCGGACCACCGGCCGGGGCGCCGTCCAATATCGAGCAGCTCGGGGCCTTGCTCTACACCAAATATGTCTTCTTGTTCGAGGCCGCGGGCATGATCCTGCTGGTCGCCATGGTTGGCGCAATCGTGCTGACGCACCGCGCCCGCGGCGGTGTCCGCCGACAGAATATCGCCGACCAGGTCGCCCGCCGGCCCGAGGATTCGACACGCAACACGCAGCCGGAAGTCGGCAAGGGGGTTGAACTATGATCGGCATTGAACATTATCTGGTGGTCAGCTCGATCCTGTTCGTGATGGGCATGCTCGGCATTTTCCTGAACCGGAAGAATATCATCATCATCCTGATGGCGATCGAACTGATCCTGCTGGCGGTGAACCTGAATTTTGTCGCGTTCAGCGCCTTTCTCGGCGACATGACCGGGCAGGTGTTCGCCATGTTCATCCTGACCGTGGCCGCCGGCGAGGCCGCCATCGGGCTGGCCATTCTCGTGATCTATTTCCGTCAGCGCGGCACCATTGCCGTCGATGATGTCAACCGGATGAAGGGCTAGGAACTTGACGATTCAGCTTATCGTTTTCCTGCCCTTGCTGGCAGCCATTGTTGCCGGTTTCGGCAATCGCATGATCGGCAATCTGCCGGCCAAGATCATTACCACCGGCGCGCTGTTTGCCGCCTGTGCGCTGAGCTGGCCGGTGTTTATCGGCTTTCTCAACGGGACCAGCAGCGCCGAAGTCGTGCCAGTCCTGACCTGGATCGTCTCGGGTGATCTCACCTTTGACTGGGCGCTGCGCGTCGATGCGCTGACCGCCGTGATGCTGGTGGTGGTGACCACGGTGTCCGCACTCGTCCATCTGTACAGCTGGGGCTATATGGATGAAGATCCGGACCAGCCGCGCTTCTTCGCCTATCTGTCCCTGTTCACCTTTGCCATGCTGATGCTGGTGACCGCGAACAATCTGGTGCAGATGTTCTTCGGCTGGGAAGGCGTCGGCCTGGCCTCCTATCTGCTGATCGGTTTCTGGTTCAAGAAGCCGAGCGCCAATGCCGCCGCGATCAAGGCCTTTGTCGTCAACCGCGTTGGCGATCTCGGTTTCATGCTCGGCATCTTCGGCACCTTCCTGGTGTTCGGAACGGTGTCGATCCCCGAAATTCTCGAAGCCGCGCCAGCGATGGCCGGTTCCAGCATCACCTTTGCCGGGATGCGGCTCGACACGATGACCATACTCTGCCTGCTGCTGTTCATCGGCGCGATGGGCAAGTCGGCGCAGCTTGGCCTGCACACCTGGCTGCCCGACGCGATGGAAGGCCCGACCCCGGTGTCGGCGCTGATCCACGCCGCGACGATGGTGACCGCGGGCGTGTTCATGGTCTGCCGGCTGTCGCCGATGTTCGAGACCAGCCCGGTTGCCCTGACGGTGGTGACCATCGTCGGTGCATCGACCGCGATCTTCGCCGCAACGGTTGGACTGGTCCAGCATGATATCAAGCGGGTGATTGCCTATTCGACCTGTTCGCAGCTCGGCTACATGTTCTTTGCCGCCGGTGTCGGTGCCTATAGCGCGGCGATGTTCCACCTGTTCACTCACGCTTTCTTCAAGGCGCTGTTGTTCCTCGGTGCCGGTTCGGTGATCCATGCGATGCATCACGAGCAGGACATGCGCTATTATGGCGGCCTCAGGAAACACATCCCGCTGACCTTCTGGGCGATGATGGCCGGGACGCTCGCGATCACCGGCGTCGGTATCATCGGTCTTGGCGGTTTTGCCGGTTTCTATTCCAAGGACGCGATCATCGAGGTCGCCTTTGCCAGCGGCACCGAGGTCGGCCAGTTCGCCTTCTTCATCGGCGTGCTCGCGGCGCTGCTCACCAGCTTCTACAGCTGGCGGCTGATGTTCCTGACCTTCTGGGGCACTCCGCGCTGGATCCAGTCCGAGCATATCCAGCACAGCGTCCACAAGACGCCGGAACAGGCCGGTGCCGATCCAACCGGCGGCTATCATCCGCACGAAAGCCCGCTGACCATGCTGATCCCGCTGCTCGTGCTGGCGACCGGCGCCGTGTTTGCCGGCTTCCTGTTCCACGACAAGTTCGTCGAAGCCGCCGACGGCGCAGCCTTCTGGGCCGGCAGCCTGGCCTTTGACGAGCATCTGATGCACGCGATCCACGAGGTGCCCCTATGGGTCAAGCTGTCGTCGACGGTGGCGATGCTGACCGGTCTTGGCACCGCGATCTTCATGTATTTCTTCGGCAAGGACCGTCCGGCGCGTCTGGCGGCGACGTTCAGCCCGCTTTACCAGTTCTTCTTCAACAAATGGTATTTCGACGAGCTCTACAACCTGATCTTCATCCGTCCCGCCTTCTGGCTGGGCCGGCTGTTCTGGAAGACCGGTGACGAGGGCACGATCGACCGCTTCGGTCCCAACGGCATCGCCTCGGTGATTGCCAGCGGCTCCGGCGTGATGAAACGCTTCCAGAGCGGCTATCTCTATACCTATGCGCTGGTCATGCTGCTCGGCCTTGCCGCCGCCGCGACCTGGATTATCGTGCAGGGAGCCGGCGCATGAACCAGCTAGATTTTCCGATCCTGTCGCTGATGATGGGACTGCCGATGCTGGCCGCGATCATCTGCCTGTTTCTCAACGCGCAGGCGGCGCGCTGGCTGGCGCTGGCGACCACGCTGCTGCTGTTCGTGCTCGGCGTTGTCCTTTGGGCCAATTACGATATCGGCGGGCCGCAATGGCAATATGTCGAGCGGGCCGACCTGTTCGGCAATTTCGCCTGGGCGCTGGGCATCGATGGCATATCGATGATGCTGATCATGCTGACCGTCTTCCTGATGCCGATATGTATCGGCGCGAGCTGGGAAGCGATCCAGACGCGGGTTGGCGAATATATGGCGGCCTTCCTGTTCATGGAAGTGCTGATGATCGGCGTGTTTGCGGCGCAGGATATCTTCCTGTTCTACATCCTGTTCGAGGCCGGCCTGATCCCGATGTACCTGATCATCGGTATCTGGGGCGGAGCGAACCGGATCTATGCCAGCTACAAATTCTTCCTCTACACCCTGCTCGGCTCGGTGGTGATGCTGATCGCGATGCTGTGGATGGTGCAGGATGCCGGCACCAGCGATATCCCGACGCTGCTCAACTACGACTTCCCGCCCGAGGCGCAGACCTGGCTGTGGCTGGCCTTTTTCGCCAGTTTCGCGGTGAAGATGCCGATGTGGCCGGTCCATACCTGGCTGCCGGATGCCCACGTGCAGGCGCCGACCGCCGGGTCGGTGATCCTGGCCGGCGTGCTGC
>CAXIBD010000101.1:0-9429 GCA_964022135.1 uncultured Sphingomonadales bacterium | reverse complement strand
CCGCCCGCCGGCCGGCGGGTCCAGCGCCTCGATCAGCTGGTCGCGACCGAGCAGATAATATTTGCGGCTCAGGTCATAGATACCGCTCTGGCTGCGATAGACGCGGTCCATCAGCTCGGCGTGGCGGTCACTGGCGCGCTTGCGCAAAATATCGTCCATCAGGCTCATCGCAGCCGGTACAGATGCATCGCCCCGTAGATCGCCGACCGGTCCTTGCGGGTCAGCGTCTGCGACAGGTCCGCATCATAGTGCCATGCCGAGAGCAGCTCGCCCGCCACCCGCCCGGGCAGCAGCGTTTCCTCCGCTGCGGTCCGGAACAAGACCCGCGCGCCGGGCCTGGCGGTCCGGCCAATCTCGCCCCACAGCCGGTCGAGCTGCTGGTCGGTCATCCAGTCCTGCGCGTCGAGCAGCACATAGCGGTCCAGCGACGCCGCATCCTGCCCGGCCAGAAGGCCGATGAAATTCTGCTGCCTGATATCCAGCCGCTGGCTGCGCTCGCCCAGCCAGCCAAAGCTCGCCGCTTCCAGATAGGGCGGCACCGATCCCGGCTCCGCGCTCCGGTAGGCGCGGCCAAAGGCCTGCTGCGCGAAATAATTGTCGGCCAGAGCAAAGTCGCAGGCCAGCTTGCGGGTCCGCTCGCAGAGCACATCGGCCATATGGCGGTCGCCGGCCAGCGCGCGATATTGCGCTGGCGGGATACCGAGCCCGAACAGCGCCATCGGGTTTGAGCAGAGAAACCGCATCAGCCCGGTCCGGAACAGCGGCCCGATATGCCGGTCGAACAGTTCGGCCTGCTCCTCGCGCGTCCGCGCCGTCATCAGCAGCGAAGGCCGCACGCCGCCGAGCCGCGCCAGCAGATGCACCAGCCCGATGAAATTGCCGAGCACGCCCTTGCGATAGAAGCCGGTGGCAAAGCCGTTGATCCGCCGCCGGCCGAAATGGTCGCGGCCGTCCCAATATTTGCGACTGGTCTCGTCAAGATGCGGTCGCAGCCGCTCGCGATAGAGCGCCAGATTGTCCTTGTGATTGGCCTCCCCGAAAAAGCGGAAGAAATCGTCATGACTGCCCAATTGCTGCGCCGCCACCGACTTCAGCCGGTTGAGCGCGATATGCGCCGCATTGAGATCGACCGCCGTGATCATCGCCGGATCGGCGCGCAGATAGGAGAGCGCATTGCAGCCGCCGCTCGCGATGGTCACGACATGATGGCCGGGCCCGATATCGAGCGCTTCCATATCGGCGACCGGGTCCTCCCAGATCTGCGGATAGACCAGCCCGCGAAACATCAGCGCAAAGGCGCGCTCGAGCAGCCCCGCCTTGCTGCCGCGATTGGGCAGGATCGCCTCGTTCAATATCGTCGACTGTTTGACGGAACCCGCGTGCACGCTCATGACATCTCTCCGGTTGCCTGGTGGATTCCGCCCGATTTAGGCTAGTGCGGTGACGCAGGCGTGACCGGCGCATGACAGGTTCAAGACAGGCGAGGGCGGAGGCATGGCTGTCCCTAATCCGTCAACGCACGCTGCCAAAGAGGCTGATTATCCTGTTGAACAAAACAGGAACATGACCTAGCAAGGTCCCATGTCCAAACTCGACCGCTCCGAAAAACTGGCGATTCTCGCCGACGCTGCCAAATATGACGCGTCCTGCGCCTCGAGCGGTTCGGTCAAGCGCAACTCGGCCAAATCCGGCGGCATCGGCTCGACCGGCGGCATGGGCATCTGCCACAGCTACGCCCCCGACGGCCGCTGCATCTCGCTGCTCAAGATCCTGATGACCAATTACTGCATGTTCGACTGCCTCTATTGCATCAACCGCTCGTCGAGCAATGTCCGCCGGGCGGCGTTCACTGTGCAGGAGATCGTCGACCTGACGCTCGATTTCTACAAGCGCAACTATATCGAGGGGCTGTTCCTCTCCTCCGGCATCATCCGCAGCCCCGACTACACGATGGAACAGCTGGTCGAGGTCGCCCGCCGGCTGCGGGCCGTCCACCGCTTCGGCGGCTATATCCACCTCAAGACCATCCCCGAGGCCGATCCCGAGCTGCTGAAACGCGCCGGGCTCTACGCCGACCGGCTGTCGATCAATATCGAACTGCCCGACGACGAGTCGATCAGCCGGCTGGCCCCCGAAAAGGACGGCAAGCTGATCCGCAAGACCATGGACAATCTCGGCAGGCAGGTGCGCGAGGCGAAGGCGGAGCGCAAGACCTCCCGCAAGGCGCCTCTGTTCGCACCCGGCGGCCACAGCACCCAGATGATCATCGGCGCCGACGCCTCCGACGACGCGAAAATCCTGACCACCAGCAACGGCCTCTACGGCAGCTACGGCCTCAAGCGCGTCTATTATTCCGCCTTCAGCCCGATCCCCGACGCCAGCAGCAACCTGCCGCCGCAGGCGCCGCCGCTGATGCGCGAGCATCGCCTCTACCAGGCCGACTGGCTGCTACGCTTCTACGGTTTCTCGGTGGCGGAGATCATGCAGGGCGGCGCAGCCGGCCAGCTCGACCTGACCATCGATCCGAAACTGGCCTGGGCGCTGCAGAACCGGGCCCGCTTCCCGGTCGATATCAACCGCGCCGATAAAGAGACGCTCCTCCGCATCCCCGGCCTCGGCGGCAAGGGCGTCGGCAAGATCCTGCAGGCGCGCCGCTTTTCCGGCCTGCGGCTGGCCGATCTCGAACGCATCTGCCAGTCGGTCCGCAAGATCCTGCCGTTCATCACCGCGCTCGACTGGCACCCGGGCAAGCAGCTGGATTCGCTCAGCCTCTACGACCGGCTGAAGCCGCCGCCCGAACAGCTCAGCCTGTTTCCCGCCTAGGCGCCCTTCGCGTGAAGCCCGCCACCCAGCCCGGACGCAGCCACTATCGCATCACCCTGTCCGGAGAGACCGACCGCGAGGGCTGGCGCGCCGAGGCGCGGTTGCTGCTGCAGCACGGCATCGCGCCGGAGTCCGTAAGCTGGCTGGTCGAGGGCCGCCCGGACGGCGGCGAACTCGACCTGTCTCCGCCCGCCAGCCTGCCGAAAGGCAATGCCGGCGAGCCCCCGCGCCCTGTCCGCATTGCGAAAGACCTGCTGTCGCTGATCAACAGCGCCCTGCTGCACCGCAGCCCGGACCGCTTCGATCTGGCCTACCGCACCCTCTGGCGCGCCCAGTCGGTCCCAGGCCTGCACCGCAATCCCGCCGATCCGGACGTGCTAAAACTCAACGGCTACGCCAAGGCGATCCGCCGCGATATCCACAAGATGCACGCCTTTGTCCGCTTCCGCAAAATCGGCGAGAGCGGCGCGCGCGAGCAATTTGTCGCCTGGTTCGAGCCCGACCATCATATCACCGCCGCGGTCGCCCCCTTCTTCCGCAACCGCTTCACCGGCATGGACTGGCTGATCGTCACCCCCGGCGCCAGCATCGCCTGGGATGGCAAGGCGCTGGCGGTGGGACCCGGCGGTTGCAAGCAGGATGTGCCGCAGCAGGATGTGGTCGAGGCCGAATGGCGGACCTATTATGCCCATATTTTCAATCCCGCGCGGGTGAAGATCAATGCGATGAAGTCGGAAATGCCGATGAAATACTGGAAGAACCTGCCGGAAGCGGAGCTGATCCCCGCGCTGCTCGAACAGGCCGGAACGCGGGTCGCGGCGATGGTGGCCCGGCCCAGCGAAACCCTGCCGATCCAAGATCGGCCGGAGAATGAGGCTGCAGCAACCCTGCCAGCTTCACTCGACCAGCTCTACCGGATGCTGGAACGCCAGACCGACGCGCCAATGGAAAAATTCTCCCCCACGCTGGTGCGCGGCGCCGGCCCCGAACAGGCCGGGCTGATGATCATCGGCGAGCAACCCGGCGACCAGGAGGACCGCGAGGGCAGGCCCTTCGTCGGCCCCGCCGGCCAGCTGCTGGGTCGCGCCCTCGCACAGGCCGGGATCGACCGGCAGCAGACCTTCCTGACCAACGCCGTCAAGCGCTTCAAATACACAACGCGCGGCAAGCGCCGCATCCACGAGACGCCCAATGCCGGCGAGATCGCCTATTACCGCTGGTGGGTCGAGCAGGAGATCCGCCTGGTCAACCCCCGCCTGATCCTCGCCCTCGGCGCCACCGCCGCCCGCAGCCTGACCGGCCAGGCGGTCAGGATCTCCCGCCACCGCGGCGAAATCCTGTCGGGCCCGGAGGGCCGCGCGTTGCTGGTGACGGTGCATCCATCCTATCTGCTGCGCATTCCGGACGAGCAGGGGCGGCAGGTGGAATATGCGAAATTCGTGCGGGATTTGCAGCTGGCTGCCTAGTCGTAGCTGGGTGAGGGTGTACTGTCGGTAATGGCCCGGCAACGCACCTGCGGAGCACCCTCATCCAACTCCGCTTAATTCGTTTCGCGAACAAGCCTTCCTATCCTTCTCCCTCAAGGGAGAAGGCAAAATAACGCTGTCCTACACCCGGCACAATCGCATATTATCGCCGCCACTCCCGCGACAACCGCAGAGCCAGTTCTTTGACAATTTGAATAACAGCGTTTGCGGCTTTCCGCTTCTTCATTTCGAGCGGGTTTGCGGCCCGAGTTGAAAGTTTACACTCGGAGCCCGATTGACCGCTCGAAAACGCAGGAAATCTGCGGCTTCGCGGCAAAGTTCACACAACATAAAAAGGGCGTTTACTGTCAGGTTCGCCGCCCGATATGGGCCTGGCTCGCACCACGACCCAAAGTCGCCAGAGCGGAATGAAAGCACAATCCCTTTGCGCCTTCGTGTCTTCGCGCGACCCTACTCCCCCGCTTCCCGCGCCACCTCGCGCCAGCCGATATCGCGCCGGCAAAAGCCGCTCTCGAACTCGATCTGGTCGACCGCCGCATAGGCCTTGGCCTGCGCCTCGGTCGCATTCGCCCCCAGCGCGGTGACATTGAGCACCCGCCCGCCGCTGGCTACCAAAGATCCGTCGACCTCGGCGGTACCGGCATGGAAGATTTTCGCGCCCTCGCGCTCGGCCCGCGCCAGATTGCGGATCCGGCCGCCCTTTTCCGGGGTCGCCGGATAGCCCTTCGCCGCCATCACCACGGTCAGCGCGGTTTCCGGGGCAAAGACCGGGGCGCTGGTCTGGGCGAGATCGCCGCGCGCGGTGCGCATCATCAGCTTGGCGAGATCGTCCTCGAGCCGCATCATCAGCACCTGGCATTCGGGATCGCCGAAGCGGGCGTTATACTCGATCAGCTGCGGCCCGCTCTCGGTCAGCATCAGCCCGGCGAACAATACCCCGCTATAGGGCGTGCCCTCGGCGGCCATGGTCTTGACGGTCGGGCGGATGATCTCGTCCATCACCCGCTGCTGCAGCGCCTCGGTCAGCACCGGCGCCGGGCTGTAGGCTCCCATGCCGCCGGTGTTCGGCCCGACATCGCCGTCGCCGACGCGCTTGTGGTCCTGGGCGGTGCCGAAAGGCACGACATTTTCGCCGTCGGTGATCGCGAAGAAGCTCGCTTCCTCGCCGGTCAGAAATTCCTCGATCACCACTTCGGCCCCGGCCTCGCCAAAGCTGCCGTCGAACATGTCGCGGATCGCCGCCTCGGCTTCGGCGCGGGTCTCGGCAATGATCACGCCCTTGCCGGCGGCCAGACCATCGGCCTTGATCACCACCGGTATGGAAAAGCCATCGAGCGCCGCCAGCGCATCCTCGGCGCTGGTCGCCCGGACGTAACCGGCCGTGGGGATATTGGCGCGGGCGCAAAGGTCCTTGGTAAAGCCCTTCGAGCCTTCCAGCTGCGCCGCCGCCTTGTCGGGACCGAAGACGAAAATCTCGGCGATGCGCAGGCTCTCGGCCAGCCCGTCGACCAAAGGCGCTTCGGGGCCGACGACGACCAGGTCGATGTCCTTGTCACCGCAGAACAGGATCACTTCCCCGTGATCGGTCACGTCGAGCTCGACCAGTTCGGCATGCTGGGCAATGCCGGGATTGCCCGGCGTCGCATAGAGTTTCTCGAGCGAAGGGGATTGCGCCAGCTTCCACGCCAAGGCATGTTCGCGGCCACCCGAACCGATCAACAGGATATTCATGGACGATTCCCTTTCACTAGACGCGAAGCTCCTAGCCGAGAGCGGGCAGGGTGACAACGCCCCGCCGCTGACCGTTTCGGAAATCTCCGGTGCGCTCAAGCGGGTGGTCGAGGACCGCTTCGGCTATGTCCGGATTCGCGGCGAAATCTCGGGCTTCAAGCGCGCCGCCTCGGGCCATGTCTATCTCGCGCTGAAGGACGACAAGGCGGTGATCGACGGGGTGATGTGGAAGGGCAATGCCGGGCGGCTGCCGTTCCGGCCGGAGGACGGCATCGAGGTCGTGGTCTCGGGCAAGCTCACCACCTATCCGGGCCGCTCCAAATATCAGGTGGTGATCGACAGGATGGAGCTGGCGGGCGAGGGCGCACTGATGGCGCTGTTCGAGAAGCTCAAGGCCAAGCTGCTCGCCGAGGGCCTGTTCGACCAGGACCGCAAGAAACGCATTCCCTTCCTGCCGCGCACGATCGGCGTGGTCACCTCGCCGACCGGCTCGGTGATCCGCGATATCCTCCACCGGCTGGCGGACCGCTTTCCCAGCCATGTGATCGTCTGGCCGGTGCTGGTCCAGGGCGAGGGCGCGGCGCGTCAGATCGCAGCCGCGATTAACGGCTTCTCGGAAATACAGCCGGGCGGCTCGGTGGCGCGACCCGATCTGGTGATCGTCGCCCGCGGCGGCGGCTCGGTCGAGGATCTGTGGAGCTTCAACGAGGAGGAAGTGGTGCGCGCGGTCGCGGCCTGCACGATCCCGATCATCTCGGCGGTCGGCCATGAAACCGACACCAGCCTGAGCGACTTCGCCGCCGATCTGCGCGCGCCCACTCCGACCGCCGCCGCCGAAATGGCGGTGCCGGTGCGGACCGAATGGCTGGTCTCGCTGGGCGAGACGAAGTCGCGCATGGCCCGGGCGGTGCAGCGCGGCCTGCTGACGGCGCAGGAACGGCTGGAGACGCAGCGGCGGGTGATGCCGGCGCTCGCCGATCTGCTGCGCCCGCACCAGCAGCGGGTCGACGAGGTCTCCGAGCGGATGAAATATGGCATGAGCCAGAATATCGGCCGCGCCCGCAGCCGCTTCGAGAACAGCGCCGGTGCGCTCCGGCCCTCGACCCTGCAGCACAGGCTGGCGCGCTCGCAGGACCAGTTCCGGCGGCTGGACCTGCCGGCATCGCTGATCCGGCGCCCGCTGGCGGACGCGCAGCAGCGGCTCGACGCGCTCTGGCGGCTGGCCCAGCAGGTCTCGCCCGACGGCCCGCTCAAGCGCGGCTATGCCCGGGTGTCCGCGGCCGATGGGTCGCTGGTCGGCAGCCGCAAGGCGGCGGCCGCGGCCGGCAGCCTCAATCTGCATTTCGCCGACGGCACGATCGGTGCGCAGGTGACCGAATCGCGGACGATCGCCAAGGAAGCACCGAAAAGCCCGTCGAGCCGCAACAAAAAACCGGCGGATGACAGGCAGCAGGATTTATTCTAGGGAAATCCGCGATATATTGGATCGGGCAACGATTGCAGGGCCCGGTAAATCGCAGGTAAAGGCTTGAAGGAGTAAAAGCGTTCCATGTTAATGTCCAATCGCAACAAGGTGGCAAAGCTGCACTATATGCCGAACGGCTTCCGGCCGCTGTCGGCGGGCGACCATGTGCTGTGCGCCGTGACCGGCGAGGCGATCCCGCTCGATGAACTCCGCTACTGGAGCGTCGAAAAGCAGGAACCCTATGCCACCGCGCAGATTTCTGCTCATGCCCACCTGCCCGAAAGCGAAAAGTGACGGCAAGTTTCAAGCTTGCCCTTGGCCTGCTGAGCATCGCGGCCACTGCCGTGCCGGCGACCTTGGCCGGGGCAGAAGCCAATGACACCGAACAGTCGGCCTTTCGCGAAGCGGTAAAATTCGGCTTCACCGGCGAGGCGATCCAGGGCGGGGTGATGATCGGCGACGCGCCGGCCGGCACCCGCAGCCTGACCTTCGAGGGCGAAGCGATTCCGGTCGACGAGGACGGCAAGTTCATCATCGCCTTCAACCGCGACGCCGGGCAGGCCGCCAACCTGGTGGCAACGCTGGACAACGGCCAGACGGTCCGCAAGTTCATCAATATCGCCCCGCGCAAATGGCAGATCGAACATGTCAGCATAAACCGCCGGGCGACCACCCGCAGCGCCGAATTCATGGCGCGCCGTGCTCCCGAACTCGCGCAGATCAATGCCGCCCGTTCTGTCCACAGCGGCAGCAAGGGCTGGCGTCAAGGCTTCATCTGGCCGGCAAAGGGGCGGATTTCCGGCCAGTTCGGCTCGCAGCGCATCTATAATGGCGATCCCGGCAGCTATCACAGCGGCGTCGACATCGCTGCCCCGACCGGCACCTATTATGTCGCCCCCGCCGACGGCGTGGTCACGCTGGCCGCGTCCAGCCCGTTTACCCTGGAAGGCAACCTGGTGATGATCGACCATGGCATGGGCCTCAACAGCGCCTTTCTGCACAGCTCTGAAATCCTGGTCCATGAAGGACAGGAAGTGAAGCGCGGCGAGCCGATCGGCCGCATCGGCTCCACCGGCAGCGCCACCGGCCCGCACCTGCACTGGTCGATGAAATGGAACGACGCCCGCATCGACCCGATCCTGCTGACCGGGCCGATGGAATAGATACGGGCTCTAATCCGGACTTTACTGGACGACCCGTTTGACCTTGAATCCACGGCCGTCGTTGACCTTCGCGAGGAAACTGCCCAGCGCCGCCCGTTCAATGGTGATCTTGTCGCCCGGCTTGGGACGCCGCATCGTGCTGCGAGGCGGGTCGGTCTGCTGCCAGACTCCGCCGTCTTCCAGCTGGATGAGCCATTTGCCGCTACGAATCGTCCGGGCGGACTGGATCACGCCGTCAATGGACAGGATATCGTCACCCTCGTCGCCATCACCGCCGAACAGCTTGATCCTTGGCAAGCTCAGGCCGAACAGGCCGCGCCGCGCTTCGCGAACCTGCTCCCGATCGGCGATCACCACCTGGTTGGTCGACTGCGCGGTCTCCAGGGCTGTCACCTTCTCGTCAAAGCAGGCCAGCCGGGCGACCGCATCGGGAATGTCCTTGCACGCTATCAGTTCGGTATAGGTAGCCGGCGGTTCCGTCAGCATTTTCCTCCGGTCTATTTCCTGCGCACCCGCGGGGCTGCTAAGGCCGACGGCCAACACGGCCGTTGCCGGAAGCATGCCGGTGAAGAGCCATTTTGAACTAACCATTACCATTTTTCCTGTCCTGTAATTCGATATGTCGCCTGACATTAAGCAATCGCGCCACGGGAGGCAATTGATTGTTCGGTCCGCAATCGTTCGATCGCAGAAAACAGAATCGGGCTCGCCGATGATATGAATCCGCTGATTCTCAAGCGTTACAGACTGTGACAAAATA
>CAXIBD010000100.1:0-9512 GCA_964022135.1 uncultured Sphingomonadales bacterium | reverse complement strand
ACCTGAACATCACCCGCGCGCGGCGCTGCGGGTTGGTGGCGGCCCATTCGGGCTGTGCTGCCAGCGCCGCCTGCACCGCGGTTTCGAGAACCGCTGCGTCGCCCAGATCGACCTTCCCCTGGATACCACCATTATTGGGGTCGAAGATATCGCTCTGGCGGGCCGCGGTTGCGGTTCCTCCGGAAGCCAAGACATGGGTGACAGTGCGCATTGAAAGACTCCTGATTGCTTTTGCGGGCTATATGCTATTTACCGCAGCAATGCACAACCGCTCTTACCCTATCTTTTATGGCAATATCGCGTGAGCGACGAGAGCGCCGCCGGACAGAACCGGCCGATGGCGGGAATCCTCACGCGGCTCGGCGCGATGCTGTCGCTCGGCATCATGTTTGCCTTTGTCAAACTCGCCGGGCAGCATGGCGTGCATGTTACCGAGAGCCTGTTCTACCGCCAGCTGACGGCGATGCCGCTGATCTGTGTCCTGATCTGGCGCAGCCAGCGCGGCTGGCCGTCAATTGTCTCGGACAAGCACCGGCTGCACATCCTGCGCTCGATCCTCGGCATATTGGCGATGGGCCTCAATTTCTGGGCGATGACCCTGCTGCCGCTGGCCGATGCCACGACGATCAGCTTTACCGTGCCGATTTTCGCGACCCTGTTTGCCGCGCTGATCCTGCGCGAAAAGGTCGGCATCCGGCGCTGGTCGGCGATCCTGATCGGTTTTGTCGGTGTTCTGATCGTGGTCCGGCCAGGCGGGACGCTGATCCCGGCCTTCGGGGCTGCGGTCGCTCTGGCCGGCGCGCTGGTGACGGCAGCGGTGACCCTCGTCATCCGCATGCTGGGCCGCACCGAGACCAGCATCGTCACGATCTTCTGGTTCTCCGTCTATACCCTGCCGCTGCTGACGATCTGCGCCTTCATTTACGGCGGAGGGCATGATGCACAGACCTGGGGATTTCTGCTGGGGATCGGTATTTTCGGTGCGCTCGGCCAGCTGTGCATCACCCAGTCGCTGCGCTACGCACCGGTGTCGACGATCGTGCCGATGGACTATAGTGCCCTGATCTGGGCGACGCTGTTCGGCATCCTGATCTTCGGTCAATATCCCGGCCTGTCGATCTGGATCGGTGCGCCGATCATCATCGGCTCCGGACTGTTCATCGCCTGGCGGGAGCATGTGCGGTCGGGCAAGCTGACGCTTGCCAAGGTCAAGCCCAACGCATAACCTCTTGCCAAAAGGGGAGAGGAACATGGTGAACATCAGGCACTGCATTACGGCGGCGCTCGCGCTGTTCCTGGCAACCGGCGTACGAGCCGATACGGGCGCAGCTGCCCTCCCCTATCCCGAAGTGACGGTGTTTGAAGCCGCCAGAATCATCACCATGGAACCGGGCTATCCCGATGCCCGCTATGTCGCCACTGCCGACGGCATCATCCTGGGTCTTGGCCAGACTCTGGAAGAGCTGGAAGCATGGACGCGGGATCGCAAGGTGACGGTCGACCGGCAATTTGCCAAGCGGATCCTGATGCCCGGCTTTATCGAGCCGCATGTCCATCCGATGCAGACGATCATGATGCTGCCGATTCCGTTCATCAGCCCGGAGGAGTGGCAGCTTCCCGGCAAGACCTATCCGGCTGCCCGTGGCAAGGCGCAATATGAGCAGCGGCTGCGCGAGGAACTGGCCAAAAGCAAGGACAAGCTGTTCATCACCTGGGGCCATCACAAGCTGTTCCACGGCGACATGGATCGGGAAGAACTCGACCGGATCGCGCCGGACCGACCGGTAGTGATCTGGCAGCGCAGCTTCCACGAGATCATCGCCAACAGCGAGGCCCTTGAACTGCTCGGTATCGGATCCGAAGCAGCGTTCAAGGCGGAGTTCGCCAAGCCGGGCATCGACCCGAGCCATGCCGATTTCGCCAGCGGTATCGTCCACGAGACCGCCCTGTTCAACGGCATCGAGAAGCTCCGCCCCTATCTGTTCTCGCCTGCCAAGATCCAGCAGGGACTGGCCGAGATGCGGCAGATGATGCTGGAGAATGGCGTCACCACCAGCGCCGACCTCGCCTTTGGCGGCTTCGGAGGGCCGGAGCTGGAATCGAAGCTGTTCAAGAGCCTCTACGACCAGCCGACGACGCCGTCGCGCATTCTCGCTATCCCCGTGGCGCCGCTGGTTACCGGCGACCCCAATGAATGGCTGGCCAGGATGAAGGCGCAACATGACAGCCCGAAATTCTTCTTCGCCAACCGGGTCAAGCTGTTCGCCGATGGCGCCTTCTTCGCCCAGTATATGCAGATGAACCCGCCCGGCTACAGCGACGGACACCAGGGCAAATGGCTGACCGAGCCTGAGGAGCTGCAAAAGCAGACCGAGCGCTTCTGGGACGCCGGCTGGAATCTGCACACCCATGTCAACGGCGACAAGGGCCTCGATGTGGTGCTCGGCATCACCGAGAAGCTTGCGCCCCGCAACGGCCAGCATATCGTGATGGAGCATCTCGGCTACTCGACCGAGGCGCAGAACCGGCGGATAGGCGAAATGGGCCTCTATGTCTCCGCCCAGCCCAATTATATCCGCATCCTCGGCGACGCCTATGCCAGGACCGGTATGGGGCCAGACCGCGCCGCGCAGATGAGCCGGCTGGGGTCGCTGGAGCGCAAGGGTGTCCCGCTCGGCCTGCACAGCGACTTCAACATGGCGCCGATCGACCCGCTCTATCTCGCCTGGGTGGCGAGCAACCGGATCACGCTTGAGGGCAATGTGAAGGCGCCGGAAGAACGGCTGTCGCTTGACAAGGCGCTGCGGGCGGTCACCATCGAGGCGGCGCAGGTGATCGGTCTGGACGCCATGGTCGGCTCGATCGCGACCGGCAAGAAGGCCGATTTCACCGTGCTCGACCGCGACCCCTATGTCGGCGGCGCGGCGAAGCTGCAGGAGGTGGGGGTCGAGGGCGTGGTGTTCGAGGGGCGCTGGTTCCCGGCGCGTTAGGTCCCCTGCGCAGGCAGGGTTCCATCCCCGAACCGATGGATCCAGCCTTACAGCACAGTCCCTTTTTATTTTCTGTGACCTTGGATTCAACGCTCTGTATTTCTTGCCTTTTTTTGCCCTGCGAAAGGCACCGAGTGTGACCTTTCGGACCGTGGACCGGATACTATTTCCCTGGTCAAAGAGCCTGGCCTTCGCGGGGCGAAGAGCCGGTTTGGTGATAAACGATCGTGACGGGTGTAGGAAAGAGACTTCGGTAGTGAAGACCGAAATCCCCCAAATCTTCTGCTGGGCAGGGCCCAAATGAGCGGCCGCCCCCCGATGCCGGTCGGAACTTTTCATGTTTTGGCTGGTTGATTCCCTGTCATCGCAGAAAACATGAGGAGAATGAATCATGGCAGACGATATCAAAGAACCCCGGTTCCGATATGGCTGGGCCTGGGCAATCATCACGATAGGAATGTTTCTCGGTCTGGTTTTATGGGTTTTCAATCTCGGCGACGAGTTGAGCGATACACCCCCGACGGTCGAGGAAGAGATGTCCACGGAACCGGCAAATCCGCAGGTAATCACGATCGACATAACGCCGGATCCGATCGTCGTGAAGGCGACCGAAATGACCGCCATGGCTGATCTGGTCGGCTCCGAACAGATTGCCAATCTGGTTGGCCGCGCCGTCGATCTGCAGGCGGTTCCCGTGGAATCGGTTGTCGGCGACATGGCGTTCTGGATCGGCGACAGTGCCGACCGGCGTGTCTATGTCCTGTTCGACGAGGTACCGACACCGGATACTCCAACCAAAGGCAAGGTCGACATCGAACCAGGTGACCGCGTCAATATCAGCGGAGAGGTGCGCCGGGCCAACGCTGTCCCCGAAGGAGTGACCGCCGATATACCGGCGGGTGTCGATGCCTATATCTACGCGAGCACATTGAGCGAAGCGGACCAGGGCGGATGATGGTCCGGTGAACAGCGGGTAAATTGCTACTGGGCATTCCGGCATTGCAGTCGCACTCCGAACTGGCACGCATCGCCAAAGCAATTGTGCCAAAAGAACGACTAGTTAATAGTCGTGCCATATACCCGTGTGATAGAGAGGCCTGATTGCAGGCTTTGCGGCAGGCTGTTTGTTCCAGCCCGAGACCGTTTCATCGGGGGGTATAAAATGGCATTTATCAGGCAGTTTGCCGAGGCCGAAGACGAAATCAAATATCTGCATGACGAGCGCGCCTCGCGGCTCAAGGCAACCAGAGCGGTAATCATTCTCGGGCCATTGATTTTTCTCGGCTTCTTCATGTTGACCCCGGTCTTTTCGTCAAACGAGGCCTTTGCGACATTCAATATCACGACGATGGTGATTGTCGGCTTTTTTGCCCTCGCGATATTTGCAACGACCAACCGCCACTATATCGAATGGCCATGGCTGGATCTCTTGCCGTTCATCTGCATGACGATCGGAGCGGCTGTCCTGATGACGGTATTGGTGCGCACAACCACTGCCGATGACCTTGATATCACCAAGATTGCCGCAGTCTTCTTTGGCCTGATCTACTTCATCGCCAGCGTCGCGTTCGTCGCCAATGTGCGATTGTTCATCATCTGGGCGGTCGGCACGCTGGGCGTGTTCATTGCCTATATGGATAGCCATGGAATTGACATCGACGAGATGTATCATACCATCGTCAATATAAGTTTTTTCCTGGTGTTCGCGATATTTTCCAACTGGGAAGCCGATCGCCGGGCGCGTGCGATGTATGTGGCTCGCCAGGAACTCAACCGGGAACGCAAGAAGACCGAGAAGCTGCTCTATAATGTCTTGCCGCAAGCCGTCGCCAAACGGCTGCGCGCCGGCGAAGTGGTTGCCGATTCCTTCTCCGACATTTCAGTGGTTTTTATCGATATTGTCGGCTTCTCAAGACTCTCCAAACAATTGTCACCAGGTCATCTGGTCGAGCAATTGAACGGGTTTTTCCTGATCGCCGATCAATGTGCGACCCGCTATGGCATTGAGAAAGTGAAGACCATTGGCGATTGCTATCTGGCGGTATCGGGCGGGACAGCTTCGACCGGCCCCGGAGCGAAAGAGGCCGTCAGTTTCGCCAAAGATGTGATCGCGGAAATGCAAAAACGGGCCAAGGATGGCGGGATCGACATTCAATTGAGGGTTGGCGTTCATTCCGGTCCGGTCGTCGGCGGCGTGGTCGGCACGAGCCGGCTGGCCTATGATTATTGGGGCGATACGATGAATATCGCCAGCCGCATTGAAGGAGCTGCCGAGCCCAATGGCATTGCGGTATCAGCCGCCACATATTATCAGTGCACCGGCAGCCATGAATTTGATTTGCCCGAAACCATCGCCCTGAAGGGTGTGGGGGATACGGTGATTTACCGGATCAAACCCGAAATCGGAGAAATGATTTAGCGGATAGTCCTTCGCCGGATATCAACCAGTGAACAGCTTGTAGCTCATCCACAGCCCCATGCCGATCATGAACAGATTCTCGGTCAGCGAGATAAAGCCGAGCGGGACATTGCTGTCGCCGCCGACGCAGGCGCATTTGAGTTCGCGCTTCTGGGTATAGACGGCGTAGAAAACGGAGACCGCACCGACGGTCCCGATGAACAGGGCGACGGGGACCGCCAGCCACAGGCCGACTCCGGCGATCATCAGCACACCCGCCAGCCCCTCGCCGAACGGGTAGAGATAGCCGTAGCGCACCCAGCGCCGGGCGAGCAGGTCATAGTTGAGGAACATCGTCGAGAAGCTCTCGATATCGCGCAGTTTCAGATAGGCAAGGCCGCACATCGAGAAGGCGACAAACCATTCTACGGTCCTGACCGAGAACCAGGCACCGGTGGCGACAAAGGCAGCACCCAGCGCCATCAGGAAGGTCATGGCGAAAAGGGCGATCACCGGCTGATAGCTGGTGTCGCTGCGCTCTTCTTCCGGCTTGTCCTTGTTGAAATATACCCGCAGGGCATCATAGCCGCCGATACGCCCGCCATCGATGAAGGTCTGCGGCGTGGTCTCGACATCATGCTTTTCCTGAAACGCATCGGTTTCCTTGCGCGTGGTGAGATGATGGTCCTCGACGGCAAAGCCTTCGCGTTCGAGCAGATCCTTCGATTTCAGCCCATAGGGACAGACATGTTTTTCCATCACCATGCGATATAGTCTGGCGGTTTTCTGTTCGCTCATACTTCACCCTCGAATTTCGGTACCGGGCGCGCAGCCGCTTCGGCTTCGGTCGTCGCCTTGCCGTTTTTCTCGATATCCTTGATCAGCCATTTCATCTCCTTGATCTCCTTGCGCTGCGCGCGGATGATGCCGTCGGCCAGTTCGCGGACCCTTTTGTCCTCGATACGGGCGCGTTCGCTGGTCAGGATCGCGATCGAGTGATGCGGGATCATCGCTTTCTGCCAGGCCTGGTCGGAGATCGTGTCCTGCGACCGGACCAGATAGAGCGAGCCGGCGAACAGGATCGCCGCGCCGGCAAGGATCAGCGCGTTCTTGCGCCTGTCCTGGTACATGCCGAGCATGAACAGGAGCATGACAATGGCCATGGCAGCGCCCATATAGAGCGCCATCCAGGTGCGGGTTTCGCTGAAAAACACATGGTCGAGCGCGTAGGTGTTGAGATACATGAGTCCGAACATCACCAGCGTGGACGTGCTGATCATCGCGATAAATCTGGTATATTTCGACATAAGGTCTCCTCTTTCCATCTGTCTGGAGCGATACCTGCTGAGGGTATTTTACGCCCCACGGGTCAAAAGGTTCCGGACCGGCCCGACATGGGCCAGGCGAGTCTGCGACGCAGGCCGGGAGCGAGCTCTGGCTAGAGTGGCTTGCGCCGCAGCCGCAGCGCGTTGCCGATCACCGACACCGAAGAGAGACTCATGGCAGCGGCAGCGATCATCGGGCTCAGCAGGAGGCCGAACCAGGGGTATAAAATCCCAGCCGCCAGCGGCACGCCGAGCGCGTTGTAGAAAAAGGCAAAGAACAGGTTCTGGCGGATATTGCGCATGGTCAGCTGGCTGAGGCGCCGCGCCTTGGCGATGCCGCCGAGATCGCCCTGGACAAGGGTGATGCCGGCGCTTTCCATGGCGACATCGGTGCCGGTGCCCATCGCGATGCCGATGTCGGCCCTGGCAAGCGCGGGCGCGTCGTTGATGCCGTCGCCGGCCATCGCGACTCTCCTGCCCGCCGCCTGCAGTTCGCTGATCACCCGGTGCTTGTCCTCGGGCGAGACATTGGCGTGCATTTCGTCGATGCCGATCATCTGGCCAACGGCCTGGGCGGTGGCTTCGGCATCGCCGGTCAGCATGACCACCCGGATGCCGGCCTTGTGCAGCGCCTTGATCGCTTCTTTCGAGCTGGCCTTGATCGGGTCGGCGACACCGATCAGGCCCGCCGCCTTGCCATCGACCGCGACGAACATCACTGTCTGGCCCTGCGAGCGGCCATCCAGGGCCTTTGCCGCCAGTGCGGCGCTGGTCGCGCCCAGCCGCTCCATCATCTTTTCATTGCCGATCGCGACCCGCTTACCCTGAACCGTCGCCTCGACGCCCTCGCCGGTGATCGACTGGAAATCGCTGGCGGTCGCCATCGTCAGCTGCCGGTCTTTTGCGCCCGCGACAATGGCCGCGGCCAGCGGATGTTCGCTGGCCAGCTCGATCGCGGCTACGAGTGCAAGCAATTCGTCCGCGTCGAGCCCGCTTTCCGGCTCGACCGAAACCAGCTTTGGCTTGCCCTCCGTCAGCGTGCCGGTCTTGTCGACGACGATGGTGTCGATCTTCTCGAAGGTTTCGAGCGCCTCGGCATTCTTGATCAATATGCCGTTTTGCGCACCCTTGCCGGTGCCGACCATGATCGCCATGGGGGTAGCGAGACCCAAGGCGCAGGGGCAGGCAATGATCAATACGGCGACCGCGTTGACCAGCCCGTAAGCCAGCGCCGGTTCCGGTCCCCACAGCGCCCAGACCGCGAAGGTCGCCAGCGCGACCAGAACCACGGTCGGAACGAAAAATCCGGCCACCGTGTCGGCGAGCTTCTGGATCGGGGCGCGGCTGCGCTGGGCATCCGCGACCATCTGGACGATTTTCGCCAGCAGCGTGTCCTTCCCGACGCGTTCCGCGGTCATCACGAAGCTGCCGGTCTGGTTGACCGTGCCGCCGGTGACGTCGTCGCCTTCAGACTTCTGGACCGGAATCGGTTCGCCAGTGATCATCGCCTGGTCGATTGTGCTCGAACCCTGGGCGATGGTTCCGTCCACCGGGATTTTCTCGCCGGGCCGGACGCGCAGCCGGTCGCCCGATTGCACCTGGTCGAGAGCTATTTCTTCCTCCGAGCCATCCTTGTTGATTCGCGTCGCAACCGGCGGTGCCAGTTCGAGCAGCGCGCGCAGGGCACTGGAGGTCTGGCCGCGCGCCTTGAGTTCGAGCACCTGGCCGAGCAGCACCAGGGTGGTGATGACGGCGGCGGCTTCATAATAGACGGCTACCGTGCCGTCATGGCCGCGAAACGCCGCGGGAAAGGCACCGGGGAAGAAGGTTGCGACCAGGCTGAATCCATATGCCACGACGACGCCCAGCCCGATCAGGGTGAACATGTTGAGATTCATGGTTCTGAGCGACTGCACGGCGCGCACGAAGAAGGGCCAGGCGCCCCAGAGCACCACCGGCGAGGCCAGCAGCAGCTGGATCCATGTCGCGGTGGCCGGATCGAACCAGGACTGGAACGGCCGGCCGGGGATCATGTCGCCCATGGCATAGAGGAACAGGGGCAACGAAAAGGCCGCGCTGATCCAGAAGCGGCGGCGCATGTCGATATATTCGGGATCGGGACCGCTATCGAGCGAGAAGGTTTCCGGCTCCAGCGCCATGCCGCAGATCGGACAGGAGCCGGGGCCATCCTGCCGGATTTCCGGGTGCATCGGACAGGTGTAGATCGTGCCTTCGGGAACGTCGTCCTCTTGGCCTTCGCGGTCCGGGGACAGAAAATGGTCGGGATCGGCGACAAATTTTGTCCGGCAACCGGCGGAGCAGAAATGATAGTCCTGATCTGCATGATGCACATGATGGCTGGTCTTGCCGGGGTCCACCATCATGCCGCAGACCGGGTCCCTGACCGTCGCTTCGTCGTCGCTGCGGGGGGAGGAGGCATGCTCGGTCATCTCAAAATCCTTTCCGATTGCCATCAATATACCCTATAGGGGTATGTATGACCAGCCTTTTAAGGAGTCAATATTGACTCAGGCATCGAGCGATCTGCTATGTCGGCAAGCAAAAGCCCCATATCACCGGAACGGCAACATGGGGCGGAGATATTTTGCAGGAGATGGCCGCTGTGCGGCGATCCCGCTTTAATTTGGTTCGGCGTCCGGCGTTTCCGACTGTCCCATTTTGTCATGGTTCATTTTAGAATGGTCCATATTGCCATGGTCCATATTGCCATGGTCCATCGTCGAATGATCCATTGAACCGTGATCCATCGTTCCGTGATCCATCGTTCCGTGATCCATC
>CAXIBD010000099.1:0-9713 GCA_964022135.1 uncultured Sphingomonadales bacterium | reverse complement strand
GCGCGTGGCGCGCGCAAATTTTTCGATTTCCGGCAAACCGTCCATGATTATGGCCCGCTGCTGACGCGCGATGTTCAGACCGCCGACAGCAGCAGCTATCTCGGCACGGGTCTGGAACAGCCGGGCATCATATTCGGCCCGTAAGGCTGCACGGGTTGCTCTTTCAATCGCAATCCCGCCGCGATTGCGATTCCAGAGCGGCAAGGTGAAGCCCACCGAAGGGCCGAGCAGCTTGTTGGTGCCGGTGTCTCGAGTCCCGCTGATCGTCAGGTCGAGCGTGGGAAACTGGTCGAGCACGGCCTTGCGCACCGAGGCTTCCTGGGCTTGGTAACCGGCCTTCAGCGCTTGCAGATCGGTGCGATTGGCAACCGCGAGATTGAACAGTATCCCGCTATCTGGTGCAGCCTCGGGCAGAGGCTGCGGCGCAAGCCGCATGGCATATTCCGGCGGCAAACCCAGCAATCTGCGAAGCTCATATTCCGCAGCCGAGAGATTGGTTTGTGAGGCTTGCCGATTTGCGACGGCGTCTATCGCCGAAAGCCGCGCGGACTGCACCTGATCGGCCGGAATATCGCCGCGCCCGGATGCCCGCAAATAGCGCGAAAGCAGGTGCGTTGCTGATTGCTCGCTGGCGGTAGCGATTTCCAGTGCCCTGCGCAGATCCAATATGCGCACCGCCTGGAGGCGCGCGTTGCTGGCTGTCTGCCATTCGGCCCAGGCCAGATCCAGCCGCACCTGCAATGCCTGCTGCTTCGCTTGATCGCGCAGGGCGCCGCGGGTGCGCAGAGCGTTTAGACTGAAGCCCAGTGCGCCTGCTATATTGTCAACAGGATCAGGACCGGACAGGATATGGTCGATACCAAAATTGAAAGACGGATCAGGCAGCAAACCGGCTGCAAATACCTGTGCATCGCTGACTCCCGCACGCGCCCGCATCGCTTTCAGATCAGGATTGGACAATACTGCAATGATGGCAATTTCATTGGGAGCCAACGGCGCTGACAAATCTATCGCTACGGGTGCAAGATAGGGCCGGTCGATGGTTGAAGCCTGCTGTGACAGCAAAGCCGCGACCGGGCGCTGCAGGACCACGGAAGAACCAGGATCGGAAAGCGGCACTGGTCCATAGTAGGCGCAGGATGGCAGCAACAGACTGGTGGCCAACAGGATCAGGTTACGCATGCTTGTCTGTCCTGTCCGAAGCGCTGTTGGTTTGGAAAATTATCGTGACTTTCAGACCCGGCCCATTTTCCGACAGTGATAGCCGTGCGCCATGAGCATCAGCGATTGCTTTCACGAGGCTTAACCCCAAACCATTCCCCGAAGTCGTGCGGCTGCCTTCCATCCGGGTAAAGCGGCGAAGCATTTCGGCGTGTCGGTCCTGGGGAATGCCCGGACCATTATCCGACACGACCAGTTTTATCTCACTGTCTTTCTTGTGCAGACCCACGAGAATTTTCTCACTCTCCGCTGCATGGCGCAGGCAATTGTCGAGTAAATTGGTTATCATTTGGCCGAGCAAATGACGGTCACCCACAATCGTGCAATCCGGATCTATTTCGCACGACAAATCAAATCCGGTATCTTGGGCAGATGGCCGGTATGCCTCGCAAATGTCGGCCATGATCCGGTCGAGCCGCAACGGCTTGAAGGCCGACTTAATCTCCCCACCCTCGATTTCCGAGATACCTAGAAGCGCAGAGAATATTGCAAGCAACTCGTCAGCTTGCCCGATCGCGCCCTCTATAGCTTTTTTTCGTTCCTCGGAATCAAGTGCATCGGACAATCCACCCTCAAGTTGCTGGCGGAGACGAGTCAGCGGACTGCGCAGGTCATGCGCGATATCGCCAGAAACCTGGCGCAAATTTTCCATCAAGGCCGTTATCCGGTCCAGCATTTTGTTTAGCGTGTTGGACAACAAGTCAAATTCGCCTCCCGATCCGTCAACCGGCATTCTTTTGGAAAGGTCGCCGCCAATGATAGCCGAGGCGGCCTGATTTATGCCATCCAAACGGCGGCGCAAGAGCAAAGTGAGCAGAAAGCCGCCGCCCGTTCCGATTACAAGCATCGCCCCGAAAGTTATCAAAAACTGCAACAGAAGGGTCTCGCCAATCGCTTCCGCGGATTCTAGGTCAGCGACGATTGCCAGTCGGCTGCCGTCGGACAAGACTTGCGTATATGCACGCGCCTGATCTTTTTGGTCACCCTCTTCCTCATCGTCAAATAGCACAATCGACCAGCCCGGTTTCGGCATAGTAGCCGGAAAACTACCGGCAATTCGCTTTCCATGACTGTCGGTCAAAATAAAGCCAACCCGATTGAGGTCAGCACGGGCTTCTTGACGCATGATTTCATCGGAAAGACCATTGATTCCTTCACGTTGGTATAAAGTCAAAAGATCATCCGCTTCCGCACTGATTCGGCTGTCGAGCTGTTGGTCCAGAGCCTTTTGCGTGGATGTGTAAACGGACCAGCCGAGAACTGCGGTCGCCGTCATGAAGAGCACCGTATATATCCAAGCCAACTCCCGCATCGTGCGCGGATAAAATCTGCCCCGAAATTCAGTCATCAGCTGCAATCATATAACCGGCCCCGCGCACCGTAACGATTGCGTCTTCTTCCGAACGCTCGTTTAATTTGGACCGCAACCGACTGATATGGGTTTCCACGATATTGGTTTTGGGATCAAAATGAAAATTCCAGACCCTTTCCAGCAACATCGTTCGGGTGACGACCTTACCGGAATTTCTTAATAGCTCTTCCAGCAAGGTGAACTCTCTTGGCTGCAAATCGACCTTGACTCCGTCGCGCGTTACCTGCCGCTTGAGGCGATCCAGTTCAATCCCGCTTGCATATAATACAGTCTCCACGGCTTCTGGCTGATGGCGACGCACCAGTGCGTTTATCCTTGCAGTCAATTCTGAAAAGGCAAATGGTTTGACCAGATAATCGTCCACTCCGGCGTCGAGCCCCTCTACTCGGTCTTCCAGTCCTGCGCGCGCCGTCAACATAAGGACAGGAACGGTTGATCCGGCATCTCGTAGGGATGTAATCACACCGATACCGTCCATTTCGGGGAGCATTCGGTCAAGAAGAACAATATCGAAATTTCCGTCAGCGGCATGAAACAGACCATCTGCGCCATTATTGGAAAGCGTGACAATATGGCCGGCTTGTTGCAGCCCCTGAGCAATATAATCGCTCGTGTCAGGATCATCTTCGATTACTAGAATTTTCACGTGATTCATTCCTAAACGGGATGAGTTGACCAGACAAGATACGCGATGGCAAGCTGAACGGTAGCTGCAACAGTGTATATTCCAGTTACCGCCCTTAGCGCGCGATCGCTGGAACAACAAAAGCTGCACCTGTCACGGTAACTGAAATCCCAATTAACTTCATAGTGCCCATGGGTGTTGATTTACACTTCATACGCTGCCCCTTTTCACGATCGGCCCGGCTGATGCGACCCGAAGACTAGTTCAGCCGGACCTTGATGATGGAACTAGCTAGGTCTGAATTACCAGAATATTACCTGTAATATACAGTTTCCCAATGTTGGTTGATCTTGATTGCAGCCTTCGTTCGCGCGCCATAACCACTGTGAAGTCTTCCCAATTATAAGGGCAACTTCGTGCCGGTATTTCGATGAAAATCCCGTTGGTTCTTCAAGCATCCTTGCTGTTGGTCATTGCGATGCTGCGCATCAGCAAATTGGACGATGCTTCTGTCCGCTGGTTTGATCTCGGCCAAAGAATAGCGACTCAATTCACCTCAAGCACAAGTTCGCTCAATGGTCTCCAGTTTCTCGCACGGTTGGGTCCATTCCTCCACGCGATCGCTCGCTTTCCGCTGGTATGCGACAAGCGGTGAGATGAGAGCGAAACCGATCCTTCTGACGGCCATTCACGATGTCAGTCCTCGCTTTGCTGATGAAGTGGATATTCTGTTTGACCGGCTCGCGCCATCGGCAGGGTCGGAGAATATCGCGATGCTCGTGGTCCCTGATTTTTGGGGTATAGCATCGCTCACCAAGGCACCTGCTTTCCGCCGGAACCTGCGGTGCTGGGCAGATCAGGGTGTCGAAATTTTTCTGCATGGCTGGCACCACCGCGCCGAGCATCGCCCCCAATCGCGATTTGACCAATTTCGGGCAAACCATCTGACCGCCGGTGAAGGCGAGTTTCTGGCGATCGACAAGGCGAGTGCGGTGCGCAAGATGCGCGACGGTCGCAAACTGCTCGAGGATATCACCGGAAACCCGGTCAGCGGCTTCATTGCTCCGGCCTGGCTATATGGCCCGGGTGCGCACGAAGCCTTGGCAGAAGTCGGTTTTACTCTCGCGGAAGACCATATGCACGTCTGGAATCCGGTGTCCGGCGCAACCCTGGCGACCGGTCTGGTAGTGACTTGGGCCAGTCGCAGCGCCTTGCGCACGGCCTCCTCGCTCGCTTTCGCCAGAGTCGCACCGACCATTTTGTCTCGCTCGCCGGTCGCTCGGATCGCCGTCCATCCAGGCGACATATCCAAGCCATCGATCCTTGCCAGCATCGATCAATGTGTGACCCGCTTGATCCATCAGGGCCGGGTATATGGTCGCTATGCAGATCTGCTTCCGGACTTGCAAAGGTTGGTGGCGTGAAGATATTGACGTTCCTGCACAGCTTCGAGCCGGGAGGGGTCGAACGCGTTGCCTTGCGGCTTGCCGCATTCTGGCAGCAGCAGGGGCTCGATGCGCCGGTCTTCCTCGGCCGACCGGACGGGGCTGCTCGAATCGCTGAAGCGGACCGGCTGCGCCTGATCTATCCCGCAACGCCTCCGGTCAGTCCGGCCTGGATCGAGACCCTCTGGATGATCGTCACCCTCCCGAACGTGATCCGCCGCGAACAACCCGACGCCCTGTTCTGCGCGGGCAACAGCTATTCGGTGGTGGCGGTGGCGATGAAACTGCTGCTCGGCCGGAAATGCCCGCCGGTCATCGCAAAGATCAGCAACGATCTGGACCGCCGCGATATCCCTCGGCCCGCCCGCTGGCTCTACCATCTCTGGCTTCGCCTCCAGACGCCCTTCCTGGACCGGATCGTCGCCATGGAAGCGTCGATGAAAGCGGAAATCGCCCGGTGCATGGGGGTTGCCGATGGCCAGATCGCGGTCATCCCCGATCCGGCGGTCAGCGAGACCGAGGTCCGGCATTTGGGGCAGCTGCGCAAGAACCGATCGAAGCCGGCGACGGGTCGCGATTTTGTCGCCGTCGGCCGTCTTAGCAGGCAGAAAAACATCGCGATGATGCTGCGCGCCTTTGCCGCCGGATCGAGCCGCGGCGACACGCTGACCTTCGTCGGTGAAGGACCCCTGCGCCCATCGCTGGAAGCGCAGGTGCGCGCGTCGGGGTTGGCAGACCGGGTTCATTTCGTGGGTCACGTCGATGCCATTGGACCCTGGCTGGCGAGGTCGGATTTCTACCTCATGTCCTCCCATTACGAAGGTGTCCCGGCAGTGCTTGTCGAAGCGCTGGCTGCCGGATTGCCGATCATCACCACCAATTGCAGCAACGCGATTTGCGCGATGCTCGATGGCGGCAGGCTCGGCCGGATCGTGGCTGCGGGCGAAGAGCAGGCAATGGCGCAGGCGATCCGGTTTGCCGCGCCGGATTTCCACCTCGATGCGGAACGCGTGACGATGGCGAGGCAGTTCACCCTCGAAAAATCGGGGCGACATTATGCGGGCCTGTTCGCTGCGGTGGCGGACCGGTGGCGCACCGAAAGGGATTACATGCCAATCAGGAGCATCAAACCATGAGCAATGGCGAGTCCGCCTACGGGCCCTATCTTCCCCCGATGGGTGGTCATCGCGGCCTGGGCGACTCACTCCCTGGAAACCTGGTGCCGCTGATCACCAGAGGCGCCAACTGGACCCAGTGGATCGGACCGCTGGTTGCGCTCGGATTTCTGGGCGTGGTGTTATACGAAGTCCGGAATCTCGATTTTGCCCAGCTTCTGGCGAAAATACCCAGCATCCCCTCGTTCTGGCTGCTGTTCTTTGCCTATTATTTCTCGGGCCCGGTGTCGGAGTGGTTCATATACCGACGACTCTGGCACATTCCGCGCTCCGGCTTTCTGGCGTTGGTCCGCAAGCTGATCAGCAACGAGATCCTGCTTGGCTATCTTGGCGAGGTCTATTTCTACTCCTGGGCCAGGCGCAGCACCGAAATCCACGCGGCCCCCTATGGCGCGATCAAGGATGTCACGATTCTCTCGGCGCTGATCGGCAACGCCTTCACCGTGCTGATACTCGCGCTGCTGTATCCACTGTTTCACACACTGGAATTTGGCGGCGTCGCCAATACCGCCTATTATTCGATCGGGTTCGTGTTGCTGACCTCGCTCGTCATCATGGTGCTGCGCAACCGGTTGTTCAGCCTCGCGGCCCCGGATTTGCGCTTCATTTCCTGGGTCCACAGCGCCCGGATCATCTTCACGACAGCAGCCAGCGCGCTGATGTGGCATTTGTTGCTGCCCGACGTCGATTTTCGCTGGTGGCTGCTGCTCGCCGCCGGACGGCTCCTGATATCTCGACTCCCGTTTCTGCCCAACAAGGATATCATGTTTGCCGCGCTCGCCATCGTCATCATCGGCCATGACGGCGAAATCGCGGAACTGATCGCGCTCATCACCTCGCTGCTGTTGCTCACCCACCTGGTGCTGGCCACCGTTCTTGCGATCCCGGAAATCGCCCGCCGGAGCAAGGGAGGCGCGACATGAGGAAGTTCTGTCTCATCGCCATCATTGGCACACCGCTTCTGCTAGCCGCGCAATATATACCCTCTTCGCCGCAACTGGGCGTGGAAGAAGGACGGTGCCGCAGCGGCGAAACCGGGCCCGCGATCAAGGTTGCGGTGAGCGGGATTAAGGACCGCAAGGGAAGATTGAAGCTCGAAGTCTATCCGTCCAATGACGACGATTTTCTCGAGGATGACAACAAGCTCGTGATGGCGGGCAAGACATTCCGGCGGGTCGAGGTTGCTGTGCCCGGCACGGGCACGCCGCAATTGTGCATCCGCATCCCGGCGGCGGGCAGCTATTCGCTCTCGCTGCTCCACGACCGTGATGCCAATCGCAAGTTCGGGCTCTCGGTCGACGGGATCGGTTTTTCGGCCAATCCAAAGCTCGGTTGGTCGAAACCCAAGGCCGTCGCCACCCGGCTGACGGCGGGACCCGGCATCACCCACACCACGATCATCCTGAATTATCGTCACGGCCTCACCAGCTTTCGCCCCCTGAAAGACAGAGCAAAGGATTGAACCGATGAAGATTGTCGATGTCTGCGCATTTTACTCGCCGATGGGCGGCGGTGTCAAAACCTATGTCCGGCAGAAACTGGCGATCGGCCCCGGCCTCGGCCACGAAATCGTTATCATCGTTCCCGGCTCTGGACACAACGTGGAACATTTCGGCCCGGGCGCCCGGATCGTCACCATCCCAGGCAAGAAATTCCCGCTCGATGGTCGCTATCATTATTTTGACGATGCTAAGGGAATTCACGCTGCCCTAACCCGCGAGCGACCTGATTTTGTCGAGGCTTCATCCCCCTGGAACAGCGCGTCCATCGTAGCCGATTGGCCGGGTGCGGCGCCACGTGCATTGATCATGCACGCCGACCCCTTATCGGCCTATGCTTATCGCTGGTTCGGCAAAATTTTTGCTAGGTCAACAATCGACCGGCAGTTCGACTGGTTCTGGCGGCATTTGCGGCGGCTGGATTCCCGATACGATCACGTCATTTGTGCTGGTGACAGTCTGGGCGACAGGCTTCGCGAAGGTGGTCTCAATCACGTTCGCACGGTCCCAATGGGAATAGAGCGTAATATTTTTTCTGGATCATTGCGCAGTAATGAATTGCGTGATGCGATGCTGGCACGCTGTTCGCTAGGCCCCGACGCGACCCTCCTGATCGCCGTCGGTCGACATGCAGCAGAGAAAAGATGGCCACTGGTCATTGCCGCGACCGCTGCTGCAGGCGCTCAGAGAGCCATCGGGTTGATCCAAATAGGAGGTGGCGGGGAAACGTCGCGATTGCGGCGCGAGGCGCGTGCTAATCCGCATATCCAGTTTCTGCCGCCAACGGATGACCGTGCTGCTCTTGGGGCGATGTTGGCGAGTGCCGATGGTCTCATACACGGATGCGAAGCGGAAACCTTTTGCATGGTGGCGGCCGAAGCGCGCGCTTGTGGTCTGCCGATCATCGCGCCGGACCAGGGCGGCGCTGCTGATCAAGTCAAGGCCGGTGCTGGATTAGCCTATCTGTCGGGAGATGCTCGCTCGGCCGCAAGGGCAATAATCCGATTTACAGACAATAGAGTCGTGCTCCGACGGAAAGCGCAGGAAGAATCAGGGAGCGTCCAAAATATGGAGCACCACTTCCGGGACCTTTTTGCGCTCTACGCGACTGGATTGGAGAAATCTCGTGCTGCATGACAAGATCGAGTGTGCGGAATCCTTCAAAGTGGAGCGCACCGAGCCGGAAACACCTGCTTTCCAGACTACGGCGTCGACAAATGGATTGGTTCATGTTCCGCATGTCAATGGAAAAGAAGGATGCAGCTGTCTTGCCGGATTTGGGCGGCTATTGGTCTGGGCGACACGCAACAATGGCCATTGAAAACCGTTCCCAAGTTCATCTGCCGGTCACAAAACGACATCGGAGATCCAGAATATACAGTTTGCCATGTATCGCCATTTCACCTTTGCTTCTCATGGGTATGTCGCCAACAAAGGCGGAAGAAAATAATATTCAGGTTTTAAATCCGGCGCAGATCGAGGACGCCATTTTTACAGAACGACGTGAATTGATGGCCTCGGAAATCGAGAGGCAGGTCCGCAAATCAGGTTATAGAAACCGGCGCAGGCTGCGGCCGATCATTGACGCCATCCGCACTACTCCGCGACATCTTTTTGTCCCGGAGGATATAAAGGCCAAGGCTTATGAACATCACCCTTTGCCCATTGGCTATGGCCAGACAATATCCGATCCCTATATTGTCGCGATTATGACCTATGTGCTGGATCTGGAACCAGGAGACAAGGTTCTCGAAATTGGCACTGGTTCGGGTTATCAGGCGGCTATTCTGAGCCCGTTGGTGAACAAGGTTTTTACGATCGAGATCGTCGAACCCCTGGCCGAACGCTCCAGCAAATTGCTCCAGTATCTAGATTATCATAATGTCGTGGTCCGTTCCGGCGACGGCTATCAAGGCTGGCCGGCGGAAGCGCCGTTTGACGCCATCATCGTCACAGCAGGAGCTTCTCATGTTCCGCCTGCCTTGCTGGACCAGCTAAAACCCGGCGGCAAAATGGTTATCCCCGTGGGCGAAAAATTCTGGGAAGAAAATCTGACTCTAATTGAGAAAAACAGGAACGGAACGTTCGTCAAAAAACATCTTGGCTGGGTGATGTTTGTTGATTTTACGGGCGAGATTACCCAGCAAAAGTTGCCCAGAGGAAATCGCTGAGCCCCGTATTAGGATGACGGACGAACCATTGCGCTTGAGCAGCAGAAGGTGGTTGTATCTGCCGAATTAAAATCCGCTTAAGAAATGTGGCCCCAACCATATAAACGAAGGCTATTGGACGGAAGTGGCAATATCGATTTCCCGGATCGAAGAGTCGGCTTGTTCTGCCTAAAAACTCCAAAGCCGACAGTCCTCTTGCGGCCCA
>CAXIBD010000098.1:0-9723 GCA_964022135.1 uncultured Sphingomonadales bacterium | reverse complement strand
GTTCAAAACAGGCTTATCCCGCACCCCTGCCCTATATTATCGCGCGCTGCACAAAAGGATTTGGCTTTCCCGGAGCCGGAACCAACAGCGCACATAATCTGCCTCTTTCAGGAAACCCGTCTGAAAATGCGGTCGCGCGATCTGAGTTTCATGAAGGCGTCCGACGGCTGTTTGTTCCGCCTGACACTTTGGACGCCGCAATTCGAACGCTTGCACTACACGACCTGCAATCGCGTCCGCTCGAAAGCCAAAACTCACTAGCATGCAGGAAAGTCCAGCTGCCTAGCCTACCTGAACCCTCTTGGACCGACGTCAATAGTCCGCAAGAGCGCTGCGCGATGGATGCGATTGATGAATATTTTGTTGATCTTGTCCGTGCCAACCCGCAGCTGCGACCGCGTGTTGGCAATCCCGATGAACTGAGAAGCAATCACATGCCGCGCGCGCTTGAGCTATTGCATCACCGCGTGAACATGCCTGAAAATGGTACGCCAGAGGCGGTGGATGGGGCGGTGATTACGGCGCTGAACGAAGAAGCGGTCATCAGCGCAGCCTTGGGAAACAAGGGCGGAATCAACATTGCAGTCAGCTATGAAGCCTTTGCGATGAAAATGCTCGGTGCCTTGCGCCAGGAAATAATTTTCTCGCGCCGCCAACATGAATTGCGGCGCCCACCAGGCTGGCTTAGCGTCCCGCTAATTGCGACCTCCCATACCTGGGAAAATGCTAAAAATGAACAGTCGCATCAAGACCCGACATTGCCAGAGGCATTGCTCGGCGAGATGTCGGATATTTCTCGTGTGATATTCCCCGTCGATCCCAATAGCGCCGTCGCAGCGCTACGCGCCGTCTATCGAACGCACGGCCAAATTGCATGTCTTGTGACTTCCAAGCGCGATGTCCCCGTCCTCTTTTCAAGTGAACAAGCAGAGCTTGCAGTGGCCAATGGCGCTATTCAATTGGAAGGTGATACGACCAACGCCAAAATCCAGTTGGTCGCGATCGGGGCTTATCAGTTGCTGCAGGCAAAACAGGCCCGCCAACGCCTCGAACAGCGAGGCATTCCCAGTTCCGTTACCGTCATTTTGGAACCTGGCCGTTTCCGGGAACCGCGAGACGGACTCGAGTGGGATTATGCCGTCACATCGGATACCGTCGAATCATTGTTTCCCAAAAACCTGCCCCGGATAATTCTCACGCACACCAGACCAGAGCCAATGCTGGGACTATTGAGGCGGCTTGATGGAGGTCCGGGCAAGACGAGAGCTTTGGGATATATATCCAGAGGCGGCACACTGGATGTATTTGGCATGTTGTTCGCCAACCGCTGCACATGGGCTCATGCCGTCGCCTCGGCCGCAAGCTTACTCAAAATCGACCGTAAAACCCTGCTATCACATGAGGAAATACAGGCGATCGAAGAACGCGGAAACCCCCAAATATTGGAATTTGATCCATTGATCAGAGCAAGTGAGAAGGAAATCGCATGACGCTTACGTTGCATAGCCTCGGGGGCGCAGGAACGGTAACGGGTTCCCGCCACCTTATCGAACATGACGGACGCCGCATAATGGTCGATTGCGGACTTTTCCAAGGATATAAAACCTTGCGCGAACGCAATTGGAAACCATTTCCAGTTTCGCCAAAGAGCATTGATGCGATTATTCTAACTCACGCCCATCTCGACCATAGCGGGTATCTGCCCAAGCTGGTGCGAGAGGGTTTCGAAGGCCCAATCTTCTGTTCATCGGCTACCGCCGATCTTTGTGAGATTCTGCTGAAAGACAGCGCGTTTATTGCCGAAAAAGATGCTTTTCTGGCGAACAAGCATAAATATACAAAACATACACCAGCGCTCCCGCTTTATACCATCAAAGACGCCGAAGCTGCTTTGAAGCAACTGCGACCCATTCCGTTTCACAAAGAAGTCGAACTGCCGGGCGGCGGTCATGTCCAGTTGCGCCGCGCTGGCCATATATTGGGTGCTGCCAATGCCGAGCTGCGCTGGGGCGGAAAAACGATGGTCTTTTCGGGCGACATAGGCCGCTATGACGATCCCTTCATGCTCGATCCCGAAGCCGTTGAAGCAGCTGACTATGTCATTGTCGAATCGACTTATGGAGACCGGACCCATCCCAAAAATGACCCGATGGACGCTCTGGGGGACGTTATCGAAAAAACAGTTCAAAGAGGCGGCACGCTGGTTATTCCTGCATTTGCTGTGGGGCGGGCCCAGTTGATCATGTATTATCTATGGAAATTGAAACAGGCTGGACGGATAAAAGTCGTTCCAATTTTTCTGGATAGTCCAATGGCGATCAACGCAACTGACCTGCTATGCCGCCACCTGGATGATCACCGGCTCTCGCCCGAGATATGCAAACAATCATGCGACATCGCGACATATCTGCGTGAAGTGGACGACTCCAAACGGATAACCCGGGATACTATGCCCAAGGTCGTGATTGCTGCGAGCGGCATGCTGACTGGCGGGCGCGTTCTTCATCATCTCAAGGCATTTGGCCAGGATGAAAGAAATACAATTCTGTTCTCCGGGTATCAAGCCGGAGGAACACGAGGCGAAAAAATCCTGAACGGGGCCGATAGTGTCAAGATGTTCGGCCAATGGTTTCCCATTCGTGCTCAAATTGAAAGCCTTCCAGCCTTATCGGCCCATGCAGATTCAGACGAAATCCTGAAGTGGCTATCCGGATTTAAGAACGCCCCTGCCCGGACTTTTGTAGTTCACGGTGAACCCAAGGCGTCGGATGCTCTGCGACTACGCATTAAAGAAGAACTGGGTTGGCACAGCTCTGTTGTTGACCCTACCGATCGTTATCACCTCGAAAGTTGAGCGCCATGACCACCGCTGACAAGCCTGAATCCTCGCAACTGCTGAAATCAAAGCGCCTCCGATTCTACACTCAGGACGAGGTTATTGTGCTCATGCGCACCGACTGCCCGGTTTGCATATCTGAGGGTCTTACATCCCGTTCACGTGTGCGATTAACGTCTGTTTCGGGGCGAGAAGTTCTCGCCACTCTCTATCAGATAGAAAATGACTGGCTAACTGCCGGTGAAGCCGGATTATCCGAGGCGGCCTGGACAAAACTCGGGATTGCGGAGGGCGCTGATATTTCAGTTAGTCATGCGCCGCCGGTGGGATCTTTGGCGGATGTTAGACGCAGAATTTACGGCGGCCGTCTCAATGAACAGGCCTTTCAAGGAATTATCGGCGATATTGCCGCTGGACGCTACGCAGATATACATCTGGCAACGTTTATCGCAACTTGCTCGGCTCTCCCGCTCGACATCGAAGAAATATGTCATTTGACCAAGGCAATGGTGGGCGCAGGAGAACGGTTGTCCTGGGATGCCCCCATGATCTTGGACAAGCATTGTGTCGGCGGACTGCCGGGCAACCGTACCACGCCGATCGTCGTGGCCATAGTCGCAAGTCTGGGCTTTACCATGCCAAAAACATCATCGCGCGCCATTACATCTCCAGCTGGTACAGCCGACACAATGGAAACACTCGCTCCTGTCGATCTGGATCTGAAACAAATGCGACGCATTGTTGAAGAGCAAGGAGCCTGTATTGCGTGGGGCGGCGCCGTCAAACTCAGCCCGGCAGATGATATTTTGATCCGCATCGAGCGGGCTCTTGACATTGATACTGAAGGTCAGTTGATCGCATCTGTCTTGTCTAAAAAGATTGCTGCTGGTGCCACCCATGTCGTCCTTGACTTGCCGGTAGGGCCAACTGCCAAAGTCCGTTCGCTAGACAAAGCGAAAACATTGGGTAAGCATCTTTCCGCTGTCGCAGCCAATTTTGGACTGGAGACACGATGTATTTTTACAGATGGCTTTCAACCTGTGGGCCGAGGCATTGGCCCTGCCCTTGAGGCGCATGACGTTTTGGCTGTCCTGCAAAACAAACCAGATGCACCGCAAGACCTGAAGGAACGGGCAATATTAATTGCCGCACAGGCCCTGGAACTGGCAAGTCACGTGGAAGCCGGTTGGGGGCTTTCTGCGGCGGAGGCCACCTTGTTAGATGGCCGGGCGTGGGAAAAATTTCAGGCGATTTGCGAGGCGCAAGGCGGTATGCGTACGCCCCCGACCGCGCCATTAACTTATCCCCTATTAGCCCAGAACGGCGGAAAAATTTCTTCCATCGACAATCGAAAATTGTCGCGATTGGCCAAATTGGCAGGAGCCCCGCGCCAAAAGGCCGCTGGCCTTGCCATGCATGTCCGCCTCGGTGACGATGTTACGAAAGGTCAGCCACTTTTGACGGTCCATGCCGAAGCTAAAGGAGCCCTGGATTATGCGCTGGAATATGCGGCGGCCAACCCGGATATATTGAAAATAGAGGAGTGATCATGCGCCTTTTCCTCCCCCTGCCCGGCAACGAAACTTTGGCAGACGAACTTGCCAGACTGTCCGGCGGCGCGATCGGCACATTGGAAATTCGCCGTTTCCCTGATGGGGAATCTTATGTTCGTTTGATCGCCGATGTAGCTGGGAAAGATGTGGATTTTGTTTGCACCCTGGCCCGCCCCGATGATCAGATATTACGGCTGATCTTTGCTGCGAAAACCGCCCGTGAACTGGGTGCAAAAACCGTGCGCCTTATCGCCCCCTATTTGGCCTATATGCGGCAGGACAAAAGATTTCAGGATGGAGAATCCATATCCTCCACGCATTTTGCCAAGCTGCTATCAGACTGTTTCGACAGTTTGATCACAATTGATCCTCATCTGCACCGAATAGCGGATCTGGCAGAGATATTCACCATACCCACAAAAGTTGTTCACGCTGCGCCGCTTCTTGCCGACTGGATCGGGGACAATGTTGAGAATGCTCTTGTCGTGGGGCCCGATTCTGAAAGCCAGCAATGGGCTGAGGCTGTGGCGGAACGCGCCGGAGCGCGCCATCTTGTTCTCAATAAAAAGCGCCTCGGTGATCACGAAGTAGAGATATTGGTGCCGGACTTGACCGATTATGAAGGTTTGGCCCCGGTACTCGTCGACGACATTATTTCATCAGGGCGAACGATGATCGAAACCGCCGAAGCCCTGGTCGCTCGGGGTTTCCCCAAACCCTATATATTGACCGTACATGCCCTGTTTGCCGGCAGCGCCTATTGGCAGCTAAACCAACTTGCCGCAGATATCATATCGACAGACGCCGTGCCGCACGAAACATCCCGGATCGGCATTGCAGAACTGCTCGTGTAGCGGGTCCATGGGTAACATCTTTAACTGGATTAGGAAGAGGCAGAGAAATGGCAGATAAAAAAATCAAGGTCGCAATCGTCGGATACGGCGTGATCGGGAGCCGCACAGCCACCGCAATCAGATTACAGTCCGACATTATACTATCGGGCGTGGCTGATGTCGCAACAGATTGGCGCATTGCCCAAATTGTGAGTCAGGGCATTCCGCTTTTTGCGGCCACGGCAGAAGCCAGAACCGCTATGGAGGCAGCAGGCTTGCCTACTAGCGGACTATTGAAGGATCTTGTGGAATCAAGTGATATCATTGTCGATTGCACGCCCAAGCATCGCGGTGCCGAAAATGCAAGATTATACCGCAAACTTGATCGGCCCTTCATCGTTCAAGGCGGTGAAAAGCATGATGTTACGGGCCATTCCTTTGTAGCTGAAACAAGCTATTCCAGCGCGATCGGGCGCAGCGCAACCCGGGTGGTTAGCTGCAATACAACGTCTATCGTTCGCACATTGGGAGCCCTCAAGAACGCGGGCCTTTTAAAGAAAGCGCGAGGAACATTACTTCGACGCGCAACCGATCCTTGGGAAAGCCATCTTGGCGGTATCATGAATACGCTTGTTCCCGAACCCGAAGTCCCGAGTCATCAAGGACCGGATGCCAGACTGGTTGATCCGGATCTCGATGTCACAACGATCGCAGTCCGGGTGCCCGAAACCCTTGCGCATCTTCATACCTGGTACATTGAAATGAGCCGAGCGGCGACAAAAGCGGATGTTCTTGACGCACTATCCCAATCTTCGCGGATACTCCTGATTGACAGCCGCACGGGACTATCGGCAATAAATGTGGTAAAGGAATGGATGGCTGAAAATGGACGCAGGCACGCCAATCTCTATGAAGTGGCGATTTGGCGTGATCTGCTGACAGTTGACGGAAACGATCTATATTTTAGCTATATGGTCGATAACCAGGCCATCGTGATCCCGGAGACTATCGATGCTATACGGGCACTTGCCGGCTATGAGCAGGACGCCAGTCGGTCAATCGCTAGAACAAACAAGTCTCTAGGGATTGGCATGCTCAATATACCCCAGTGGACAGAGCATGAAAGTTAGGCTGATGTGAAGAGCGCCGACATATGACCTCATCTAAGGAGCCGAAAGTGAAAAAGGTACGCAACAAAAAATCGGTGCCGACCCACGACGATATAATCGATGAGGCACTGCGTGAAAGCTTCCCCGCCAGTGACCCTCCGGCCTGGACACTAGGTGCTGATCGCCGCGATAATGGGCATAAAAAACCGAGCCGCCTGAAAACCACCAGTAAAACTCCAAAGAAGTGATACCGCTATGAGCTCGCCTTATCCGATAGACCGGCTTGATACCCATGACGTCAAAAACCAGCCGCCGACGCTTGAAATGTTTGACAGGTTTGGTTCAGACCAGGCGCTGGTCGATGCTGTGACCAAGGCGGGAGGCGGGGTTCATTTGGACCGTCTTGGCGCCTTTGGACGGAAAACCGGATCTTCGGAGATCATCGGCTGGGGAGACACGGCGAATCGAAATCCGCCCGTACTCGAGACACACGACCGTCAGGGAAGACGCATAGATGAAGTGCAATTCCATCCGGCATATCACAAGCTTATGGCCCTGGGTTTTGACGAGGGCGTGGCGGCGGCAGCGTGGGATGGCACCGAGGCGGGTCATGTCCTCCACGCCGCATTGAGCTTCCTGCTGGGGCAGGTTGACGCCGGCACCGGCTGTCCGATGACAATGACCTACGCATCTGTTGCGGCATTGAAGCTTGATCCGGATACCGGAGGCGAGTGGATCAAGCGCATTGTCTCCTCGGCTTACGATCCCGACGTTCGACCGTCCCGGGAGAAAAGGGGTGTCACCATCGGTATGGCGATGACCGAAAAGCAGGGCGGCTCGGATGTTCGGGCGAATACAACGCGTGCCGAACCGGCGGATGGCGCATATCGTCTCACAGGCCATAAATGGTTTTGTTCCGCCCCGATGAGCGATGCGTTTCTGACGCTGGCCTATACGGAAAAGGGGTTGACCTGCTTTGTCGTCCCGCGCTGGACACCGGATGGGCAGCGCAACGCAGGTTTTCGCATAGTCCGGCTCAAGGACAAGCTTGGTGATCGCTCCAATGCATCCTCCGAAATCGAATATTACGGAGCCTATGCCAATCGGCTGGGCGAGGACGGGCAAGGGGTCAAGACCATCATCCAGATGGTCCATCATACCCGTTTCGATTGCGTTGTCGGTTCCGCGTCCACGATGCGCGCCGCGCTTGCCGAAGCATCATGGTACGCGGCCCATCGAACCGTATTGCAGCGGCGGTTGATCGAGCAACCGGTAATGATGTCCGTGCTTGCCGATCTCGCGGTGGAAAGCGAAGCAGCCACTGCTCTTGGGTTCAAGGTAGCGATGGCGATCGACGCCAACGACCCGCTCGCACGTCTGCTAACCCCGATCGCAAAATTCTGGATATGTAAACGGGCACCGGCGATGGTGTATGAAGCCATGGAATGCATAGGCGGGGCGGGCTATGTCGAGACCGGCCCGATGGCGAGATATTTTCGTCAATCTCCGCTGAATGCAATCTGGGAAGGCTCGGGAAATGTAATCGCGCTGGATGTGCTGCGGGCGATGCAGCGCGAACCAGAGGGAACCGAAAGTTTGCGCCGGTTTTTGGCGTCCGCAAGGGGAAGTTTTGCGAGCTATGACAACTGGCTGGATATACTGGAATTCGATGGGCTGACCGAGCAAGATGCGCGCCATAGTGTCGAGCGCCTCGCGCTGGCGGCTCAGGCAGCGGTGCTGATCAATGCCGACAGTGTGATTGCGGAGCCTTTTTGCCGATTGCGGCTGGACAGACCAAGCTACACATTTGGCGCATCTGGAGCAGCCATTGATGCGCGCTCTATTATCGAAAGAGCCATGCCGAAAATCACCTAATCGAAATATGAAAACAAATCGCTATATCGGCTCGAAATCGGTATTGTTTGAGGTAGCCATCGGCCAAAGCCTGATGTTCAGTGAGGTTGAGCGCTTCAGGCAGTTGGGGCTTGTGTGAGATGGCGCGTGTCCATCCGTTGCGCTTCCATATCGTTGTCGCCGAGAAAGGCTCTTGCAACTTTTGCATAGGCTTCTTCAAATGGCGTTTCGTCAAATGCGTCAACTCTCACTCCGGTCAGGCCGGATCGTAGGCAGCGATCATATAGAGACCGTGACTTTCCCGAGAGGTCCGCATAAAAGGCCACACGTCAATCCAAGACTCAAGACTCAACCAGCGTTCTGATCCACGCTGCTTTAAGACGATCCGCCCATTGCAACATTATCCAGCCAAAATAAGGTTGATAACAACTCGCAGGGGAAAATAGAAAAGAGCTGGTAGATCAAAAATCCAATCTATGATTTTATTCGGAGCAAGCGCATAGCCTAAGTCCTTCAACCATTAGAGAAATGGCAGATGTAACCGAAGGTGCTTATCGACCGTCAGATCGAATCCCAAGTCTTTGTTGGCCACGACTTCCCAGGCTGCGTAAGCGGTGATTAAACTATCGGCAACGGCACCAAGGATGCCAAACCAAGCGAGAAAAATGAGAAATCTCGTCGTGAAAATTCTTTCGTTTCGGTGGGCTGCCGGCCCCTGGGCCTGTTCTCCCGGTTCGTCACGGATAACATGATCCCCAGGATGACGCTGCGAGGTTTCAACGGAGACCTTCCCGCTTCGTTGCGCGAAGGATCGATATTGATCCAGTGAGAGTGTTGAATTGTCGAAGCTCTTGCACCTCGGCAAAACCGGCATCGGCCATCAATGGCTCAAGCACGCCGTCCGCATTTGGCTGTGTGTCGGCGACGCCGTCGAGCTGTTGAATGGTTGCCCTGAACAGCTTGCGCATCAGCCAGGTCTTCTGCTCGCCGTAATCGGCAACAAACAGGTGGCCGCCGGGTTTGAGGGCCGAATGAACCTCGCGCAGAAGCCGCAGTTTCTCGTCTAGCGGTACCTGATGGAGAACGAGGCAAAGTGTTGCAATACTTGGCAAAGGCCAGTGTGCAACCTCGCGTGCGGAAAACATCGCTTCCTTGAATTCAACATTGATACCAGCTCGACGTGCTTTCTTGCGAGCTATCTGAATCGCGTCCTTATCCGGGTCGATCCCGAAATAGGCCGTGGCGGGGTTGCTGCGCGCCAGGAGGGTAGCGAGGCTACCAGTTCCTGCGCCAATATCGAGGAGGACATCGTCGTCGGCTGCCGAGATGAGCTCGACGAGTACATTGCGCCACAGGGTTTCGCGGGTCGAAATCCGAACACCGATATCATAGAGCGGAGTGAGAAAGCGGTATCCCGCCGGCGGCGTGTAGGAATCTTCCTTGGTCATCACAGCTGCCCCTGCTTCTGCACCGGCGCAATCTCGGATGACATGGACCTCGTTTTAAATGGTTCCGTGAGCTTCGCCAGGTAGGTATCA
>CAXIBD010000097.1:0-9774 GCA_964022135.1 uncultured Sphingomonadales bacterium | reverse complement strand
TTGCCTACCCGCCGCATAGCGCGAAGAATTTTGAACCTGACCTTGCCGAACTTGCAGGATATCCGAAGCACCGACCAAATCTTGGCAACTACGAAGGACAGTGCCGGTCGATACTCTTGCATGACACTGTGCCGGCCTTTCCCCGTGCCACAGATGCGCTGAGACCGGACCAGCAAGCCGCCGTCCGCGAATTTGCAGACGGTAAACGCCTTACGCCATGAGTCCCGCGCACGTCCTTGAACCCACGTGCACAAAACTGAAGCAAATGCTGGTGGAAGGGGTTTGGCCGCCGGGTGAAAAGCTCGAAGCATTGCGTTTGGCGGATGAGCTTGGGGTCAGCATGACGCCAGTCAGGGACTGTCTGAACCGGTTGGTCGGTGAGCGGCTGGTCGATATGAAACCGGGAGAGGGCTACCGTGTTCCGCGCATTAGCGAAAAGGCCCTTCGCGATATGCTTGCAGTCAATGCCGCGCTGCTCGAACTAGCGCTGGTTGACGGGTCAGAAGAATGGATCGATGGAGAATATAAGTCTGAAAACAGCACCTATGCTGACAGGGTGGGCTCGTTCTTTGACTTCATCGCTTCACTTTACGGAAATATCATTATCGTTGAAATCGTACGTTCGCTTAATGAGCGAATGCATGCCGTGCGAATGAAAGAACCGCTGGTAATTCCCGATACTATGCAAGAGATTGAGGAGTTAGAGCAGCTTTCGACCAAGCACGATACCGGCCTACGCAACAAATTGCAGACATATCATCAGCGGCGCCGCGCCAAAGTTTCGGCGCTCATCGACCTCCTTTGATGATCTTGCCAGGTCTCGTGGTTCCTTGAGAACGAATGTTACCTTCCTTGGTAACAAATCCTATTGGCTGAAACTCATGGGTTCGTTGAATTGCAAAGGCAATACTTGCGCAGTACCTGCTATTTTGTTAGCAAAATTACACGCAGTCTGAAACTTGGCGAAGGCTGCGCGGACAAAATCCGCCAACCATCATTCACGCTGGTCCGATAATGGACCGGGGGCCGAACCGAATAAGGGCTTAGCCTGAACGGCGGCGTAGCGCTGGTAATCTCTACTCCCTGTATCTGCTGCGGGGACGATTGATCTCGCCAGTGTGATGGTTCCATGCAAAAGACACATGTCCGAGAAAGTCGGACAGACGAGGCGGTCCCTGAGGGGAGCAACCGCAATCGGTCAGATCGACCCGATGATGCCGCGCGACAGACACTCGAGACAATTTTCCGCCATGAGCGCGATGGCTTGATCCGTTTTCTCAGAAGGCGGGTCGGACCCGACCTGGCATGTGATATAGCGCAGGAGGTGTTCCTGCGCGCGGCCACCAGTCCGCAACTGCCCAGCCTCGTTAATCCCCGTGGCTTCCTTTTGTGCATCGCTCGGAATTTGCTGATTGACGCCGCGCGGCGGCAGCAGTGCAGAGTGGTGACTTTGCCACTGATTGAGGCGCGCGACACGCACTGCGCTGCCGAACAGGAGCATGAGCTTGAGGCCAGCGACCTGATACTATGCCTTGAACGCGCGTTGACGCAGCTGCCCGAAAGGACGCGCACGATATTCGTCATGAACCGATTCGACGAGATGGCCTACCGCGATATTCGCCACGCTCTGAATATCTCGATGGCTGCCGTCGAATATCATATGATGAAAGCATTGTCGCATATCCGCACTACGCTCGGCGAAACGGATTAGCTGATCACAAAAATAGTTTCCTTTGCAACTAAGGTCGTCGGCAATCTCTGCGTCTATCCCTCCATGGCCAAAAATAAAAATCGTGGCCGGAAACGATCAGGGAGATATTGATGCAGCACAGACATATATTTTCAGCCTTGCTGGCCGGAACAACGCTTACCTTCGCAACGCAAGCAGTTGCTGCCCAGGATGCAGTAACGGACAAACCAGATGTACAGGAAGGGACGACCGATCGTGCAGGCACCGATGACAATATAACGCCGGATCAAAGTGGGAGCATTGTTGTAACGGGCTCGCGGATCCGGGGCGCGGCAGTTGCAGGGGATGTCATCACGCTCGACCAGGAAGCCATAATCGCAGCCGGGCAGGTCGATCTTGGCGAGGCTATCCGTTCCTTGCCGCAAAACTTTAACGGCGGTCAAAATCCCGGAATCGGCACCGGGGCAGGCCTTATCAACAGCAATGTCAATTCGGCGTCGAGCGCAAATCTGCGTGGTCTTGGCCCCGATGCAACATTGACGCTCCTGAACGGACATAGGCTACCTTATGATTCCGCATTTGGCGGCGTCGATATTTCTGCCATCCCGCTGGCGGCGCTTGATCGTATTGAGGTGTTGCCGGATGGTGCGTCCGCGCTTTATGGGTCCGATGCGGTTGCGGGTGTTGTCAACGTCATCCTTCGCCGCGACTTTGACGGTGTTGCAACCTCGGCGCAGATCGGCGCGAGCAGCGATGGAGGCTATTTCCGTCAGCAGGCCGACATTGTTGGCGGTACGACCTGGAACAGCGGCGGCTTTCTCATTGCCTATGATTTTTCGCGCAATTCGGAGATCGAATCGCGTCAGCGCCTCTATGCGGGATCGCTCGACCCTGACAGCTTTCTTTATCCCTCGCAGCATCGCCATGCGGCGACTTTTTCTGCGTATCAGAGCCTTGGCGACCGCATTGTAGCGAAAGTCGATGTCCTTTTTTCGCGGCGTGAGTCCGAAACCGTTGGCGGAACACCAGCATCACGCTTCCTGTTTAGCCCGAAGGTCGAAAGCCTGACGGTGGCACCATCGCTGGAGCTGCAGCTGGGCTCAAACTGGGAAGCTAGAATCGTGGGCGTGCTCGGACGTGACCACACCAACTATCAAACCAGCTCTACACCTCTTGGCGGTAGCACCAGGATTACGAGTGGGTGCTTTTGCAATAACGTCACATCGCTCGACATAAGCGCGGAAGGTCCGCTGTTCGAACTGGCAGGTGGCAGCGCGCGGATGGCGATTGGTGGAGGCATTCGTAATAATGGGATGGATTTCACACGGCTGATTAACGGTGCGCAGTCTGCTGCTTTCGATGTCACGCGCCGCAGTCGCTACCTCTATGGCGAAGTCTATTTGCCCTTCGTATCGACAGAGCTCGAAATTCGCGGGATTGACCGGTTCGAACTTTCAGGCGCGCTGCGTTACGAGGATTATCAAGGACTGGACCGGCTCGCGACGCCGAGAATCGGACTCATCTTTGCGCCAATATCCTCCCTGACGCTGCGTGGAAGCTTTGCACGATCTTTCAAAGCGCCTTCGCTTTACCAGCAATATGTCCCCTTTCAGGCATTTTTGTTGCCCGGTGCCGCATTCGGCGCAGGTGCGGGCACCGTCTTCTACACCAGCGGCGGTAATCCGGGCCTTGAATCTGAACGCGCTTCCAGCTGGACTGCAGGATTCGAGTTCAAACCAAATTCGCTGCCCGGTTTTACAGCCGGTGCGACCTATTTTGACATAAGCTACCGCGACCGCGTTGTTCAACCTATCGCGGGGTCGATTGCCGCCGCTTTCAGCGATCCTGGGTATGCGACGCTGATTAATCGATCGCCAAGCGAGGCATTGCTGGCAGATCTGGTGGCGGGCGCGCAGTTCGGGCTACAGAACTTCTCTGGTGCGCCCTATAATCCTGCCAATGTTGTAGCACTTGTCGACAACCGAAATGTCAATGTGGCCGTTCAGAAAATTCGCGGTGTCGATGCACATCTGGCATGGAGCGGCGATGTTGGTCCCGGAAAGCTCGGGGCCGATCTGGCAGGAACATGGCTCGATAGCAGCCAGCAACTGACATCCGACCTGCCGCAGGTCGAGCTTGCTGGTACGATCTTCAATCCACCCAAACTGCGCGCGCGCGCCGCCGTCAACTACCGGATCGAGGGATTCAAGCTGTCGTCCTCGCTGAATTATACAGGGGCGCTGCAGGACCAGCGATTCGCGAAAAAAGCACGGATCGCACCGAGTGCGACGCTTGACATGGGGGCAAGCTACGATGTGATTGCTGGCAAAGGCGGCGAACCGGCGCTGGCGCTATCGATCACGATCAATAATGTTTTTAACGACAAGCCTGACATCATCCGCACAACCGGTCCGACTGACACGCCCTATGATTCCACAAATTATTCGCCAATCGGACGTTTCATTGCCGTTGGCATCCGGCGTTACTGGTAATGAGTCTCCTATTAGCTTCATTGCTGGCCACGACCATTGTTCCGACTGCTGTCGTCCCGCCGTCGTCCGCCGATACGTGCGCCAAATTTGACGGCGCGGCGGCCAGTAAGGTACCGCTCCGATCGGTCAAGGCCATAGACCTTGTCGAGCTTTCGGATATCGGCAGATCCGATCCCAATGAATCAGCCAGCCCGTTCGGTATTTCGCCTGATGGTCACAGCATCGCATTTCTTTTGCGCAGGGCCAATGCGCATGAAAACGATTATTGTCAGCGACTGATGGTGGCGCCGATGGATGGAAGTCGTGAGCCCAGAGAAATCGATCGCGGCGGAGCGTTTATCAGGGCTGATTTTCCGCTGCATAATTTTACATCGGTCATGAGTGGGTACGCCAAGGTGATAACGCCGCGGTGGTCACCCGACGGCAAATATATCGCTTTTCTGAAACGCAGCGGTAGAATTGCTCAGGTCTGGGTGGTTGCAGGCGACGGTAAAGCGCCTGCACAGAGCGTCACGGCAATGCCTGACAATGTCGACAATTTCGCATGGGCGGCAGACGGGCAGTCGCTGGTGGTAGCGACGCGTCCCGGCATACGCTTGCAGGCGGAGGCTATCGCGCGGGAGGCGCGAACCGGCTTTCTCTTCGGCGACCGTTTTGCTCCCGATAAAGCCGATCGTCCGATTCCCATCGAACCGGTCCAACCTGTATATCACACCGTTGCGCTTGCAACAGGATTGATGCGGCCATCGAAACCCATTGAAATCGGGCGTCTCGCGGAACACCGACCCGAATCTGTTGCACCTGCGGCGAGAAGCTTTGTCAAGGCCGAGAGCGGTGCAGCGGCCTGGCTCGAGCCACTCCATCCGCGGCGTCTCCTGAGCCAATCCCGGCTCGTCATGGCTCTACCTGATGGCCGGAAACAGAGATGCGAGGAGCCAGGATGCTTCGGCATCAGACAAATATGGTGGTCCGCGGACGGCGGCACGCTTTATGCGCGACAGAAGACCGGATGGGCCGGCAGCCAGACGGCGCTGATGCGCTGGCGGGTCGGAGAGCCGAAACCCACGCGCATCATGGTGACCGATGACGCGCTGGTCGGTTGTGATTTTGTGCACGAAGAACTGGTCTGTGCGCGCGAAGGCTCGGTCCGTTCAAGAGAGCTGGTCGCGATCGACCCCGATAGCGGCCAGGAACGGATCATATTCGACCCCAACCCGGATTTTCGGGCGATAAAATTGGGCAAGGCCCAGCGGTTCCATTTTTCCAATGCTTATGGTGTTGAGAGCTTCGCCGATCTGGTCTTGCCACCGGATCATAAACCGGGCTCGAAACATCCCCTCATTGTGGTTCAGTATATCAGCCACGGATTTCTCCGTGGCGGTACTGGGGACGAGTTTCCGATCCAGCTGTTCGCGGCCAAGGGCTTCGCCGTACTGAGCTTTGCGCGTCCCGATTTTGCCGTCGAGACGGTAGCGGCCGAGACATCCACGGAATTCAGTCGCTGGTTGCGAGAGGATTGGCTCGATCGGCGAAGCGTTCAATCTTCACTCGAGATTGCCGTTGACAAGGCTGTCTCGACCGGTGCAGTCGACCCCAACCGCATGGGCATCAGCGGTTTCAGCGACGGAACTTCCACGACGCAGTGGGCGCTGATAAATTCCTCATTGTTCAAGGTGGCCGCACTCGGCGCGTGCTGCGAAGATATGTACGCATATCCGCTCAATGCGGGACCCTATTACACGAGATGGACCCGTGAAATTGGTTATCACTTTCTTGAGCCAGGAGCCGACGATTATTGGAGACCAATGTCGCTGGCGCTTAATGCTGATCGAATTGACACACCGATTCTGATCCAGACCGGCGACAGCGAGTATGAAATTGGCCTCGACGTCATGGACGCATTCAAGCGTCGGGGAAAAGCAATCGAGTTATTTATCATGGAGGACGAGCCGCATTTCAAATATCAACCTGCACACCGTCTGGCGATGTATGAACGCTCTACCGAATGGTTCCAATTCTGGCTCATGCAACAGGTGAATTGCGATCCTGCAAAAGCGAGCCAATATAGCAGATGGAAAGCGATGAAGGGTGCACCCAAAGGCGAGGCACTACGCTGCGATACCACTCACGATGTCCACGAGCGTGCCCAGTTCTCGGTCTCGACGAGATCGAGCAGCCGATAGATTATCGAACCCTCGGACCGGAAATCGACATTGAGCGCAGCCTCGATCGCTTGACGATCGAGTAAGCCATGTCGCGCGAGCAGGCCTTCCAGCAGCAGGTCGCGATAGGTGTGTCGGTGCTTGTCGAAAATCGAGCGCACAAAGCTGTCAGGCCCGGCCTTGGAGACGCGCTCCAATATGCCGCGCGGCAGGTCGGCCGCAAATGCAGCGCGAGCCGGCGCTCGGTTGATGCCGCCGGCGGACCAGACCCAAGTCGGGACGCCGAGGCAAAATTCGACGAGCGGCTGGCTGAGCAGTGGCGAAAATCGTGGCAATCCCCCTGCGGCGAGACCGTTCACATTGTTCTGGCTGCGCATCAGGAGGGCAAGATGATCACGCTTGCCAAGAAGGCATCCAACCCTGGTCTCGAACCATGAAGATAAGGGCTCAGCGCGCTCAAGCTGCTTAAAAGCGCCAGACAGCAATCGCAGATCGGGAGGCCAAAGGTCGCGTGGTCGCTTGCGAAACAGCCGCCCTACTGCTGCGCGCATCATGGTTGGCATGGAACAGCCGGTAAGATGGCACAGATCGACAAAGGTTGCGGCAGACCCTCGTCCCGGTCCTTCGCAATGCAGCCTGTCGACCAGGGGCGCTGCAGAATGGAGGAAGCAGAAAAGACTGTCGCCGCCATTGCCATCGAAAATGACGTCCGCCTCCAGGCTTTGACCGGCATCAAAAAGCGCAGCATCGAGCGCTGCCATGAAGGATTTGCGCGAAGGCCGTGCAAGGCCCGCCGATACGCAAACCAGCGGATCAATTGTCCGTATATCATATGTTCTGCCCAGTATATTGACGCCAAGATGATCGCCGATCATGCGTACATAGGCTCGCTCGTCGCCGCTCGGGTCTGCGGTTGCGAGCGTGATACAGTCAAATGGCTGCCCTGCCTTGGCAAGTGCGGCACAGATAAGCGAAGAATCGACACCGCCCGACGCGGCAACTGCAACCCGCCCCAGACGCATGGCCCATGCACTTATTACCGATGTTGCAAGTTCGCGAAGTTGTTCCGCCGCCTCTTCGCACGAGGTCTGCGTGGTGGACGGCATGAAGTCATCGGGCCGCCAGATCTGCTTTCCAGAAACTTGCCGTTGTCCGGCGACTATGAGTTCGCCAGGTGCCAATTCGCTCACGCCCGCGAGGCACGTGACACGTTGACGCAAATCGGGCCGTGAAAGATGCGCATGAATCGCTGGCCATGAAGGAACCAACTGAAAGCCGCTCGCCTGACGCAGCAGCTCGGGATGCGAAGCAAATATTCGATGCGTGGCGGTCTCGGCGCTGTAAACGGGTAACAGTCCCGAAGGATCAACGAGTATTTGCACCGCGCCTCTCTCGCAATTGGTATGAATTGCGACATAAGCGCCCCAACATTCCTCGATCAACCAGGCCATCAGCCTGTCGTTGTTCCTGCACTCAGGCGCATCGCCGGGAAGGCTTTTGAGAAGCTCAAAAGACGATCGTGAAAACAGCACACCCAATATTACGCCCGCCGCACCCAGATCTACCAAGGCAGTGTCGTCGTCAGTCCAGAGCCTGGGCGATTTTCCGCAAAGCCCTTCTCGTCGCCTTGATCGTATTAGCGTTCCGGACGGCGTGCCTTGACTGGCCAATGGCACCGCGAGCACGAATTTGACGGCTTTCATAAAGTCAGAATCGGCTGGTAACGCATCACTTCCTCGACACTGTCATTGAGCACTTCATCGCCTGACTGCACCCAGCAATGAGCACCGAAAGGCGCAAGTTTCACCCCGATGACCAGATTTGTCCGTTCGCCGTCTGAAGCCAGACACAAGGCAAGGGCAATCGAACGCGGCAGGCATCGGTCGGCCGCAGTTCGCAACAGCCGGGCATGTTCGAAAGCACGGACGCTTTGAGCCGCAGTGCGCCCGGATTTCGAAGTCCTGCGGTCAACTGTGTCCATAAGGCGGCGCAAATCCGTCAATGTCGCAGCAAATGATGTCGATGCTAGCCGTCTCTCGGTCCGACGCTGTATCCAGATCGCTCTGGCTACGTCCGGCAACCGAAAGCTGCCACTGCCAATCGCCACGGATGTACGAATGGGCGGCGTCCAGTCCGCCGGTTTAGGCCAACAGGCTGGTTGTTGAACGCGACCCAAACCAGCCTGCTCAAGTTCCTGCAATGCTTCGCGATTGCATGCATCGGCCAGGCAGAAATAGCGGTCTCTGGCGATATCGAGGAAGATCAGCGTGCCGCTCAAGTCGCACCATGCGAGATCCGGGCGATTGAATAAAGACATGAGGTTGTCAGCAAGACAAAGGGTGCGCGCCATGGGCGCGCACCCTCTCGGCATCAGTCGGCGGCTATGCCAGCGGCGTAAAGCCGGGGGCTACCGTCCGTGTCAATATCGAACACTGCCTGTCCTTTGGTTTCGACCGAAGCCTGACCAAGATCGACAATCGTTTCGTCATTGATGTCAAAGTCCTTCATCGTTCTACTCCTTCATTGATTTGCGACTCCAACAGCCGCAAAACAGAAGATGAGCGGGTCTATTTCGATTATCCATTTTATAATCATTTTATAATCGGACCCCTGGATATTCGGTGCGGGGGAACCGGGTGGTGTCCACGAGGATCGAGCGCGATTTAAACAGGATTGCCGATCCTGCCGACATGCGGTTGCCCCTTCTTTGAGAGCAAACGTAATGCGAATATTTGAGGTATATCTATGCCAAATCTGCAGCACGTATATACGGATTGACCGCATGACTGTAATTTATGCGGTTAATCGTATATTTCTCCTTTATACGGAGTTCCGTATATTGACTGAGCGCCGAAAGAGGCAAGCTTCAACCCGATGACGATTTCGAATATCTATTTTATAACCGGACCCACGAATATTTTATGCGAGGGAACCGGGCATTGGAAACACATGTTGGGATGTGCACCGATACCTTTAGCTTTGGCCTGGACATACGTACCGGGACCCGGTCAAGGAGCAGAGAAATAAAGATATTCTTCGCTTTTTCAATATCTCTGCACGGCCCGGGAGGACGAACGCGTCTGGCACAAGAAAATTGGCCACAATGCCGGTCGAAATGATACCAAAAGCGCGGTAAGCTTTTTTTCGTCGATGTTATCCGCCCGAACCAATCCGATTTTGCGAGAGCGCACGCCTTGTTTTCGCAAAACTGCGGTCGGTGGCAATGAATTTTTCGATCATCGCAGGGATCAATCGCGCAGGAGCAGGCGCACCCTTCGGCTCGCCGTCGTTGAGTGCGATCGCATAGCTCAAAAGGTCGCGGTGCAGCCGCGAGGAAATATTCACCGTCAATCTGACGTGTTTTTCATCAGCCAGATCTGAAAGCTTTAGCCGTGTCATCGGCCGTCTCCCAGGATCAGATCGCGCGTGA
>CAXIBD010000096.1:0-10051 GCA_964022135.1 uncultured Sphingomonadales bacterium | reverse complement strand
GGGCGATGCAGGGGCCGATGGCGCAGGCGATATGGTCGCGATCGGCACCAAGCGCTTCCATCGCCGTGAGCACATTGTCGGTCACCCCGGCCAGCGCACCTTTCCAGCCGGCATGGGCGGCGCCAATGATATTGGCCATGGAATCGTGGAACAGGACCGGCACGCAGTCGGCGGTCAGGATGCCGAGCAACAGGTTCGGCCGGTCGGTGACCATTGCGTCGGCCTGCGGGCGCGGGTCGAGCGGGCCGGTGACGGTGACGACATCGGCGCTGTGGATCTGGTGTACGGTCACCAGCTCGCTGCCCGGCAGCACGCCTTCGGTCGCGCGGCGGCGGTTTTCCATGATGGCGTCGCGATCATCGTCGCTGCCGAGACCGATATTCAGGCCGCTGTAGATACCCTCCGAAACACCCCCTGCCCGGCCCAGAAATCCGTGTTCCGTGCCGTCGAGCAGGGGAGATCTGGTGATATCAAGCAAGGCTCTTGTGGACCTGTTCGGCGACATCTTTGGACAGATTGGGCTGCGCCGCGATCTTCTCCAGCGCCAGCCGCATCAGCTCCGAGCGGCCGCGCTCGAAGCGGCGCCAGCGGCCGAGGGCGGGAATGAAGCGCGCCGCGGTCTGTGGATTCTGCTGGTCGAGCGCGATCACCATATCGGCAATCATCTGGTAGCCCTTGCCCGACGGGTCGTGAAAGCGGACCTGGTTGCCGGTGAACGCGCCATAGAGGGCGCGGACGCGGTTGGGATTGGACAGGGTAAAATCGGGATGGCGCGAAAGCGCATCGACGCGCTTCAGCGTATCGGGCCGCAGCGACATCACCTGCAGCGAGAACCACTTGTCAAGAACCAGCGGGTTGCCCTTGAATCTGTTGTAGAAATCCTCAAACGCGACCGCACGTTCCTCGGCCTCGAGATGCGACAATACGCCGAGAGCGCCCTGCATCGCGGTCATATTGTCCGCTTCGCGATATTGCTCGAACGCTGTCTCGGCGGCATTTTCGGTGAAGGAAGCGGCGAGATAGCCCAAGGTCACATTGCGCAGCTTGCGCTTCGCCCGCGCCTCGGCATCGAGCGAGAATTCGCCCGGGGCGCAGGACTTGTAGAGCTTGCGGAACTGCTTTTCGAACTGGACGCCGATCTTGCCGCGCAGTTTCTCGCGCTCGTCGTGGATTGCCTGCGGATCGACCTCGACCATCTGGTCGCCGAGAAAGGCCTCGCTGGGCAGCAGGATGATCTCGGCCAGAAAGGCGGGATCGAGCGACGGGTCGGCGAGAATCCGGGCGATCGCCAGCAGGATGATGTCGCGGTCGACCGGGGTCCCGGAGACCTTCGCCGTCAGATAATGGGTCATCAGCTGCTGCATCGCCTCGAACCGGGCGAACGGATCGTCGTCATGGGCAGAGAGGAAGGCCAGCTGCTCAGCCGTCTGGTCGCTTTCCAGAATGATCGGCGCAGAGAAGCCGCGGTTGATCGACAGAACCGGGTGGTCCTTGTGGCCGTCGAGGACGAAGCTTTTTTCCGGCTGATCGAGCAGCAGCAACTGTTCCCCGTCATGCGCGCCGGTTTCCGGGTCGAGCAGCGCGGTGCGCAGCGGGATGACCAGGTCGGAGGGCGCCGGTCGTTCGCCCTTCTGGGCAATTTTCTGCGTGCAGTGCAGCGTCGCGGTGCCGGTCTGCGGATCGTGTGACAATTTCACCGATACCCGCGGCGTACCCGCCGTTTCATACCATTTGCGAAACTGTTTCAGATCGATCGCGCCGCCGTCTTCCATGGCGGTGACAAAATCCTCACAGGTTGCGGCCTCGCCATCGTGGCGGTCGAAATAGAGATCGGTACCCTTGCGGAAATTTTCCGGGCCCATCAGCGTGTTCATCATCCGGATGACTTCGGCGCCCTTGTTGTAGACGGTGGCGGTGTAGAAGTTGGAGATTTCCTGATAGCTGTCCGGACGGATCGGATGGGCCAGCGGGCCGGCGTCCTCGGGGAATTGCGCGGCGCGCAGGATCCGCACATCCTCGATCCGCTTCAGCGCCGCCGACCCCATGTCGGCGGAGAAGCTCTGGTCGCGGTAGACGGTGAAGCCTTCCTTCAGACTGAGCTGGAACCAGTCGCGGCAAGTCACTCTGTTGCCGGACCAGTTGTGGAAATATTCGTGCGCAACCACGCCCTCGATGCCGTCGAAATCGGCGTCGGTGGCGACTTCGGGGTCGGCCAGAATATAGCGCGAGTTGAAGATATTGAGCCCCTTGTTCTCCATCGCGCCCATGTTGAAGTCGCTGACCGCGACGATGTTGAACAGGCCGAGATCATATTCTCGGCCATAGGTCTCCTCGTCCCAGCGCATTGCATCCTTCAGCGCCTGCATCGCATGGCCGGTGCGGTCGAGATCGCCGTCGCGCACCCAGATATTGAGCTCGACGGGCTTGCCGGAGCGGGTGGTGAAGCTGTCGCTGTTGGCGACCAGATCGCCGGCGACCAGTGCGAACAGATAGCTCGGCTTGAGCCACGGATCGTTCCACTGCACCCAGTGGCGACCGTTCTCGCCATCGCCTTCGGCGACCTTGTCGCCGTTGCAGAGCAGCACCGGGAATTTCGCCTTGTCGGCTTCCATGCGGACAGAATAGCGGCTCAGCACGTCCGGCCGGTCGGGCGCGAAGGTGATCCGGCGGAAGCCTTCCGCCTCGCACTGCGTGCACAGCATGTCGTTGGATGCGTAAAGGCCCATCAATTGGGTATTGGTCGAGGGGTCGAGTTCGACCTCGATCTCGACGACATGCGAGGCGCCGGCGAGCGGCAGCAGCAGATCGCCCTCGACCAGGGTCCAGTCGTTGCGGATCGCACCATCAACCTTGACCGACAGCGGCGTGATATCATCGCCCTGCAGGACAAGCGGTTCGTCCGCCCTGGCGCTTTTCGAACGGCGCACGTCGAGCTTCGACCGCACCAGTGTTCGCTCGAGCGCAAGATCGAAGTCGAGTTCCACTTCCGGAATGAACCAGGCTGGCGGGCGATAGTCCTCGCGCCGGATCGTCGCCGGATCCTTCGGGGCTGGCGCGGCATCGGCCATTTCGTCATTCGGAGCTTTTTGAATATCTAACATGGCCTTGCCATAAGAGCCATTTGCACCTCACGCAATTGCGTTTATGACCGGGGCAAAGGGAGTGGGTCATGTCCAGATTATTGCTTTTCGTCGTCGCCGTCCTGATGATCGCCGGGCTGCCGGCGGAAATTGCCTTCGCCCAGAACGCCGCACCGGTCTTTGATGTCGAACAGGCAAGCCGCGCCTATATCGACAGCTTGCAGGGTGCCGATCTCGAAAAATCCAATGCCTATTTCGAGGGCGGCTACTGGCTGATCCTGTGGGGCGCGCTGGTCGGCGTGCTGGTCGACTTCGTGATTCTGCAGTCGCGCCTGTCTGCCCGGTTCCGCGACTGGGCGGAGCGGGTGACGAGCAGGAAATGGCTGCAGCCCGGCCTCTATGCGTTGCCCTATGTCATCGCCGGGTTCCTCCTCACCCTGCCCTGGACGATCTACACGCGATTTTTCCGCGAGCAGCAATATGGCCTGATGAGCCAGGATTTCGGCGGCTGGTTCGGCGAACAGGTGATCGGGCTGGTGATTTCGCTGATCGTCTTCCCGCTGCTGCTGATGGCGATCTTTGCGGTGATCCGGCGCGCACCCAAGAGCTGGTGGATCTGGGGCACCGGGGTGATCGCGTCCTTCCTGTTCATCGGCCTGCTGCTCGGGCCGGTGTTCATTTCGCCGCTGTTCAACGACTATAGCGAGATGCCGGACGGGCCGCTGCGCGACCGGATAGTGGCGATGGCCGCGAAATATGACATACCGGGCGATCATATCTACGTGTTTGACCAGTCCAGGCAGCACAAGCGGATATCGGCCAATGTTTCGGGCATCGGGCCGACGATCCGGATTTCGCTCAATGACAATCTTCTCGAACGCACCGCTCCGGAGGAGGTCGCTGCGGTCATGGGCCATGAAATGGGCCATTATGTGCTCGGGCACACTTGGCGTACGGTACTGATTCTGGCGCTGATCGTGGCGGTGGGACTGTTCATTGTCGCGCGGCTCGCGCCGCGGCTGATCGAGCGCCACGGGGAAAGATGGGGCGTGAGAAGCATCGCCGATCCGGCCGCCATCCCCCTGCTCAGCCTGATCCTGACGGTCTATTTCTTCGCCGCGACACCGGCGATCAACAGCCTGATCCGGATCAATGAAAGCGAGGCCGACCGGTTCGGTCTCAATGCGGCCAGGGAACCGGACGGCTTTGCGAAAGTCGCGATGCGATTGTCGGAATATCGCAAGATCGAGCCGGGGCCGGTGGAGGAAATGCTGTTCTTTGACCATCCTTCAGGCGCAACCCGCGTGCGCATGGCGATGCAGTGGAAAGCCGATCATGTCAAAAATCCGGTGATGGTCGATCCCGGTAACCTGGAAAAGGAATAGCCGCAGATGCCCCGCATGCTGATTTTCGGAATGGGCTATACAGCCTCGCGGCTCGCGCTTCGTTTGCGCGCGGAAGGCTGGGAGGTGATTGGTACGCGCCGGGAAGCGGGAGACGGCGCGCTGGCCTTTGATGATGCGCCATCGGTTCTGGCCGCGCTGCAATCCGCCAGCCATGTCCTGTCCTCGGTGCCGCCTGCCCGCGATGGCAGCGAGCCGGTGCTTGATCATTATGGCGCGGCGATCCGGTCCAGCCAGCTGCAATGGAGCGGTTATCTGTCCTCGACCGGAGTCTATGGCGATGCCGACGGTGCCTGGGTCGACGAGAGCGCGCCGATCGGGACTGGCCGGCGCAAGGCGCGCAGCGAGGCCGACCAGAGCTGGCAGGATTTGCGCGACGACATGCATGTGTTTCGCCTGCCCGGCATCTATGGCCCGGGGCGCAGCCCGCTCGACCGGGTGCGCGAGGGCAAGTCCAGCCGCATCGACATGCCGGGACAGGTGTTCAGCCGGATCCATGTCGATGACATCGTCGCGGCGGTGATCGCCTCGTTCGACAGCCCGGCGGGCGTCTATAATATTTCCGATGATCTGCCTGCGCCGCAGCATGAAATCGTCGCCCATGCCGCCCGGTTGCTGGGCATGGATGTGCCGCCGCTGCAGTCGCTGGAGGAAGCCGATCTGTCCGAGGCGGCGCTGGGTTTCTATGCCGAGAATCGCCGCGTCTCCAATGGCAGGGCGAAGCGGTTGCTGGGCTGGGAGCCGCGCTATCCGGATTACAAGGCGGGGATGCAGGCGCTGCTGGACTGAATCTCAGGCCGGGATGCGGGGCAGTTTCGGCTTGCGCGCGCGCAGCGCCACCAGCAGGCCGATCATCGCGAGAATCGCACCGCCGGCTGACAGGGCGGTCCAGACATAGCCTTCGAACAGCGTCGACAGGATCATCGCCACCACCGGCACCAGCACGCTGGTGTAGGCCGCCCGGCCGGGACCAATCTCGCGGATCATCGAAAAATAGAGCGGGAAGGTCACGACCGATCCGATGACGCCGAGATAGACGATTCCGCCCCAGTAGCTGGCGCGCGTTTCGTAGACCGGCGGCCCGACCGTGATCCAGGATACCGCGACATTGATCAGCGCGCCGAACAGCATCGCCCAGGCGAGAACGGTGATGATCGGATAGGATTTGAGCCGCTCCCCCGCCTGCATGACATTGGCGACCGACGCCGACATGATCCCGCCGAAGGTCAGCGCCGCACCGAGCAGCACCTGCTCCAGGCTGGCCGGGGAGGATCGATATTCGTGCCAGAACAGCATCGCGATACCGACCGCAGCGATCGCCGAACCGCCGAGAAAGGGCGCAGTCAGCTTGTGGCCGAGGAAGATGCGACCCATGATCGCGTTGGGCACCATCAGCAGCGCGAACAGCACCGCGACGAGGCCCGAGGTGATGAACAGCTCGGCATTATAGACAAAGTTGAAATTGAAGGTGAACTGGAAGAAGCCGAGGATCAGGGCCAGCATGTAGCCGGTCCGGTCGAGCCGGAAGGGCAGGCGGCGGAACGCGGCCAGCGCGAACATCGCCGCGGCGGCAATCAGGAAACGGTAGCTGACCGACCAGCTTGGCGGCACTTCGGAAATCTGGTCCTTGATCACCAGCCAGGTCGAGCCCCAGATCAGCGAGACCAGCAGGAAGGGGACCATGATGCGGGGGGTGAACAGGCTGACTTCAGCGCCCTCCTCGGCGCTCACAGTGCAGCTATCGCGTCGGCGAGCGGCTGGATATCGTCAGCGCTCTGGTTCCAGCTGGTGACCAGGCGCGCCTGGCCTTCGCCCCAGTCGTAGAAGTCGAAGCCGATGGCGCGCAGTTGCGCCGCTTCGTCGGCCGACAGCTTGATGAAGATCTCGTTCGCTTCGACCGGGTAGAGCAGGCGGTCGCCGGCGGCGGTGGCGATAATCCGGGCACCGGCATTGGCGGCGCGGGCATTGTCGAGCCACAGATCGCCCTGCAACATCGCGAGAATCTGTGCGGCGAGGAAGCGGCCCTTGGACTGCAGGTGGCCGGCGCGCTTGCGGCGATAATGGGTGTCGGCGGCCAGCTTGCGGTCAAAGAAGATCAGCGCCTCGGCGCCCATCCCGCCATTCTTGACAAAACCGAAACTGAGCGCGTCGACGCCAGCCTTCCAGGTGATCTCTGCGGGCGAACAGCCAAGTGTCGCGACCGCATTGGCAAAACGCGCGCCGTCCATATGCAGACCGAGCCCGCGTGCCTTGCAGACCTCAGACAGGCCGGCGACTTCGTCGGGACGGTAAACCAGGCCATATTCGCTGGCGTTGGTGATCGAGACGGCAGCTGGCTGGACCTGGTGAACATCGTCGCGGATCGCCGCGCAATGTGCTTCCACCGCTGCCGGCGAAAGCTTGGCCCCTGCCCCGTCGAGCAGCATCAGCTTGGCGCCGCCGGTGAAGAAACCGGGCGCGCCCGCCTCGTCCTGCTCGATATGCGCCTCGCGGTGGCAGATCACGCCCTGATGCGCAGGACACATGGCTGCAAGCGCCAGACAATTGGCGGCGGTGCCGGTCGCTACCCAGAGCGCCTCGACCTCGGTTTCGAACAGGTCGGAAAAGGCCGCGTTCAGCTGCGCGCTCAGCGCGTCACCGTCATAGGCGGTGTCCGGCGCATTCGCGGCAGCGAGCGAGTCGAGAAGCCTTGGATGTACCGAGGCGGCATTGTCAGAGAAAAATCGCATCGGCAGCGCATGGCTCAGACCTTCTGGCGCGTCAAGATGGGATGGCGGACAGGAATGTCCGCGCAACCAGTCTGTTGAATATGGGGATGAGCCATCCGTCGCCCGTCATCGGGCGTCGCCTGTCATATAGCCGCGGGTATCCGGCCATTCGTCCCATATGCCCGCCGTTATCCCACGGGCGTTTGACTCCGCCTGCTCGGCTGCTCGACAGGTGCGTGCAGAAGCGCCGAACAACGGATCGATCAGCTGGGCATCAAAACGGTATCGACCGTATACAGCACGCCGTTTTTCGCCTTGGCTTCATTGGACACGCGGGACTTGTTGCCCTTGCCGTCCTCAAGGACGATATCCTCACCGTCCCGCGTCGCCTTGATTTCCCCGCCCTGTTCGGTGACAAAAACTGCCGTGCCGCCGCCGTCGGCGATGGCTTTCTCAATATCCGCCATCATCAGCGAACCCGGGATGATATGAAGTTTCAGTATCTGCCCGAGCTCCCCCTTCTGTTCCGGCTTGAGCAGTTCCGCCACCTTGTCCTGGCCCAGCTTGTCGAAGGCTTCGTTGGTGGGGGCGAAGCCTGTAAAGGGCCCCTGGCCATTGAGTTCCTCGGCAACGCCGGAGACCCCGACCGCCAGCGTCAGCGTTGACAGGTCATCATTGGCACTGGCAATTTCCATCAACGTATCAGGTTTCTTGTTTTTGGCGGCGTCTCTCGCCTGTCGTTCCTCCAGCAAGGCGGCATCTTCCGGCGAAAGCTCGGACGAGCACGCCGAAACGGTTGAAATCGCGATGGTAGAGATCAGAATAGCAAGCAAAGTCTTTGATGTATTCGTCATCAGCACCTCCTCCTATTTACGGTCTGATATTAAACCTAATTCATCCAAAAGTCGAATCAGAGCCTGCCATCAACGCCGGTCGACAAGACCCACGCGCGCATCGGCCTGGACTCGCTGTTTCCTGGCGGTCGGATCGCCGGGAACATCCCGGAATTTTGGCAATATCGGCACGCAGAAGCTTCGAGAAAGCGGCGTTCGGCGGTTTGCCTGGGCAGATTGATGGTGCGCCCGTGACATAGCTGTAGGAACAGTCCCGATCGTGTGGCCAAATGGCCTCTTTTTAACTGTCTGAAAACAGGCTCAGATCAATGCGCTCGAACGTATGGGCGCCAAATATGTTCTGATGTTGCCATCTCACCACGCCCTGCAGTCGACCCACGCCTGCCAGTTCAATTTCGATGGCTTCTCCGACAAGAGGCGGCCGATCGGCTGTCGCGCGGATCCCGTGAATTGAAAGGTTCTGGATGACTATCGCGACCTGCTGCTGGCTCTCTCGAAAGAGCAGCGCATCCGCCTCTACAGAGATTCTGGTGTCACGATCATATGCGTCGAGCGTATTCCAAAATGTCTCGTCATCGCAATATTGTAGTTGCGCATTCATTACTTTTACCCCGTTAATTAACGGCGCAAGCTCGCTTGTAAAATTAAAGGAACCTGGTCGCCCCAATAGCGAAGCATTTAGGCCATCAGTATTAAAAACTATTTAAAGTAAGTGACATTTTAAGCATCTAGTGGCTTTGACAATCCACATGCGCGCCGGCGGTTGCGCAAAAGGCGGCCAAAATCCGGGATCAATTTCAAACTGCGCGCTTTCCAGAAACCGGGAGATAAAGAGATCGCGGACAGGATATCCGTATCATCATGTCATCGTCGACCCAATTCAGCCAAGTAGAAGCCCGACTCACAGAGGAATCCTGCCACATCGATACAACTGTATAAGTTCTGCGAGATCGCAGCTAAAATGAGAACTGATTGGCGCCTTATATTTATTGGTTCTTTCAGTATCGCGATCTTATAAAATTATAAGTTCTTAGATTTATTCCAATTAAGAAATCAGTAACCTAGATAATGTAGAATCTGTAAAATTACGTATCGTGATTCGTTCTATTGATCAAATAAAACTGTTATATAAGATGACAGGATAAAATTTATGTCAGAACAATTAGAATATTATGACGAAATAATGTTTTGGAATTCTATTAGTGCGAAAGATCGTGATAATAGAATCAATGTGAATTTTGACGCGCTGCTCTACGATGCTAGCGGCCAAAAGATGCATATTTCCATTCAAAACCTCTCAATTCATGGCATTCGAGCGACATCCGATTTTCCACCTTCGGTTGGAGAGGCCGTTGACATCGAACTTGCTGGTCTGGGTCTATTTCAAGGAGTAGTCAGATGGAATTATCAGAACAAATTTGGCGTCCACACATTGGAGAGCATTGATGTGAGCCTGTTTTCCGCAGAGACAGAATAGATCCATTTGCAAGCAGGCCAAAAGCGCTTGGCAGCGAGGGCAGGAATGAGATGTGGCAGGAGATCTGTGCGGCGCCCTCCAATCTGAAGGAATTCAATGATTGTCGAATATGGCGGCGGCAGTGGAGATGATGATGGCAAAGTTTTTCACAGGACTATTTTTTGGCCTGGTTATTGGAGGATATATAGTTTCAGAAAACTCTGGGCTGTTGAACGATATCAAGTGCAGCAGCACTGACTTTGTTGCATTTGGCGATGCGCAGAATTGTCCGCGAGAAGGAATCTAGCATCCCTGCCTGGCTGGAAAGTGAGATGCGTGGAGAGCGCGTGAACCGGGCCCGACCGCCCAGAACGACTTTTTCCTCACACTGTTTACCGACCGCATTCGGTCAACCCAAGAAATAGCGATTGTCCGGAATAGTGACATACACGGGGATGGTGGACAGGATAGGATTCGAACCTATGTACGCTTACGCGGGCAGATTTACAGTCTGCTGCCTTTAACCACTCGGCCACCTGTCCATCCGGGC
>CAXIBD010000095.1:0-10237 GCA_964022135.1 uncultured Sphingomonadales bacterium | reverse complement strand
GCGTCGGCAAGACGGCGATCGCCGAAGGCCTGGCGCTGCGCATTGTCGAGGAAAATGTCCCCGACGTGCTGAAGCCGGCGGTGATCTATTCGCTCGACATGGGCTCGCTGCTCGCCGGAACCCGCTATCGCGGCGATTTCGAGGAGCGGCTGAAGCAGGTCGTGTCCGAGCTGGAAAAAATGCCGGACGCGATCCTGTTCATCGACGAAATTCACACCGTGATCGGTGCCGGCGCAACCAGCGGCGGCGCGATGGATGCATCGAACCTGCTCAAGCCGGCGCTCTCCGGCGGCATCATTCGCTGCATCGGATCAACCACTTACAAGGAATTCCGCAACCATTTCGAGAAGGACCGCGCGCTGCTGCGGCGGTTCCAGAAGATCGACATCAACGAGCCTTCGGTCGAGGATACGATCAAGATTCTCGCCGGGCTGCGCGGTGCCTTTGAAGAGCATCACAAGGTCCGCTATTCGCCGGATGCGCTGAAGTCGGCGGTGGAACTGTCGACCCGCTATATCAACGACCGCAAGCTGCCGGACAAGGCGATCGACGTGATTGACGAGGTTGGCGCGATGCAGATGCTGTTGCCGCCCTCGCGCCGCAAGAAGATGATCACCTCCAAGGATATCGAGGCCGTGATCGCGACGATGGCGCGGATCCCGCCCAAATCGGTGTCCAAGGACGACAAGAAGACGCTGGAAAATCTGGAGAAGGATCTCAAGCGCGTGGTCTTTGGCCAGGACGAGGCGATCGGCAAGCTGGCGAGTGCGATCAAGCTGTCGCGTGCCGGCCTGCGCGAACCGGAAAAGCCGATCGGCAACTATCTGTTCAGCGGCCCCACCGGCGTCGGCAAGACCGAGGTCGCGCGGCAACTGGCGTCGATCATGGGCATTCCGCTCAAGCGTTTCGACATGTCGGAATATATGGAGCGCCACAGCGTATCCCGCCTGATCGGCGCGCCTCCGGGCTATGTCGGCTATGACCAGGGCGGCCTGCTGACCGACGCGATCGACCAGAACCCGCATTGCGTGCTGCTGCTCGACGAGATCGAGAAGGCGCATCCCGACCTGTTCAACATCCTGCTGCAGGTGATGGACAACGGCAAGCTGACCGATCATCATGGCAAGACGGTTGATTTCCGCAATGTCGTGCTGATCATGACGACCAATGCCGGCGCATCCGACATGGCGAAGGAAGGCATCGGCTTTGGCAACATGTCCAAGGAAGATGCCGGCGACGAAGCGGTCAAGAAGATGTTCTCGCCGGAATTCCGCAACCGTCTGGATGCGATCGTGCCCTTTGCCTATCTGCCGACCGAAGTGGTCGCGCGGGTGGTCGAGAAGTTCATTCTCGAACTCGAGCTGCAACTGGCCGACCAGAATGTCCATATCATGCTCGACGAGGATGCCCAGGCATGGCTCACCGAGCGCGGCTATGACAAGCTCTACGGTGCCCGTCCGATGGGCCGGCTGATCCAGGAGAAGATCAAGCAGCCGCTGGCCGAGGAACTATTGTTCGGCAAGCTCAAGAACGGCGGCGAGGTCAAGGTCCATCTGAAGGATAATGCGCTGAACTTCGAAGTCACGGCGGCCGCGCCGAAGGCGAAGAAAAAGAAGGCTCCGGCCAAGAAGAAAGCCGACAGCAAGACGAAATAGGCTTGCCCGGGAAGCTCGGATATTGAAAAAAACGGCGTGGCTGATCCCACGCCGTTTTTTTGTTTCTGCTCGGGACAGCCGATCCGCGACGGGCCTAGATGCAGCTCTCCATGCGCAACGATCGCGTCGCATCGCTGACCAGGAAATTGGCTTCATCGGCGCGGATTGCGGCAAGCACATCTGGGTCGGACGCGGTTTGCAGAAAGTCGTCATAGTCGACCTGGCTGGCAAAATGGATCTCGGTGATCACGTCGAAATCGGGATCGGCCTGCGCCGCATCGATCCGGCTTTGCGAGCGGTCGATATAATGGCGCTCATAATGCGCGAACATCGGCAATAGTCGCTTGATCAGCGGTACATGATGCGCCTCGTAATAGGTGCGGAATTCCTCTGCGGACAGGTCCGGCTTTTTCGAAATCAGAAAGAAATGCTTGATCATGGAGGCTCTCCCGGTTGGCGCGAATGTCTGTCCCGCGTCTATCCAAGGCGACAGCAGGAGACAACCGCAGGAGCGATTCCTGGCCCGTTTTCATAGCCGGCGCAAATCCATATTTACACAATACCGACTAGTTGGTATGTTTTATTCATGAAGCCGAGTCGTTCCATACCTGCCAAGACCGGAAATGCCCGCGCCAAGCTGCTGGACGCGGCGATCGCGCTGGTCCGGCAGCACGGGTTTTCGGCGACGTCCGTCGATCAGCTGTGCCAGATGGCGGGAGTTACCAAAGGCGCCTTCTTCCATCATTTTGCCAGCAAGGACGCGCTTGGTGCCGCCGCCGCGGACCATTGGACCGAGACGTCGAGTGCCCTGTTTCTGGAGGCCGACTATAACCGGCACGACGACCCGCTCGATCGCTATCTCGCCTATCTCGATTTTCGCGACGAACTGGCCACCGGCGAGGTGGCGGAATTCACCTGCTACGCCGGGACCAGCCTGCAGGAATGCTATGACAGCAGCGTCGCGATCCGGGACGCCGCCTATCAGAGCATTGCCGGGCACAGCGCCCGTCTCGCCGAGGATCTCGACCAGGCCATCGCCAGATATGGAGCGCCCGAAGGCGTCACCGGCATGTCACTCGGCCTCTATACACAGGCCGTGCTGCAGGGGGCTTTCATCCTCGCCAAGGGCCAGGGCAATGCCGGGCCGGTGCACGATGCGATCGGCCATTTGCGGCGCTATATTCTGATGCTTTTTGACCGGACCGACAGAATGTAAAAGAAGGATGTGAGCAATGACCCCGATGATCTTTGTGAACCTGCCAGTCGCTGACCTCAACGCCTCGATAGCCTTTTACGAGGCGCTCGGCTTCACCAACAATCCGCAATTCACCGACGAGACCGCCGCCTGCATGGTGTGGAGCGACGCGATCAATGTGATGATCCTGACCCGCGACAAGTGGCGCTCCTTCACCGACCGGCCGATCCCTCCATCCGATGCGAGCGAGGTGATGCTGGCATTGTCTTGCGACAGCCGCGAGGCGGTCGACCGGATGAATGAAGCGGCGGCCGCGACCGGCGGCATCGCCGATATCAATCCCGTCCAGGATCACGGGTGGATGTACGGCCGCGATCTCGCCGATCCCGACGGCCATGTCTGGGGGCCCGTCTGGATGGACATCGAGGCCGCCTCGGTGGCGAACGGCGGCTAGCGCGGATCCATGAGGCTTTGAACAGCAAGAGCGGAGGAAGAGGATGTCAAAAGCAACAATCTGTCTTTGGTATGACAAGGACGCCAGGGAAGCGGCCGAATTTTATGCGGCGACCTTTCCCGACAGCGCGGTTGGAGCCGTGCACCGGGCACCGGCCGACTTTCCCGGCGGCAAGCAGGGCGACGAGCTGACCGTCGAGTTTACCGTTCTGGGAATCCCCTGCATCGGGCTGAACGGCGGACCGATATTCCCGCACAGCGAGGCCTTTTCGTTCCAGGTGGCCACGGACAGCCAGCAGGAAACCGACCGCTACTGGAATGCGATTGTCGGCAATGGCGGCGCCGAAAGCGCCTGTGGCTGGTGCAAGGACAAGTGGGGCCTCAACTGGCAGATCACTCCCCGCGCACTGACCGATGCCATGGCGCAGGGCGGCGATGTCGCCAAGCGGGCATTCGAGGCAATGATGCCGATGACGAAGATCGATGTGGCAGCGATCGAGGCTGCCGTGAAAGGAGCATGAGCCATGCGCGTGATGGTATTGGTCAAGGCCACGGCAGACAGCGAAGCGGGATTGCCGCCGACCGAAGAGATGACCGAGATGTTTGCAGCCATGGGGACCTATAACGAGCAACTGGTCGACGCCGGGATCATGGTCGACGGCGACGGGCTGAAACCCTCGTCCTTCGGCAAGCGGATCGCCTTTGACGGGGCCAGCCGCACAGTGATCGACGGCCCGTTTTCACCACCGAACGAACTGGTGGCGGGATACTGGATATGGAATGTCGCCGACATGGAGGAGGCCGTCGCCTGGGCCAGGCGCTGCCCGAACCCGATGCTGGGTCCCAGCGAACTGGAAATCCGGCCATTTTACGAAGCGGAGGATTTTGGCGACGCGTTGACTCCGGAACAGGCCGAGCAGGAACAGCGGCTGCGGGACCGGCTTGCCGGCGAAATCGATTAACAGCTGATCAAGAGGAGGAGAATATGAGCTATATTGACGGATTCCTGATCGCGGTTCCGACCGCGAACAAGCAGAAATTTACCGATCACGCACGCTATGCCGATGACATGTTCATCGAGATGGGCGCGCTCCGGGTGGTCGAATGCTGGGGCGACGACCTGCCCGACGGCAAGACCACCGATTTCCGGATGGCGGTGAAGGCAGAGCCGGAAGAAACGGTGGTCTTTTCCTGGATCGAGTGGCCGGACAAGGCGACGCGGGATGCGGCCATGGCGAAATTGATGGACCCCGACAATCCGGATCCCCGCATGGACCAGGACAAGAACCCGATCCCGTTTGACGGCAAGCGCATGGTGTTCGGCGGATTCGTGCCTGTCGTCGATGTGCCGGAAAGGCAAGAATAACCGGCAAGACATCGGACCCTCTGCCCAGGGCCCGAAACACTCCTGACAGAATGCTGTCAGGAGTGTTATGATATTCCTCGCTTGTTCAATCAAACGAAGAGGAGCAAGCAAATGACCGAGATGAACCGTGACCGGCTGGTCTGGGTGGAAATTCCCGCCGCCGACCTGAACCGCGCCAGGAAATTCTACGAAGCCGTTCTGGAAACCAGTCTTATCGAGAACAATGATGGTCCGGAGACAATGCACATGATCCCCAGCGCCAACGGTGGCATGTGCGGCCATCTCTATGCCGGCAAGCCGGCAACCCAAGGCGATGGCATCACCGCGCATCTGGCGGTGCAGGGAGAATTGGCCGACGCGATGGACCGGATCCGGGCCAATGGCGGCGATGTTGTTTCGGAGACCATTTCCCTCCCGTCCGGTGCTTTTTTCTATGCCAGGGATACCGAGGGCAACAGCCTTGGACTGTTCCGGTACAACGACTGATGCGCAGAGCCGACCGCCTGTTCCAGATCATTCAGTATCTGCGTGGCGGTCGGCTGGTTACGGCTGCAAAGCTGGCCGAGCGCCTCGAGGTTTCGGAGCGCACGATTTACCGCGATATTGCCGATCTCCAGTCCACCGGGGTCCCGATCGACGGAGAAGCCGGTATCGGCTATATCCTGCGCAGCGGTTTCGAACTGCCCCCGCTGATGTTCACCCGCGACGAAATCGTGGCCTTGGTGACCGGCGCGCGGATGGTGAAGGCCTGGGGCGGCACGGCGATGATGGCGGCGGCGGAAGAAGCGCTGGTCAAGATCGAGGCCGTGCTGCCGGAAGCCGCACGCAACCGGGTCGGCGACACCAAGATATTTTCACCGCGCGTGGGACAGCCGGGCGAAGCGAGCGCGCTGATCGATCGCTGCGAGCAGGCGATCGACGGCAAGGAAATCGTCGCCCTGCACTATTGCGACGAGAAGGGGGTGGCGACCGATCGAACCGTCCAGCCGCTCGGGCTGTGGTTCTGGGGCAAGGTCTGGACCCTGGTGGGATGGTGCGAATTGCGGGACGATTTCCGGGCGTTCCGGCTGGACCGGATTTCGGGCCTTGCGCCGACGGGACAAAAATACACACCCGATCCCCGTAGATCGCTCGAAGAATTTTCCCGGCAGCAGCGGGAAAGATACGCATCGCACATAGCCCATTCAAAGCATGAAGGAGAATGAGATGACCCTGAAATTCTACACCAATCCGATGTCCCGCGGCCAGATCGCCCGCTGGGCACTGCACGAGGCCGGCGCGGACTATGACCAGGTCCTGCTGGAATATGGCACCACGATGAAGGCGGACGATTATCTGAAGATCAACCCGATGGGCAAGGTGCCGGCGATCAATCATGATGGCAAGATCGTGACCGAAGGCGCCGCAATCTGCGCCTATCTGGCCGAGGCCTTTCCGGATGCCGGCCTGGCTCCCGCGGCCGACGAGCGAGCGGACTATTTTCGCTGGCTGTTCTTCGCCGCCGGCCCGGTGGAAGCGGCGGTCACCAACCGGTCACTTGGCTTTGAAGTGGCTGCGGACAAGGAAATGATGGCCGGCTATGGCAATTATGACCGGGTGGTCGATGTTCTCGATGCCAAATTTCAGGCGGACGACTATGTTTGCGGCACACGCTTCACCATGGCCGATGTCTATGTCGGCGCGCAGATCGCCTGGGGGACGCAATTTGAAAGCCTGCCCAAACGAGACTCCTTTGTCGCATACGCCGAGCGCGTGACCGGCCGTGAAGCCTGGCGAGCGGCGAAGGCGATCGACGACGCGCTGATCGCCGAGAATAGCTGACCGGTCGGTCCCCAAAAAAAAGGGCCGGACGATTAACCCGTCCGGCCCTTTTGGTCACATCACTTTCCGTCATTCCCCGGGAGCGGGCTGCTCATAATCCAGAGTGGGCTGGCCCGCAGTCGCAGCAGGCTCGTTCGCCTCACTGGCCGGTTGGACGGTCACCGTGGCAGGATCCCCATATTGGACGCGCCAGGCATTGAGGTCGCGCTGATATTCCTCGTAGGCGAGGTAGAAATCGGTAAACGGCTTTTCCAGTTCCGGCAGGGCCCGCTCGGCAAAGCTGTCGAGGTCGGCCGACTTGGTGACAATGGCGCGCTGGCTTATCTGGACGGCCTGGTCACAGAAGGGCCGCCGCAACGGCGAGAATGACCAGTAGTTGTAAAGCTGGGTCTGGTGCCGGTCGTGCTCGACCTTGTAATTGGCACCCATGTCGCGCTGGAATTTCCTGATAATGGCATTGTTGGCGTTGCGCAGCGAGGCGCTGTTGTTGGTGATGAACGCATTATAATCGCCAACCAGTCGCTCATAAAGCGGTCCGGTGCAGCTCAGCGCGGCAACATTCAGGGCGGCCCGTACGTGCCACAATGTCTCAAGCGGTCCCAGATCGCGGTTGATTGTGTCGCGCAGACCGTCGACCCTAAGCGCCGGAACGATCGTGAGATCGCTGGCTCCGAAAGGCGGCGTTGGCGCACGGGGCGTATATTGTGGCTGGACAACCGGCGGCGGCGGTGGCGGTGGTGGTGGCGGCGTTTGACAGGCGGCAAGCGCAGCCAGACCACCGGCGATCAATAATAGGCGCAAATCCTTCAGACGCGGCATTGTGATACTCTCCAAATACAACAGCCGTTTCCTTATGATTCACACCGGCGCTTGTCCAGCATTTGCGATCAAATCTCGACGAACCGCCAAACAAAAAAGCCCGACAGTATCCTGCCGGGCTTTTTTGATCATGTGGAGCACCGCTTCCGGCGTGCAGCCTATTCCTGGTTGCCCATGAAATAGAGCAGGAACTGGAACATGTTGATGAAGTCCAGATACAGGCTCAGTGCGCTCAGGACCACGGTCTTGCCGACCATGTCAGTGCCCGCGACATAAGCGTACATGCTCTTGATCCGCTGCGTGTCATAGGCGGTGAGGCCAGCGAAGATCAGGACGCCGATCGCGCTGATCACCAGCTGCATCATCGTCGACTGCAGGAAGATATTGATCACCATCGCGACCAGCAAGCCGATCACGCCCATGATCAGGAATGTGCCCATGCCGGACAGGTCCTTCTTGGTCGTGTAGCCGTAGAGGCTCAGGCCGAGAAAGGCCGCCGCGGTGGCGAAGAAGGTCTGCGCGATCGATGCGCCGGTATAGACCAGGAAGATGGTCGACATCGACAGGCCCATCAGCGCCGCGAAAGCCCAGAACATCGCCTGGATGGTGAAGGTGGAGAACTTGTTCTGCCCGTAGCTCATCGCGAACACGATCGCGAGTGGCGACAGGATGATCAGCCATTTCAGCGGACCGCCGCCGAACATGATGTCCTGCGCGAGGCCCGAGCTGGCAAACAGCATCGCGACGACGCCGGTCAGCAGGACGCCGCTCGCCATGTAATTATAGACCTTGAGCATGTACGTCCGCAGGCCCGCGTCAAACGCAACCTGCGTCTGCGATGCGGCGCCAACAGGGGGCTGCCCGAAGGTTGTTCTTGGATCTTGCCAAGCCATAAATCCATACTCCTCAATTTAGCGAACCGACAAACCGGCTCTCTTGCTTCCAATATCGGGCAACAGCGCCTGTTTTTCAAGGGAAACAGGTGCGGGTTTGCAAAATACTATCGCTGGTTTCGATAGATACAGTCTATCGGCATTCGGAATTTCCCTAATATTCACTCTGCAAAAAGGACGACGGGCTCCCGGAATGGCTTCCGGCATGCCGCCACCTGTTGTGGCCAGCGGCGAGTCAGGCGGATTCCAGCCATTTGCGGATCGTTGCCGCCGCTTCGGTCACCTCTGCCCAGGTCTGGTCGAAGTCTTCGTCCTGGCCATAATAGGGATCGGCGACATCTTCCCCTGCCCTGCCCGGTACATGATCGAACAAAAGCGAAAGCCTCGCATCCGCGCTCGCGGGACGAAGGGCTGCCAGATCGCGGAGATTCTGATTGTCCAGTGCAATGACATGGTCAAAATCGTGAAAATCGGACGGGGTCACCTGCCGCGCCCGCAAATGACCGATATCAACGCCGTTGCGGGCGGCTACTGCCTGCGCCCGCTCGTCCGGCGGCTGCCCGGCATGCCAGTCGCCGGTGCCGGCGGAATCGATGATGACGGTCAGCCCGGAGCCTGCGCATTCCTGCCGCAAGGCGGCTTCCGCCAGCGGCGAGCGGCAGATATTGCCGAGACAGACGAACAGCACCGACTGGCTCATTGGCCAGACCGCCGCATTGTGACCGGCCGGATTCGCTCAGCGGCCACCAACAAACACGCCGCAGGCCAGTCGACCGCCGCTGTCGCCGGAGGGGTCGGTCTTCAGGTCATCGGCCCCTTCGTGGACCACAAAAGCCGCCCCGTCGGCATCAAGCAGGGGATTTTCGCCATCGCTGAGCGTGGCGCCGGCGATGGTTGCCTGCAGGGACCCGGTACCATCCTCGCCGATGTCGAGGTTGAAGAAATCACCGGCATGGGCGCCCTGCGGATTGTCAAAGCCATGTTCTTTGCCAGCGGGATTCCAGTGGCCGCCGGCCGATTTGAAATCGGGGCCCTCGCATTTCCCGGTCTGGTGAATATGCGCGCCATGCGCGCCGGGAGACATGCCCCGGGCCTTGATATTGACGAGCAGTCCATTGTCGCCCTGGGCAACGATAACTTCGCCATATTCGGTCTGGTCGGCACCGACCAGCTGTGCGCGCGCGACATTGCCGCTGACTTCGCCCGGCGACACCCCTTCCTGACTGCAACCGGCCATCGCCAGAGACAAGAGGGCGAGACCCGACAGAGTGATGGAATGCTGACGCACGAAGCTTCTCCTTGATTTCCTTACCATTGCTTGCATGATAGCAGCCGATCCGCCTGCTTGGAACCCTTTGTTCCCCTCGCCTGCCTTTCCGTCCCGAAGGAACCCGATTGTCCGCCATGCTCTATCTGATCGCCCTCGGATCGAACCAGCGCCACCCGCGCCTCGGGTCGCCGCGCGACGTGATTGTTTCGGCATGGCAGCGTTTGAGCGACGAAGGGCTGCGAGTCACGGACATCTCCCGCCTCATCGCGTCGCGGCCGGTCGGGCCGTCGCAGCGCTGCTATGCCAATGCCGTGGCGACCATCGAGGCGCCCCTGGCTCCTCCGGACTTGCTGGCGCTGCTCAAGCGGATCGAATCGGACTATGGACGGCGCACCGGCCAGGCCTGGTCGCGCCGGGTGCTTGATCTCGACATCATCCTGTGGAGCGGCGGCGCCTTTGCCAGCGACCGGCCTGCCCTCACCATACCGCATCCGCATATGCGCGAGCGCAGCTTCGTTCTGGGTCCGGCCGCAGAAATTGCGGGCGACTGGCGCGATCCGCTGAGCGGCCTGACGATCGCCCAGCTGGCCACCCGCAACCGCCGCGCCCGGAAACGACCCGAAAAAGCGCCAAAGCCGCTTGACCATGCAGCAAAGCGTCCCTAGGGAAGCGCTTCCCGGAGGCTGTGTGCGCTGCACCAGCCGGTTGAGGGGCCCTTAGCTCAGTCGGTAGAGCAACTGACTTTTAATCAGTAGGTCGCTGGTT
>CAXIBD010000094.1:0-10909 GCA_964022135.1 uncultured Sphingomonadales bacterium | reverse complement strand
CGCGACTCCTTCAAAAAGTTGCGGATCGATGTTTCTGCCCATGCCAATGCCGAGGAGCAGTCGCTTTACGCCGAGATGCTGTCGCGCCCGGACCTGCAGGACAAGGGCCGCCACTCGGTTGCCGAGCACAAGGAAGCGGAAGATATTTTCGAGGAATTGGTCGATATGGAATTTTCCAGCACTGGCTGGCTGGCGAGGTTCAAGACGCTGAAGGAGCGGCTCGAGCATCACATGGACGAGGAAGAGAACGAGATCTTTGCGGCCGCCAGGAAGGATTTGAGCGACGAACGCGCGGAAGAACTGGCCAAGATTTTCGACCAGCGCAAGCCGATCGAGAAGCAAGAAGTTGCCTGATTTCTTGAGCGCAGTACGGGGTCAGATTGATGTTGAGTGACTGGATGACTACGGGCTGGTCCCAGGTGGCGCTGATCGCGCTGTCGGCTTCGGGAATGTATGTGACGGTGATCCTGCTGACCCGGCTGGCCGGCGTCCGCAGCTTTTCCAAGATGAGCGGCTTCGACTTTGCCGTCACCGTCGCCATCGGCTCGGTGCTGGCATCGGTGATCATGAGCAAGGATCCTCCGCTCGCCAGCGGCATAGCTGCCCTCGTCTGCCTGTTCGGCCTCCAGATCGGCATGGCCGTCCTGCGCAGCCGGTTTCCCGGCCTTCAGACACTGGCAGACAACAAGCCGAGGCTGATCATGATCGGCAGCGAGATCCAGCATGACCAGCTGAAAAAGGCGAAAATGACCGAGAGCGACCTGTGGGGAAAATTGCGCGAAGCCAATGCCTTCCAGTTTTCCCAGGTTCTGGCGGTTATTGCCGAAACCACGGGTGACGTCTGCGTCCTCCACACGACCGGCGATCAGCGAGGCATCGAGCCGGAATTGTTGAAGGACGTTGTGGCCGGTGAACGCTACGCGAAACATGTCGCCCGGTCGGGTTGAGCGGTTTGCGTTTCTGATCCTGTTTCAGGAGCATTGGCGGACCGGCCAGGCTTGGTTCCCGGGTTCTATTATATCACCACCTTAATCCTCGAGCCGCAATGGCGTTCGACGCGGATGCGGACTCTCGGGTTGGCAGCCAGCCAGGCGGCCCGGCTGCGCCATCTAGCGGGGCCAGCGAAAGGCCAGTCGATCTTCTCCGGTCACCGCAGACACCGCATCATAGCGCCGTTCCAGAATCGAACCGTTGCCGGCCCGGTCGATCATCACGATCGTGCTGCAGCGGGTCCCGTAGACCGGATTGTGGATGAAGATCCCCGAACTGGCCGGTTCGAGCGGCGTCGGGGGACCGGGCACGGTGGCTGTTGCGCGCGGATAGGTCGTCCGGTTGGCCAGCGCGTCAAGCAGCAGATCCGGATCCTTGGAACCGCTTTGCAGCCAGTCAGCCAGCGCCGCGTCGAGCTGGCCCGCCTTCGGCCAGGGTTGGTCGAGCGGGCCGTTGGTCAGACCGTGGATGCCTGGCTCGAGAGGTACGCTGATGGGTCCCGGCCGGTTGCAGTGCAACCGGGCCTCTCCCTGCGCAATGGTCACCAGGTTGAACGGGTTGAAGGCCGGGAAGTCCGCCCCCTCGAGATCGGCGTAGCGACCCGCGCCGGACAGGAAATCCTTCAGCAGGTCGCCGCGTGAGGCACGGCTGCTGTCGGGCGGTCCATGGTCTGCGAGATTGGTTACAGCGGCAAAGCGGCCCTGTTCGGAAATTCCGAGCCAGGTACCGCCGGCCCGGATATCGCGTCCTGCCAGAAGATGCGGGTGCTCCGGCCAGCGCGCCAAGGGCTCCGCGGGGCGGACGTGCATCTCGTCCCGGTTGCCGATCGCGACCAGTTGCCAGTGGGGATGAGCCTGCCAGGCGAGAGAGATGATACACATCCAGCGCGCCATAGCAAAAGCCGCCGCCTTTGCGAAACAATAGTCCGATCGCACCGTGCGCTTCCCGCAACAGGGCGTGCTGAAGCAGGCATGACCATTCGGGTTTGGCGCGGATTGGCAGGCTGGCGCATCCGTTCCAGGATGGCGTTTTTCCGCCCAGCCAAATTTCGATCAGCTCGTACTGAGAAAAGATGGTGACCCCTACGGGATTCGAACCCGTATTTCAGCCGTGAAAGGGCCGCGTCCTAACCCTTAGACGAAGGGGCCATACCAATTGCCGGTCGGCGAGCAACGGCCATTAGGGGGGTGCCGTGCTTTGGTCAACCCTCTTTTCGCCGGAATTTCGGCGCGATTTGTCGGCGCCGGAGAGGGCGCGTCCGTATATCGGTCGCGCCGCGGCCTTGCCGCTTGGTCAATCGGCCCAGGCAGCGTCCTCCAGATGGATTTCGGCTGCCGGGCGACTGCCCCAGTCGTCGATTTTGGCGCGGCCCGCGATCCACAATTTCCGCCCGCGCGGCGCGCTGAGCAACGCCTGCCCGAGGTCGCTTTCGGCGGCGCGAAAGGCAATCGTCTTGATCGACGCGCCGTCATCGCCGCCGACGATCATCCGGACATGGTCGGTGCCGACAATATCGCATTTGATGATTCGCACCGGTCCGGTGGCAATGCGCGGTGCCGGCCAGCCCATGCCATAGGGCCCGGCGCCATCCATCGCCTCGACCATCAGCGGATTGACGCCCTTCGGTGACAGCACCGCGTCGAGCAACAGCGCCTTGCCGTCTTGTGCCTTGCCGACGCTGTCGGCGAGCCGGTCGTTGAGAAATTCGGAGAAAGCGTCAACCTTGTCGGCCTGGATGGTGATGCCTGCGGCCATCGCGTGGCCGCCGCCGGCGATCAGCAGGCCGCTGTCCTTGGCGGCGATGATCGCGGCGCCGAGATCGATACCGGAAATCGAGCGGCCGGAGCCCTTGCCGATGCCCTCCTCGTCCAGCGCGATGATGATCGCGGGTCGGTTGAGCTTCTCCTTGATCCGTCCGGCGACAATGCCGATCACGCCGGGGTGCCAGCCCCTGGCCGAGAGCACCGCCACCGCCTGGTTCTGCTGCGACGAACACATCGCATCCGCCGCTTCCAGCACATGCGCCTCGATCGCGCGACGCTCCTGGTTGAGATGATCGAGCTCGGCGGCAATCGCGGCCGCTTCCTCCGGGTCCTGCGTGGTCAGCAGGCGCACGCCGAGATCGGACTTGCCGACCCGTCCACCGGCGTTGATCCGGGGACCGAGGGCAAAGCCAAGGTCGGAGCAGATCGGCGCCCGCTTCAGCCGGCTGGCGTCGATCAGCGCCGCCAGGCCGATATTCTGGCGACCGGCAAGCACCTTGAGCCCCTGCGCGACAAAGGCGCGGTTGAGGCCGCGCAGCTGGGCGACGTCGGCGACGGTGCCGAGTGCCACGATATCGAGCAACTCGAGCAATTTCGGTTCGGCGCGATTGGTGAAATAGCCCTGGTTGCGCAGCGTCCTGACGAGGGCCGCGCCGAGCAGGAAGGCCATGCCGACGGCAGCGAGATGGCCATGTTCGGCCCCGGCATCACTCTCGTCGAGCCGGTTGGGATTGACCAGCGCCAGCGCCTTGGGCAGTTCCGCCGCGCATTTGTGATGGTCGACCACGATCACCTCGACCCCGGCGTTGTGGGCCATGTCCAGCGCCTCGAAGGCCATCGCGCCGCAATCGACGGTGACCACCAGATCGCAGCCCTGCCTGCCGAGCTCGACCAATGCCTCGCCGGACGGGCCATAGCCCTCCATCAGCCGGTCGGGAATATAATAGCCGGCCTCGAGCCCGAGATCCCGGAGTAGGCGGATCAGGAGCGCCGCGCTGGTCGCCCCGTCGACATCATAGTCGCCGAAGATCGTGACCTTTTGCTGTTTCCTGATCGCGTGGCTCAGGCGATCCGCTGCTGCATCCATGTCGCGGAACACCGAGGGGTCGGGCATGAAGCCGCGAATGGTCGGGTCGCGATTGACCGCCAGCGTCTCGCGGCTGGCCCCGCGGGCGAGCAAAAGCTGGGTGACCAGATCATCCGGCTGGAAGCCGGGATCGCGCGCGTCGGCGCTGGTGCTGCGCCAGCGCCAGGTCTGGCCGGACAGGGAATTCTCTACATTCAATACTGCGTTCATGGTTCGCGCTATGCGGGAATCCGGCCTCGCTGACAATCGGTCAGTTGCCTGCTAGGAGGGCGGGATGAAGAGACTTCTGATTGTTTACTACAGCTATACCGGCGGTACCGAACAGATGGCCAATGCGGCGGCCGCATCCGCGCGGGACGAGGAGGGCACCGACGTGCGCCTGATGCGCGCCGAGGATTGCCAGCCGGATGACCTGTTGGCCGCCGACGGCTATATTTTTGCAACGCCGGAGAATCTGGCCGCGATTGCCGGGGTGATGAAGGCCTTTTTCGACCGCTGCTATTATCCCGTGCTCGGCAAGCTCGAGGGCCGGCCCTATGCGGCGATGATCTGTGCCGGGTCGGATGGCGAGAATGCAAAATCCCAGCTGGAACGGATTGCGACCGGCTGGCGGCTAAGGAAGGTGATCGATACGCCGATCATCTGCACCCATGCCCAGACCGAGGATGCAATCCTGGCGCCGAAGACTGTCACTGAGGAGGATCGCGCACGCTGCGCGGAAATTGGCGCGACGCTGTCGACCGGGCTGGCGATGGGTATTTTCTAGAGCAATGCCCGGACGCGGTCCTGCAACAGCGGGATCACCTCCGCCTCGAACCACGGATTGGCCATGAACCAGCGGATATTGCGCGGGCTGGGGTGGGGCAGGGGCAGCAGCTCGGGCCAGAATTCCTGCCATCGCTTCACCGTATCGGTCAGCGTCCGCGATTTCCTCCTCCCCAGATGCCAGTCGAGCGCATATTGACCAAGAACCAGGGTCAGCTCGATTTGTGGCATGGCCTGCAGCAGCGGTTCGCGCCAGGCCGGCGCGCACTCCGGACGAGGCGGCAGGTCGCCGCCCGATGCCGTGCCGGGATAGCAGAATCCCATCGGCAGGATGGCAAATATATCGGGATCGTAAAACTGGTTTTCGGTCACGCCCAGCCACTGACGCAGCCGTTTGCCGCTGGCGTCGTCGAACGGTCGGCCTTTTGCATGGGTCTTGCTGCCCGGGGCCTGGCTGGCGATCAGGATTCGGGCATTGGCGCCGGCCTGGAGCAGCGGTGCCGGACCGAGCGGCAGCCCCTCGCAGATAGCGCAGGCCCTTGCGCGGGCCAGCAGCTTATCCAGTTGCCGGGAACTGCTCTGCATCTATACCAGCCGGATAGGCACGATCAGTCGGGCTTGCGGCGGCACACCGCTAGATCGTCGGGTTCCGCGCCATCGGGATCGAGCACCAGTTCGAACACATGCAGAAGCCTGGTGGCCTTGCGTCTGCTGGCCTTGCCTTCGGTGCCATTGACAACCGCGGCAAAATCGGAGCAGGCCAGCGCGCTGCGCAGATAGTCGCTGTGACCGGTCTGGCCGCGGCTGATGGCGGTGGTGTCGATGATTGACAGCCCGCTCTTGTCCGGCTCCGTGTCATATTTGGTCTTGGCGGCATAGCATCGTTCCGGATAGCCCTGGTCGCGCAGCGATGTCGCCTCGAACGGATTGAAACAGTCCGGCCGCCCCAGCCTGGGATAGCCGTGGAAACTGTAGGACAGGCCGAGCGCCCGGTCCTTGGCCGACACATAGACCGTGATCCGGCGGTCGTTGTTGACCCGGCGCATGGTGAGCACGGTCTCGGCAATGTCGCGTTCGAAATCCTGACGGTCGACATCGGGCGAGGCGAGGATGATATTGGAGATATTGCTCGAATCGGCGTTGCTGCTGTTGCGATCGACATATTCGATCGCGGGGATCACCAGCCGCGCGCCCAGCGAATGGGCGACCAGAATGATTTCCTTGGTCCAGGGCTGCTGCGCGAGCCTGGTCAGAAAGGTGCGGAACTGGCGTTCGTTATAATACATGTTGGTTTCGTCGGCAGCATATTTCAGAAACTCGCCCTGAGAGGGCCAGCTGTAATGCACCATCGGTATGTCCAGCCCGGACAGGCGCGCAATCTGCGCGCTGTCGCGCGCGCTGGTAAAGAATGTTTCCTTGAATCCGTGAACATAGAGCAGGATACGGCCATCGTGCTTTTTCGTTTCCGCCGCCAGATCATCCCACCATTGCTTGTCATTGTTCAGGGCAAAGGGAATCGCTTCCTGCATTTTCATCTTGCCCTTGGCGTCGGTGATTTCCGTTTCCGCGGGGTCGCCGAAGCGGCCATAGCGAATGACTTCGCTGCGCTGGCTGAGCAGAGTCACCCGATCGGTCCGGCAATCGGGCAAGCGGGTGGTCACGGCAAAATAGGGCTTGTCGGCCAGCGTTTGCGCTGGCTGGACGCCCGGCCGGCAGCGGTCATTCGCGACATAGTCGCCATGGGGGATGTCGCCATATTGCACCGGAGAAATGCAGGCGGTTACCAGTATCGGCAATATCAGCAGGCAGAAGCGGAGTTTTCTGGCCTGATGCGCCAGCCCGACGGGCAAGATGTTTTGCATCAGCTCTTGCGATGCTCGCTCTTCACCCAGCGGACGGTGCCGGACGAGGCGCGCATGACCACGCTTTCCGTCGTCATCTTGCCGCCGCGCAGCTTCTTGACGCCTTCGAGCAGCGAGCCATGGGTGACACCGGTCGCGGCAAAGATGACGTCGCCCTTGGCCAGTTCCTTCAGGTCATAAATCTTGTCGAGATCCTCGATGCCCCATTTATAGGCGCGCTGGCGTTCGTCGTCGTTGCGGAACAACAGGCGGCCCTTGAACTGGCCTCCGACGCAACGAAGCGCGGCTGCTGCCAGCACGCCCTCCGGCGCGCCGCCGCTGCCCATATACATGTCGACCGTCGTTTCTTCATCGGTCGTCGCGATCACCCCGGCTACATCGCCGTCGGGGATCAGCATGATGCCGCAGCCGATGCCGCGCAATTCGGCGATGATCTTGTCATGGCGAGGGCGGTCGAGAACACAGACGATGATTTCGGCTGGCTCGACGCCCTTTTCCTGGGCCACAGCATTGACATTTTCGGTCACCGATTTGTCGAGATCAATGATGCCGGGCGAATAGCCGGGACCGACTGCAAGCTTTTCCATATAGACGTCGGGCGCGTTCAGCAGATTGCCCTTTTCGGCGATCGCGAGAACGGCAAGCGCATTGGCGCCGGCCTTGGCGGTGATGGTGGTGCCTTCCAGCGGATCGAGCGCAATATCGATCGCAGGGGCCTGGCCTTCGCAGCCGCATCCGACTTTTTCGCCGATAAACAGCATCGGTGCCTCGTCGCGTTCGCCTTCGCCGATGACCACGGTGCCGCATATGTCGAGTTCGTTGAGGGCCGCGCGCATCGCTTCCACTGCGGCGGCATCCGCTGCCTTTTCATCGCCGCGACCGATCAGATTGGCTGCCGATATTGCCGCCGCCTCGGTGACGCGGACCATTTCCATCACCAAGACGCGGTCCAAGATGTCGCTTGCTTTGGGCATGTTATCGATTAGTCCTTCTGTAGGGTGTAAATTTGAACTCTCGATAGGGGAGCAATATTGCAATGTCGAGACAGGTTTTCCTGATCCTTTTGCTTGTGCCGTCCGCCGCATCTGGACAATCCGCCCAGCCCGAAGACCGGACCAGCGAACTTTTGGAAAATGCCCGGCAATTGGCTGCTGTCGATGCCGACGGCTGCCTTTTGTACAGGCCGACCGAGGAGATTGTGGTGTGCGGTCTGCAGGAAATCGATCGCCGGCAGAGATTGCCCTTTCCCGAACTGGCCGCAGACCCTGGCGAGAGAATCCGCGAACCGCTGCCCAGAGCCAATCCGGAAATTGTCCAGCAGGGCCGTTGCTATGTGACGATGAGCGAGCGCAACTGTTTCAAGGGCCTGTCGGTGGTGAGCGTCGGCATTGGCGCTGGCGGCGGCAGCGTGGGCGGGGCGGTTGGCCGGGTCCGGCAGGCGGTCGCGCCGGATGTGCCCGAACAGGAATATGTGAAACAGGCAATGATCAGGCCGCTCGCCCCCGCTACCGGTGAATGATCAGTCCTGATCGCTGAGCAGGTGCATTACCACGGGCGCGGCCTGCAGGCTCGCCGAACTGGACAGGGCGGCAAGACTTTTCGAGACATTGCATTCGCGGCTGTCGTGCGTGACCATCGACAGCAGCACCGACCCTTCCTCGGTTTTCTCGGTCTGGATGAGGCTCTCGATCGAAACATCGGCATCGCGCATGGCAGCAGTAATCTCGGCCAGCACGCCGGGCCTGTCGGCGACGATGAAGCGGACATAGCTTTTGCCGATCCGGTTGCCGCTTTCCGCCCGCTCGCAGCTTTCCATCTGGCTGGCCGGCGCGGCAAATACGGTGCCGGCATCGCCTCTGGCGATATCGATCAGGTCGGCGACCACCGCCGATGCGGTGGGGCCTTCACCCGCTCCGGCACCCTGAAACATCAGCCGCCCGGAGAAATTGCCTTCGGCCACCACCGCATTGGTCGCCCCGTCTATATGCGCCAGCGGATGGCTTTCCGGCACCAGATAGGGATTGACCCGCTGGAACAGTTTTCCGTCATCGATGCGCGCCATGCCGAGCAGGCGAATACGATAGCCCAGCGCCTTGGCCTGGCCGATATCGGCCGCCATGATATTGCGAATCCCGTCGATTTCCACGCCTTCGAAGTCGAGCGCCTTGCCAAAGGACAGCGCCGCCAGAATGGCAAGCTTGTGCGCCGCGTCGACACCGTCAATGTCAAAGCCCGGATCGGCCTCGGCATAGCCAATGGCCTGCGCTTCCTTCAGGACATCGTCAAACGCGTGCCCGTGTTTTTCCATTTCGGTCAGGATATAATTGCAGGTCCCGTTGAGAATTCCGTAGACCCGCTCGATCCGGTTTGCCGATGCACCATCCCGAAGCCCCTTGATGACCGGGATACCCCCGGCAACGGCTGCTTCATAGCGCAGCGAAAGATTGCCTGTCTCCGCGGTCTTGGCCAGTTCCATCCCGTGATGGGCGATCATCGCCTTGTTGGCAGTGACGAAGGACTTTCCGGCGCCCAGACTCTTGCGCGCCAGTTCCAGTGCGGTGCCGCCGGCTCCGCCGATCATTTCCACAACGCAGTCGACATTCTCTTGCTCGGCCAGGGCCTGGGGCTCGTCGAACCAGGGGTAGGCTGACAGATCGATGCCGCGGTCACGGGTCCGGTCGCGGGCGGAAACGGCGGAAATGACAATTGGCCGACCGGCCCGTTGTTCGATCATGGCACCATTTTCTTCGATAAGCCGGATGACTCCGGTTCCGACGGTGCCCAGTCCAGCGAGCGCGATGCGGAGCGGAGCGGTCATGGTCATTAGCCTCTTTGCGTTAGGATGAGATTGCAGGCGCCTTATTAGCGTCGCTCGGCATGAAAGCCAGTACTAGTTCTGCGCGGTCAGGGCCGGCGCGATCTCGGGCAGCTGCCGAGATCGTTGAGTACCATCTGATAGTCGCTGCGTGCCTGCTGCGCATTGGCAGACGTATCGCGGGCGAGAGCCTGGGCCGGCAATTGGCGGGGCAGGAAACAGGCCAGCCGGTACCACAGCAGAGTGTTTCTGACTGGCGCCCGGGCGGCCTCGTCGACAATTTCGCCAAGCGAAACCGCCCAGAATTTGCGCTGGCCCTGCCGTTTCAGTACGGTGATCGAAATTGGCGATCCGTTTTCCGTTTCGATGAATATCTGCGTTTCGCCTTCGCCGATGACCGTTCCGGGAACATGGAATGCGCTGCCGATCCGGTCAATTGCGGGCGGTGCATTCCGATCCACCAGCTCGCGGACCACCGAACGAACGCGCTGCTCGCGATCCGGTGTCCAGGCAATCTGTGCATCCTGGGCGACCAGCTGGACATTGTCAGCACCGCCACCGGACGGCCGACGGGCGAAAATAATGAACTGCTTTTTCTTGATTTTGGGAGCCCGACCGCGTGCATCAAGGGGCAGATCGACGACGTAGCGAATCGTTTCGCCGACCCCTCCCTGACCACGAATCAGGGCGTTGGTGGACGCAATAATATAATAGCGTTGCGTTCCCGCGGGCGCATTGGGAGCGCGTTCCGGGTCGACTTTGATCGCCTCCTTGACGGTGATATGAATAATGATAGGCGCATCCACGCTGAGGTCCGCTATGTCGGCATATTGCAGCGGATCGCTCGCTTCCATGACCTGCGAGAAAGCTGGAATTACAGCAGTCTGGGTGAAAAGCAGGCTGAGGGTGAAGATTAAAAAGGAGCGCATGATTTTCTCTGAAGCAGGGATTGGGGATGGCGGGTTTTAGCCCTTATTGTGGGTCTTTAACAGCTTAATCGATGCTGAACCAACAAAGCGATTGCCTGCTTGGAACTAGCACGTTAAAACAAATTTAAGACAGCTTTCAAGCGAACGAAAAGTGGTCATGGGGATAAAGGGTCGCGATGGTTTCCAAACCTCGCGCTTTTTGTTTGGAACTTCAGCAATGGAGTATACTGCCTTGTGATGGGGAAAAAGGAGTTACATTTCTGAATGGCTTATGCTGACCAAGAGATGAGTTCGAACAAGGTCATATCGATTGTTCTTGTCGTAATCATCCACATCCTACTTGGCTATGCGCTGGTCACCGGCCTAGCTTATACTGCCGTCAAGAAGGTTGCATCGCAGCTGGATATGATCGACATTGATGAGGAAGAACCACCAGAAGAACCGGAGGAGCCACCTCCACCTCCACCAGACAAGCCGATTGAACCACCGCCAGTGGTTTCGCCTCCTCCCATCGTTGCACCTGTGGCTGCGCCACGGCCGGTGATCCGTACGGTTCCGACCGCGCCGCCACCGCCAGCACCGATTGCGGCGCCACCGGCACCGCCACCGCCGCCACCACCGCCCCAAAGGGCGAACCCGGAGCCGCGTGGCAATCCCGGAAGCTGGGCCAATGCGAACGACTATCCTTCGCGCGCCCT
>CAXIBD010000093.1:0-11073 GCA_964022135.1 uncultured Sphingomonadales bacterium | reverse complement strand
AAAATGGCTCCCCGAGTTGGATTCGAACCAACGGCCATTCGATTAACAGTCGAATGCTCTACCACTGAGCTATCGGGGAACATGCTCGATCTTGCACCGAGCCTTTCGTGGTGAAGCGCGCCTATAACAATGTCATTTGCGTCCGGCAAGCCATCAAACGACAAATTGTTCCATGGCGATGCGTTCGTCGAGCGCATGCTCCGGGTCGAACAGCATGGTCAGCGCCTGGCTGCGGTCTACCGCCACTGTAACGCGGCTGACATCGCGGACTTCCTGCTGGTCGCCGACCGCGCTCACCGGCCGTTTTTCAGGGTTGAGCACGCGGATGCTGATCTCCATCTTGTCCGGCAGGATCGCGCCCTTCCAGCGGCGCGGCCGGAACGGGCTGATCGGCGTCAGCGCCAGCAGATTGCAGGTCAGCGGCAGGATCGGGCCGTTGGCGGACAGATTATAGGCGGTGGAGCCGGCCGGGGTGGCGATCAGGATTCCGTCGCAGACCAGCTCTTCCATCATGATCCGCCCGTTGATCTCGATCTCCAGCTTGGCGGTCTGCCGGGTTTCGCGCAGCAGCGAAACCTCGTTGATCGCGGGCAGGGTGAAATTGGCGCCGGAGATGGTCTCCACCTCCATTTTCAGGGGCTTGACCTTGAAGGCGCGGGCCTTGGCCAGGCGCTCGCTCAGGTCATTCATATGCCAGTTGTTCATCAGGAAGCCCACCGTGCCCAGGTTCATCCCGTAGACCGGCATGATCGTCCGGCGGTTGAGCATCTGGTGCAGCGTCTGCAGCATGAAGCCGTCACCGCCCAGAACCACGGCCCGGTCGGCTTCCTCCAGCGGCACCCAGTCGATCATGGTTTTGAGTTTCTCGGCCGCTTCCTGGGCTGGCTGAGTCGGGGACACGATCAGTGCCCATTTCTTCCTGGTCATCCGCCCGTGACGTTCATGTGACGCTCCAATATCTCTGCGGACCCATCCAGCTGGGCATTGAAATCATGCCGCAGCGGTTTGAGCTTTAGAGCCTGCTGGAGCAGCTGGTCAACCGCAGCAATGCCGTCCTTGCGCACCGCAGCGCGCAGGTCGACATGGGCACTGTGACCAAGGCACATGAATATCTTGCCATCGGTGGTCAGCCGCAACCGGTTGCAATCGTCGCAGAAATTGTTGCTGAGCGGCGTGATCAGGCCAAGGCGCAGGCCGAGCGGCTCGACCGACACATAGCGCGCCGGGCCGGCGCTGCGATGGGCGATCGGGGCGAGGGCATAATGATCCTGCAAGGGAAGGAGGAATTCATCGGCGGAAATATGGGCCAGCTTGCGATCGGCACCGACATCGCCCAGCGGCATGGTCTCGATGACCGTCAGATCATGGCCGTTCTGGGCGCAATATTCGACCATTGGCAGCAGGTCGACCTCGTTGAAATCGCGCAGCGCGACCATGTTGATCTTGACCCGGATGCCGGCAGCCTTGGCAGCCGCTATGCCGTCGAGCACGACCTTTACATCGGCGCCACGCGTGATCTCGGAAAAGCGGTCGCGGTCGAGCGTGTCCATGCTGACATTGATCCGCCGCATGCCGTGGGCAGCCAGATGGTCGGCATATTCGCTGAGCAGCGATCCGTTGGTGGTCAGTGTCAGTTCTTCCAGCTCGCCCGACACCACTTTTCGGCCCAGCCGCTGGATGACGTCCTTCATGTCGCGCCGGACCAGCGGTTCGCCGCCGGTCAGCCGGATCTTGCGGATGCCGTGGCCGATGAACCGCTCGGCGATCAGGGTGATTTCCTCGAGCGTCAGCAGCTCCGACTTCGGCATGAAGGTCATCTTCTCGGACATGCAATATTGGCAGCGGAAATTGCACCGGTCGGTGACCGAAATCCGCAGATAGTCAATTTTGCGTCCGAAACCGTCTTGCATTGGGCGCCTCTTGTTTATCGAAGGACATAGAGCTAGCGATTTTGGTATCCGCAGGCAACGCCCTATAAAGGTTTTCCTGCTACGGAAAAAGATAGGCGGTCGGTCGCAAATCGGCGGTTTGGTCGCCCTGTTCAAGGAGTTTTGAGGTCGAAGAATCTGCTATCTCGACGGCGCATTCAGCCGAATTCAGGAATCTGTTCCTGCTTTCCTTTCACCAGCGTGATCCGTTGGCCGCGGAAATTGCGTCTTTCGGGTGGCGGGTGCATTCGGCCCGGAGACTCGACAATCTGAGGACCCGCTTTTTCTCGGCCGGCGCAATGATCGCGGTGATCGACGTCCGCCAGGCGGAAACGCAGGGTCTGGAAGCAATTGCGGAGCTTTCAGGAACAGCCGCAGAAGGCGGTATTGCGATACTGGCCCTGGTTGATAGCGGCGAAAGCCCGGGGACCGTCGGGCAATGTTTTGATGCGGGTGCCACCCATTATCTGGATTTTGCCGGTACCGGTGCGGATCTGGCCCAATCGATCAACTATGCCTTCCGGTTTGTCGAACATTTCAGGGGCGGTGCGGAACGGGCGATTCATGAGCAGTCCATGCTGACGTCGGCTGATCTGCAATGGTCGGCGACTTTGGGGTCCCTGACCGACTACTGGATCAGCGAAAACCTGCTGGCTGCCGCCGGCGAAATCGATCTCGGTAAATATCCGGTAACCGGCATCTACCGGGCGCTGTCGCGCGAGGAACAGAAGCGCGCGCGCGGTGCCATGGGACGATTGCGCGGCGGTGCCAGGCAGGCAGCGATCCCGCACCGGTTCAATGGTCGCCCGGTGCTCCATCACCTTCACGAGGCGGATGGCCGGATTTTCGGCAGGATCGAATATCTGGCGACCAACGAGGAAGCGGAGGACTGGACCGGGCGGGACCTGCTTTCCGGCCTGCAAAATAGCGCATCAACCCGTTCGTGGATTCAAAAGAAGCTGGAAACCGGAAGCCAGCTGACGGTCATCGCCATCGGCATCAAGAACTTCCGCATGATCAATGCGGCGTTCGGGCGGCATGCTGGCGACCAACTGCTGCGGATCATCGGGCACCGGCTGATGGACTATACCCAGCGCCACTGTATCGGCCCGCAGCTCGTCGCCCGTGTGGATGGCCAGAATTTCCTGATTGCGCTCGCGGATCTTGAAGAAAGCCAAGTCTCGGACTTTACCAATGATCTGGTCGGCAACATCTTTGGCGATCTGCTATTGGAGGGGCGCCCGATCAACCCCGTTGTGCGCGCCGGCGTGGCGATCGCGGATCGGCAGTCCAGCGCGAAGACCCTGATCCGGAAAGCCGTGCTTGCGCTGGCGGAAGCCACCGCGGCTGATGCCGTGCCAATCCATTTCAGCACGGTTTCAGAAGCCGATGTCCATCTGGAAGAGGTGCTGGAAAGCGAACTGGCCGGGGCAATGGGACGCGGGGAAATTGTCATCGCCTTTCAACCGCAGATACAGGTGGACACCGGGCAACTGGTCGGCGCGGAAGCCCTGGCGCGGTGGGAACATCCCGAATATGGCCTGTTGGGCGCCTCCACCCTGTTCTCTGTCGCGGAGCGTGCGGGCGTCATGGACTCGCTTTCGACCCAGATCCACAAGCAGGCGTTGACCCTCGCTGCCAGCTGGCCGGACAGCCTCGGCTTCCTGCGCCTGTCAATCAATGTCACCGCGGGCGATCTGGCGGCGGCTGCATTTGACGAGGATATGCTGCAACATGTCGATGCAGCAGGCTTCGACCCAGATCGCTTGACGCTGGAAATCACCGAATCGGAATTGATCGGCAACCTGTCGGCGTCAGCGGACAAGCTGCAACGTCTGCGAAAGGCGGGAATTTGCATCGCGATCGACGATTTCGGTACCGGCTACAGCAGCCTGTCCTATCTGAAGGAACTGCCGGTGGACTATCTGAAGATCGACAGCGGCCTGACCGGCGATATCAGCGGGTCGGCAAAGGATCAGGTGGTGGTGCGGTCGATCATCGACATGGCGCACAGCCTGCATCTCGGCGTGATCGCCGAGGGGGTCGAAACCGAAGCGCAACTGAAAACCCTGAAAGAGCAGGGCTGCGAGTTCTTCCAGGGATTTCTGCGGTCCGGGCCGCTTTCGCCCGACGAATTCGAGGCGTTCGCCCTGCGCAGCAACTAACCGGTGACGCGCTGCGCCAGTTTCGACAGCCCGGTCGTCAACTGTGTCAGCCCATGCAGACGCGACTTGGGATCGCGCCATTTGCGCTCGATGAACAGTTTGTTGTCGGGCCGGATACGGGCCGTTCCCTTCAGGCGTTCGACATAGTCGAGCAGACCCTGGACGTTGGGAAAGCTGTCATTGCGGAACGTGACCAAAGCCCCGCGCGGCCCCATTTCGATCTTCGCGATCTGCGCGTTCACGCAATTCATCTTGATGTGCATGAGCTTGAGCAGATTGTCCGTCTGGATCGGCAGGTCGCCGAACCGGTCGATCATTTCGGCCGCGAAGGATTCGATTTCCGGCAGCGTTTTCAGGCCGTTCATCCGACGATAGAGTCCCATCCGCAGGGAAAGGTCGGGGACATATTCTTCCGGAATGAGAATCGGCGCGTCGACCGTGATCTGCGGGGAGAAGCTGTCGGTTTGTACCGGCATACCGGAACCCTTGGCCTTGGCTTCCAAAATGGCGTCTTCGAGCATCGACTGGTAGAGTTCGAAACCGACTTCCTTGATATGCCCGGACTGTTCGTCGCCCAGCAGATTGCCGGCGCCGCGAATGTCGAGATCATGGCTGGCCAGTTCGAACCCGGCGCCCAGGCTGTCGAGATCGCCCAGGATCTTCAGCCGTTTCTCTGCCTTTTCTGTGATGATCCGGTCCTTGGGGGTCACCATATAGGCATAGGCGCGGGTCTTCGAACGGCCCACGCGGCCCCTCAACTGATAAAGCTGGGCCAGGCCGAAACGGTCGGCGCGGTGGATGATCAGCGTGTTGGCGCTAGGAATATCGAGACCGCTCTCGACAATCGTGGTGGACAGCAGCACATCATAATTGCGGTCGTAAAAGGCGGACATCCGCTCTTCCACCGTAGCCGGGGCCATCTGCCCGTGGGCGACGACATAAGTCAGTTCGGGCGCGTGTTTCTTGAGGAAATCCTCGATATCGGGAAGATCCGCGATCCGCGGTACGACAATGAAGGACTGGCCCCCACGATAATGTTCGCGCAGCAGCGCCTCTCGGAGCGGCACGGGGTCCCAGGGCATCACATAGGTGCGCACCGCGAGCCGGTCGACCGGCGGGGTCTGGATGACGGACAGCTCGCGCATACCGGTCATTGCCATCTGCAGCGTTCTTGGAATCGGTGTCGCCGTCAGCGTCAGCACGTGCACATCGGCCTTCATCGCCTTGAGCCGTTCCTTGTGGGTGACGCCAAAGCGCTGCTCTTCGTCGATGATGATCAGGCCAAGCCGCTGGAATTCGATCGATTTGGCCAGCAGCGCGTGGGTGCCGATGACTATATCGACATCGCCGCTGGTGAGGCCTTCCTTGGTCTTTTTCGCCTCTGCAGGCGGTACCAGTCGGGACAGCCGCCCGATTTTTACCGGGAAGGGCCGGAAGCGCTCCTCGAAATTGTTGAAATGCTGACGAGCGAGGAGGGTGGTCGGCGCGATGATGGCGACCTGCATGCCGGCCATGGCGGCGGCAAATGCGGCGCGCATCGCGACCTCGGTCTTGCCGAAGCCGACATCGCCACAGACAAGACGGTCCATCGCCTTGCCGGAAGCCATGTCGGCAAGCACTTCCTCGATCGCCTGCTGCTGGTCATCGGTTTCCTGATAGGGGAAGCGATCGACAAAGCCGGCCATTTCCGACGCTTGCACGCGGGCAGGGGTCGCCGGTTGCAGCGCGCGGGCAGCAGCGGTTCTGAGCAGCTCGTGGGCAATCGCCCGGATCCGTTCTTTCAGCTTCGATTTGCGCCGCTGCCAGCCTTCACCGCCAAGCCGGTCCAGCACAACGCTGTCGCCGCCTTCGCCATAGCGGCTGAGCACGTCGATATTCTCGACCGGGACATAGAGCTTGTCACCGCCGGCATATTTCAGATGGACGCAATCATGCGGGCTGGTTCCCACCGGAATGGAAACTATGCCTTCATAGAGGCCGATGCCGTGCTCCAGATGAACAACCAGATCGCCCTGGCTGAGCGCCGACAATTCCTCGATAAAGGCATCGCTGCTCTTGCGGCGCTTCGATTTGCGGACCAGCCGGTCGCCGAAAATATCCTGCTCGGTGAGCAAGGACAGGTTTTCTGTCCGGAAGCCCGACGAGAGCGGCAATATGGTCAACGCTACCCCCGGTCCGGCCGAGAGGCAGGATTCCCAGTCGTCGCAGAGCACGGTCGTTTTTACATCATGGTCCTTGAGCAGGTCGAAAATGCGCGCCCGCGAGCCTTTGCTGTAACTAGCGACAATCGCCGTGCTGCCGGCCTTCGTCAGGCTGTTGAGATGGGCACCCAATGCCCGATAGATATTCTCGTTGCGCGCCCGTTCGGGCGAGAAGTCGCGGGGCGATGATACCGACATCGACAAGACGCTGCCCGATTCCGGTTCGTCAAATTCGCTCAGAATATGGATCGGCGCATCATTTTCGCGGGACCGCCATTCCTCCGGCGTCAGATAGAGCATCTCCGGTGGCAGCGGGCGGTAGCTGGACAGATTCGCCTTGTCGGCCTCCACCCGGTTCTTGTGATAGTCGGCGATGGCGGAAAATTGCGCTTCTGCTGCGGCTGCACCGGCAGCATCGCGCAAAATAATGCAATCATTCCCGACATAGTCGAAAATCGTTGCAAGCCGCTCCTCGAGCAGCGGCAGCCAATGTTCCATGCCGGCCAAACGGCGGCCTTCGGAGATCGACTGGTAGAGCGGGTCGCTTGTCGAAACCGCACCAAAAAGATCACGGTAGCGGGTACGGAAACGGGTTATGCTGTCCGCATCGAGCAGAAACTCGGATACCGGAAGCAGATCAAGGCTGTCGATATTGCCCACGGTGCGCTGGTCGGCCGGATCAAATTCCCGCAAGGTTTCGATTTCGTCGCCAAACAGGTCGATCCGGATGGGACGCTCTGCGCCGGGTGGAAACAGGTCGATCAGCCCGCCCCGTGCGGCAAATTCGCCGCTATCGGCCACAGTGTCCACGCGCACGAAGCCGTTCGCGTAAAGGAAGGAGATCAGCTTTTCCTGTTCGACCGTCGTTCCTGGCGCGAGCCGGGTGACAAACTCCTTGATCCTCTGTGGCTCCAGAACACGCTGTGTGACCGCGTTGACGGTCGTGACGACCAGCTGCGGCTTGCTGAACGGCGTTGCAAGCCTGGCCAGAGCTGCCAGCCGATCCGAAGTGGTGTGCAGCGCCGGGGACGCGCGGTCATAGGGCAGGCAGTCCCATGCCGGAAATTCGATAATGTCGAGATCTGGCGCAAAAAAGCGCGCGGCCTCGACAATGGCGCTCATTGCCGCATCGTCGGTGGCGACAAACATGGTGCGCTGGCCCGACTGGACTGCGATTTCGGACAGAAACAGCGGACGATAGCCGACCGGCACGCCGGCCAGCGTCATGCCTGTTTCCGAGGCCAGTAATTTATCTAGATAAGACACTCAGAATCGCTTTGAATATGGGGCAGGAATATTATTTCGTCGCGTCAATATAGTCGAGTTGCTGCATGGCATCCATCTGCGGACCACAGAAATCGGGGGGCACGGGAAGTGTTCCTATCGCCCAGGCCATAACGTGCACATCGTCTTCGGCGAGCAGCTTGTCGAACCAGTCCATTTCTTTTTCTGACCAGTCATGGCCATAGCGATCAAAAAAGCCGCCGATCAGGAAGTCGGCCTCTCTGGTTCCGCGATGCCATGCACGAAATTGCAGCCGTTTGAGCTTTGTTTCGCGGTCCATATTAGCTGCTCCAACTTGGCTGGCATAATGTGCCAGCGACGGTATAAAGGCGGATAGACATGCGCCCCGAGATACTCAATCCATTATTTGGTGAAACCCAGTCGCTCAAGGGCGTCGGCAAGGTGCTGGCCAAGCCGCTGGAGAAGCTGCGGCTGACCCGGGTCAAAGATCTGCTCTATCATCAACCGAGTTACTGGATGCGCCGGAAACGCGTCGATGTGCTGGATGAAGTGGATGTCGGCGAGACCATCATCATCGAGGTGACGCCAGTTGACTACCGCACCGGCGGTCCGCGCAGCCCGCTGCGGGTGCACGCAACGGACAGAATGGGCAATTATATCAGCCTAACCTTTTTTGGCCGGAATCCGGGCTGGCCGAAAAAATTGCTGCCGCTCGGGGAAACCAAAGTCATTTCCGGAAAGCTGGAGCGCTATGGCGACGAACTCCAGATGGTCCATCCGGATCAGGTGTTCGAACCCGATCAGGCGGATTCGATTGCGTTGGTGGAACCCATTTACCCTCTGGCAGAGGGACTGGGCAATGCGCGCATGCGGCAATTGGTCGAACAGTCCCTGGCACTGGCGCCGTCGCTGCCGGAATGGATTGAACCAAGTCAGCTTGCCGCAAAAAAATGGAAGGGCTGGAAGGATAGTATATTGGCGCTCCACGGCACCGAGAGCGGCGATGCCAGTGACAGGCTTGCCTATGACGAGGTCTTTGCCAACCAGCTGGCTTTCATGCTGGTGCGGGCCAGCAACAAGAGCAAGAAAGGCATTCCCATTCAGGGGGACGGCAGGCTTCGCGGCCAGCTGAAACTGCCGTTTGAACTGACCAATGCCCAGACGCGCTGCATCGCCGAGATTGAGGGCGACCTTGCACAAAGCGCGCCGATGCTGCGTCTGCTTCAGGGCGATGTGGGCTCGGGAAAGACTCTGGTGGCCGTGATGGCGCTGCTCGCGGCGGTGGAGGCAGGATATCAGGGCGCATTTCTGGCCCCGACCGAAATTCTGGCGCGACAGCATTTTGAAAGTCTGCAGAAATTGCTGGCCGGGGTCCCGGTCAATCTCGCGATCCTGACCGGCCGCGACAAGGGCAAGGTCCGCGAGGCGACGCTGATGGGGCTGATGGATGGATCTATCGATATCTTGATCGGCACCCATGCGATCTTTCAGGAGCGTGTCCAGTACAGGAATCTGGCGATCGCGGTCATTGACGAACAGCATAAGTTCGGCGTGTCGCAGCGCCTGATGCTGACCCAGAAGGCCGAGCGTACCCCGCATTTGCTGGCCATGACCGCAACGCCGATTCCGCGGACATTGACGCTCAGCCAGTTTGGCGAAATGGATGTTTCGCGTATTGACGAGCTTCCTCCCGGCAGGCAAGCCATCGAAACCAGCGTCATTTCCGAGGCCCGCTTGTCCGACGTGATCGACGGCCTCGCCCGGCATATCGCCGCGGGCGGCCAGGCCTACTGGGTTTGCCCGCTGATCGACGAAAGCGAAAAGAGCGATCTTGCCGCCGCAGAAGACCGCGCGGCCAGCCTGCAGGCACGCTTTGGTGACCAGGTTGGTTTGGTGCATGGCCGGATGAAAGGGCCGGAAAAGGATCTGGTCATGAGTCGGTTCCAGCGGGATGAGATCAAGGTGCTTGTCGCCACCACGGTTATCGAAGTCGGCGTCGATGTGCCGAATGCCAGCCTGATGGTCATCGAGGCTGCAGACCGATTCGGCCTCGCCCAGCTGCATCAGCTCCGCGGACGTGTCGGTCGCGGCAGCGTGAAGTCCAACTGCCTGTTGATCCGCAGCGAATCCCTGAGCGAAACGGCACGCGCCCGGCTGACCCTTATGCGCGAAACAAATGATGGTTTTCGGATTGCCGAAGAAGATCTGCGCCTGCGCGGGGCCGGAGAATTGCTGGGCACGCGGCAATCGGGTGATGCGGGCTTTCGGGTAGCAACTCCGGCGCAGGTCAATGAGCTGATTGTGCCTGCGACCGATGATGCCAGGCTATTGCTCGATAGGGATGGCGGATTGGCCAGCGAAAGAGGGCAGGCGGCGCGGATAGCGCTCTATCTGTTCGAGCGGGATTGGGGCGTCAGTCTGTTGCGGAGCGGCTAGGGGTTCTTCATCTTGTCCAGCATTGCCACGAAATCCGGTTCACGGATTACCCGCTCGAATTCAAAGCCGTGCCGTCCCTGATGGGACCAGACAAGATAGGCCTCGATGCGGCCGGCGACAGGTAGACGGACCATTATCCGGTCTCCCTTTTCCATTTCGATCGGGTCGGTCAGCATCATCCCGTGGGCGGAAATATTGGCAATGTGGACCTGCATTTCCTGCTCGGGCTGAAATTCGCAGATGGTTTCAAAATCGACGGTAAAACGAGTCGCACGGCGTGGATCGGGTGTTATCTCGGGCGATACTGTCGGCATGTCTCACGAACTCCATAATCTGGTTCGTGGGTACAGTAACAATTGATAAAAAATAAATGGTAAACGACTTCAGATCACTCGGACAGATCCGAACCTAGACCTTGCGAAGCAGCCCGTGCTTTTTCTTGCCTGCGGATATTTTCCTGTCGGTATCGGACAGTTCAATGGTTGCAGAAGCATCGCCAACGGGTTCGTCATCAACCCGGGCACCGCCGCCTGCAATCAGTCGCTTTGCTTCGCCTTTCGACGCACAAAATCCGATTCCCACCAGGGCATCAAGCAGGGAAACCGCGGGTTCCGATATTTCGAGCACAGGCAAATTGCTTCCCGCAGCGCCTTCTTCAAAGGTCTGTTGCGCGGTCTTGGCCGCTTCGTCGGCAGCGCTTTGCCCATGGGCCATAGCCGTCGCGGCATCAGCCAGGACCTTTTTGGCTTCGTTGATCTCCGATCCTTCCAGCGCTTCCAGCCGGGCGATCTCGTCCAGCTCAATATCGGTGAACAATCGCATGAACCTGCCAACGTCGCGATCGTCGGTATTGCGCCAGAATTGCCAGTAATCGTATGGAGAAAGCCGGTCGGCATTCAGCCAGATCGCGCCGTCGACCGATTTTCCCATTTTTGAGCCGTCCGCCTTGGTGATCAGCGGCGTGGTGACGCCAAACAGTTCGGCGCCGTCCATGCGCCGGGCCAGTTCGATGCCGTTGACGATATTGCCCCACTGGTCGGAACCGCCCATTTGCAGCTTGCAGCCATATTGGCGCGACAGTTCCAGAAAGTCATAGGC
>CAXIBD010000092.1:0-11509 GCA_964022135.1 uncultured Sphingomonadales bacterium | reverse complement strand
ATGCTGCGCTTCGAGGATGACGGCTTTACCGTCGCCACGAAGGACGCGCAGGCGGTGGTCGACTGGCAGAAGGAAGCGAAGAGCCCGGCGGAGATTCAATATCGCCCGGCCCGCGTGCTGATGCAGGATTTCACCGGCGTTCCCGCCGTGGTCGATCTCGCGGCGATGCGCGACGGGATCAAGGCGCTGGGCGGCAATGCCGAGCAGATCAACCCGCAGGTGCCGGTGCATCTGGTCATCGATCACTCGGTGATGGTCGACGAATTCGGCACGCCGCAGGCGTTCGAGCATAATGTCGAGCTGGAATATCAGCGCAACATGGAGCGCTACGAATTTCTCAAATGGGGATCGAAGGCGTTCGACAATTTCCAGGTGGTGCCGCCCGGCACCGGCATCTGCCACCAGGTCAATCTCGAGAATATCGCCAAGGCGGTCTGGTCGTCCAAGGACGAGAATGGCCAGCTGGTCGCCTATCCCGACACCTGCGTCGGCACCGACAGCCACACGACGATGATCAACGGCCTCGGCGTGCTCGGCTGGGGCGTCGGCGGGATCGAGGCGGAAGCCGCGATGCTCGGCCAGCCGGTGTCGATGCTGATCCCGGAAGTGGTCGGCTTCAAGCTGACCGGCAAGCTCGCCGAGGGCATCACCGCCACCGACCTGGTGCTGACCTGCGTGCAGATGCTGCGCCATGTCGGCGTCGTCGGCGCCTTTGTCGAATTCTACGGCCCCGGCCTCAAGGAGCTGTCGCTCGCCGACCGCGCGACGATCGCCAATATGGCGCCGGAATATGGCGCCACCTGCGGCTATTTCCCGATCGACGAGAAGACGCTGGAATATCTCGAGCTGACCGGCCGCAGCGCCCAGGACATCGCGCTGACCGAGGCCTATGCCCGCGAGCAGGGCTTCTGGCGCTATGACGAGACCACCAAGGACGCGATCTACACCAAGACGCTCGATCTCGACATCAGCACCGTGGTGCCGTCGCTGTCCGGGCCGAAGCTGCCGCAGCAGCGCGTCTCGATGGCCGATCTCGACGACGGCTTCAACCGCGACCTCAAGGAAGTGTTCGGGGTCGAGGATGACGGCAAGCGCGTCGACGTCGACGGCAGCGAGCACGGCTTCGCCCACGGCGATGTCGCGATCGCCGCGATCACCAGCTGCACCAACACCTCCAACCCGACGGTGCTGATCGCCGCCGGCCTCGTCGCCCGCAAGGCGCGCGAGCGCGGCCTGCAGCGCAAGCCCTGGGTCAAGTCCTCGCTGGCGCCGGGATCGCAGGTGGTCACCGACTATCTCGACAAGGCGGGCCTGTCCGAGGATCTGAACTATCTCGGCTTCAACCTGGTCGGCTATGGTTGCACCACCTGCATCGGCAACTCTGGCCCGCTGCCGGCGCCGATTAGCAAGGCGATCAACGACCATGATCTGGTCGCCGCCTCGGTGCTGTCGGGCAACCGCAATTTCGAGGGCCGGGTGTCGCAGGACGTGCGCGCCAACTATCTCGCCTCGCCGCCGCTGGTCGTCGCCTATGCGCTGAAGGGCACGGTCCGCCAGGACATGTACGAGACGCCGATCGGGCAGGGCAAGGACGGCGAGGACGTGTTCCTCAAGGATATCTGGCCGACCAACGCCGAGGTGACCGCCATGGTCAACAGCTTCGTCAACCGCGACATGTTCATGAGCCGCTATGCCAATGTCTATGACGGCGACGAGCAGTGGCGGGCGATCGACGTCACCGGCGGCGCCACCTACCAGTGGCGCGCGGGCTCGACCTATGTTGCCAACCCGCCTTACTTCGACGGCATGACGATGACGCCGGAGCCGATCGGCGACATCATCGAGGCGAAAACCTTGGCGCTCCTGGGTGACAGCATCACCACCGACCACATCTCCCCCGCCGGCGCCATCAAGGAAGACAGCCCGGCCGGAGAATATCTGAAAAATCATCAGGTTAGCAAGCAGGACTTCAATTCCTACGGCTCCCGCCGCGGCAACCACGAAGTCATGATGCGCGGCACCTTCGCCAACATCCGAATCAAAAACGAAATGGCCGACGGAAAAGAGGGCGGCTACACCAAATATAACGGCGAAATCATGCCGATCTATGACGCCGCGATGAAGCACAAGGCCGACGGCACGCCGCTGGTCGTCATCGGCGGCGAGCAGTACGGCACCGGCTCCTCCCGCGACTGGGCGGCCAAGGGCACCAATCTGCTCGGCGTCCGCGCCGTCATCGTCGAGAGCTACGAGCGGATCCACCGTTCGAACCTGGTCGGCATGGGCGTTCTGCCGCTGCAGTTCGGCGAAGGCACCGATCGCGAGATCCTCAGCCTCGACGGCACCGAGACCTTCACGATCAAGGGTGTCGCGACGCTGAAGCCGCTGCAGGAAGTCGAAGTCGAAATGACCCGCGCCGACGGCACGAAATCGACCTTCAACACCATCTGCCGGATCGATACCGCCAACGAAATGGAATATTTCCTCAACGGCGGCATCCTGCAATATGTGCTGCGGAACCTCGCCAAGGGCTAGAAAGCCGCATCAAAACATGCATAGTCGGGGCACAGGAGAGAGACCCATGCCCCGACTGCGCGAAATCCCCCGCTCCGAGGTGACCGACGACTATATTCTCGGTCTCTACAACATGCTGTTCGGCGACCGCGATCCGGTCGCGGAGCCGGGCACCGCGACCGGCACGCCGGGCAACTGGTGGACGGTTTTTGCCCAGGTTCCCGACGCGTTTCGCCACACCACCGAGGGCTTCGGCTTCTACCGCTCATCGAGGCGCAAGCTCGATCCGAAATTGCGCGAGCTCGGCCAGATTCGCGCCGGCTATGCGGTGGGCTCGCAATTCGTCTATTCCCAGCACAGCAAGGCGATGCGCTTCGAGGGCTATTCGGAGGCGCAGGTCAGGGCCATCCCGCACTGGCAGGTGGCGGACTGTTTCAGCGATGTCGAGCGAGCGGTGCTGGCCTATGCCGATTGCCTGGTGCTGGAGCGGGGCCGGGTCCCGGACGGGGTGTTCGATGCGCTGAAGCAACATCTCGGCGAAGTCGAGATTCTCGAGCTCACCTATATCACCTGCACCTACATGATGCATGCGGTGATGAGCCGCGCGCTCCATCTGGAATTTGACGACGTTCCGGAACGGGTCGTGGAAGTGCCCGCGCCCGACGGCGCGACCGCGGACGTCATGGGCATGGTCGACAAAAGAAAGGATAGTAAAGCATGAGCTATCACCATCTCGCCCTCGCAGCCAGGGACATGAGGGCGATCCACGCCTTCTACGAAGGCATCATGGGCTTTGAACTGGTCAAGGTCGAGATCGCGCCGGTGATGGGCGGCGGCTGGGGCAAGCATTTCTTCTACCGCATGTATGGCGACGACAGCCGCTTCATCGCTTTCTGGGAACTTCATGACACGCCGGGACAGGACGGATATTCCTATGATCTGAACAAGGCGGCCGGAACCCCGGAGGGGACCAATCACTACAGCTTTGGCGTCGATTCAGCGGAGCAGCTGACCGCCTGGCGTGAAAAATGGAATGCGGCGGGCCTGGATGTGCTCGAGATCGATCACAACTGGTGCCACTCGATCTACACGCGCGATCCCAACGGCAATATGGTCGAATTCTGCCTGACCACCGGCCGCTTCACCGACGAGGACCGCCGCCGTGCTCTCGGCGCATTGGACGAGACGGAAATGAAGCCGTCGCCGCCGCCCGCCATGATGAAAAAGTGGCTGGCGAACGACGCCTAGCTGGCGATATGCAGTTCCGGCCGGACGACCGCCTGCTCGTCCGGAGCCTGCAATCCCTTCAGGATCGTGTTGATCACCAGGGTGAGACGCTCTTCGGTCGCCAGATGCATCATCTGCATCATCAATGTGGGATTGCAGAATGGCTGCATCATCGTGTTGACCAGCGACACCACGGTGTCGAGCTCGAGCCCCTTGAAATAGCCTTTCTCCATCGCTTCGGCGAGGATCGACGCCATATAATGGTCGGCCAGATCGACATAGCCCTTGATCACTTCAAAATGTTCGTCGCCCAATTCCATGTAGGATTCAAACAGGCCCGGATCGTCTTCAAAGCGGGCCCGCTTGACGACGAGACGGCTGGCAAAGAACTGGTAGAGCTTCTCCTCGACCGGCATCTCCGCCGAAACCAGCTGTTCCATGATGATTTCCAGCTCGGCAAACCATTCTCCGGCCATCGCCTCGGCCAGCGCGTCCTTGCTCTCGAAAAACCGGTACAGATTCGAAGGGGACATGCCGACTGCGGTTGCAAGGTCGGTCATGGTGAAGCTGATCGCGCCCTTGTCCTGGATTATTTGTTCTGCAGCATCCATGATCCTGGTGCGGGTGGCCGCAATGTCGGTTTCGGGACGGGGCATAATGGGCTCCCTGCAAAGGCTCCTTGGCGCGGCACGATAGCCGCTGTGACCTATATAGGTCGTACGGTTTGTTGATAAAAGGCAAAATTCTTCATTTTTCAATTACGTCCGGGGTAAAATAGCGCTGGCTGGTGGCGCGGGAACGCGTGAATATGGCGCGACGGTTATTTAGGGCAGGTTCATTTTCAATGGGCTAGCACTGGTTGTGGATAGGGGAGAGAGAATATGCGGCAATTCGGATTCGTCGGATTTTTGTTGGCTGGCGTCGCGACGCCAGCCTTGAGTCAGGCTGCGCCGGACGAATCGGCTCAGGGTGATGTCTCGGTCACGATCTACAACAACAATCAGGCGCTGGTGCAGGATGTTCGCACGCTTAACCTGCCGAAAGGGCGCAGCAAACAGCAATTCCCGGATGTCTCGGCGCAGATCCGCGCGGAAACCGTGACACTGTCGGGACCCGGCATCGGCATTGTCGAACAGAATTTCGATTTCGACCTTCTGACGCCGGCGAAGCTGATGGAAAAGGCGGTTGGCCAGACGGTTACCCTGATCCGTACCAACCCGGCGACCGGTGCCGAAACCCGTCTTCGCGCGCAAATTCTCGCGGCAAATGGCGGCGTGGTGATGAAGATCGGCGATACCATAGAGGTGCTGCGCGACGATGGCCTGCCGGTGCGGGTCATCTTTGACCGGGTGCCGCCTAATTTGCGTGCGCGACCAACTTTGTCCATCACGTTGGAGTCGGCCGGCGGGCAGGTGCCAACGGCGCTCAGCTATCTGACGCCCGGGCTTGGCTGGAAGGCCGATTATGTGACGATGTTTGACGAGGCCCGACAGACGATCGATGTGCAGGGATGGGTCACGCTGACCAATAATAGCGGTACCGACTATCGCAATGCCAATGTTCTGCTGGTGGCGGGAAGCCCCAATAACGGTCGCGGCCGGAACAGCTATCCGCAATGGCCGACCGGAACGATTGATGATGCCGGCACCGAATCCAGTGATCGCGAGCGGCTCGGCGATTATTATCTCTATCCGCTTGCCGAACGCACGACCGTGGCCAACGCTCAGCAGAAGCAGGTCAGCTTTCTCGACGTGACAGCTGCGCCTGCGCGCAAGGTTTACGAATATACCAACGGATGGCTGGGTTCCAGCGATGCTGCCAGCGCCAGCTCGGTGCTCAAATTCTCCACCTCCCGGTCCGGCGGACTGGGCGATCAATTGCCCGCCGGGGTCATGCGCGTCTATATGCGCGACAAGCGCGGCGATCCGCAGTTCATCGGCGAAAGCCAGATCGAGGCGACACCGATGGGATCCTCGATGTCGATCCGCACCGGCGACGCTTTCGACGTCAAGGTCAAGACCGTGGTGGAAGAGCGAACGCGCCGCTCGTCCAGCCGCTGGCGCACCAGAATGCGCTACGAGGTCACAAACGCCCGGCCGGAAGCGGTGACGGTTGATCTCGCCCAGTCGGGACTCTGGGGCGACGTCCGGATCGAGCAGGAAAGCCAGGTCAGCGAGCGGGTTTCCGCCGACAAGGTCGAATGGAACCTGAACGTGCCCGCCAATGGTAGCGTGACCGTGACGGCAACCTTCGACAGCCGCTACTGATCCCCGGACGCGCCGCGCCATGGCCATCTCGCGCTTCTTGACGTTTTTGCTGCTTTTGCTGGCACTGCAAGCCGGCCCGCTTGCGGCACAGCAGCTGGTCGTCTCGGACCGGCCGGAAGACGTGTCCATCACCATCTACCGCGCACCTGACCGGGGGGACCGGGCCATCGACACCCGCTGGCCACAGGGCTATGCGCTGATCACGGAAACCCGGACGATAGCCTTGCCTGCTGGTGATACAATGGTGCGCTTCGAGGGGGTGTCCGAGGGGATGTTCCCCGAAAGCGCCATCGTCACCGGATTGCCGCAAGGCGTGCGCGAGAAGAATCGCGACGCCCGACTGCTGTCGCCGCAAGGTCTGGTCGACGCCTATCTCAAGCGTGACGTCTCGATCACCCGGACCGACAAGGCAACCGGTGTGTCCCGGACGCAGAATGTATTCATCACCGCCGGGCCGGACGGAGGCGTGATTTTCGAAAGCGACGAGGGTTTCGAAGCGCTGCGCTGCACCGGCCTGCCGGAGCGGATGACCTTCGCAAAGGTGCCTGCGGACCTGTCGCCAAAGCCGACGCTGTCGATTCTGACAACGGCAACGCGGGCGGTGACCGCGAAGCTGACCCTGACCTATCTGGCATCGGGTTTCGACTGGCGGGCCAATTATGTCGCCACGGTCAAGCAGCGGCCTTCCGGCGAAGCGCCGAAAATGGACCTGTTCGCCTGGCTGACCGTGGCCAATGGCGGCAACCAGAGTTTTGAAAATGCCAATATGATGGTAATCGCCGGGGAACCCAACCGAGAGCGGCGGGAGGATCAGGTGCGCCCGACCGGCGGCGCGCTGCAAATCCGCTGCTGGCCGATGCAGCGCACCGATCAGGTGCCGTACAATCCCGGTTATCCGTCAGCCTATCCCCCGTCTCCGCCGCCCGCGCCGATGGCGATGATGGACGCCGCCGGTGAAACGATCACGGTCACGGCCCAGCGCCGGAACGGCAAAATGCTCGAAATGGCCTCGCCGGTGGCGGTGGTGGTGGCGGAGCAGGAGGATCTGGGTGATCTCAAACTCTATCGCGTACCCGAGCGGGTAACGGTCAGCGCCAAGGGACAGAAACAGGTCGCAATGATCGTCCAGCCGGATGTCCGCTATGAGCGCGTCTATATCGCCAACACCGGTGATTATTCCGAGGACAGTGCGCCGCTGTCCTATATCCTGCGCAGCAGGAATGACGAAAAATCCGGACTGGGTATTCCGTTGCCGGCCGGCAAGGTGGCGGTCTTTGAAAATAGTCCGGTCGGACCGCTGCTGGCAGGCGAGGGTGATCTGCCGGATCGCGCGATCGACAATGAAATAGAAATCGTCGTCGGGCAGTCGTCCGATGTCCGTCTGTCGGTCACCGAACTGCGCCGCACCAAAAGCCGGTCCTATTGGCAGGCCAGGATTTCCAATGCCCGCGATCAGCCGGTCGATGCGGAGATGGAGATCGCCTATGAAATCGCGGGCAGGGCGCGGGGCGTGGAGGTGATCGATGGCGTCCCGACATGGCGCGTGACCGTTCGGGCCCACGACGAGGCGAAGCTCGATTATTCGATCAAATTGCGCTGAGCGGCAGAACGCTCCCTATTTGAGAAAATGTTCTTTCGATTCTTCGGGAATCACTCTGGGATTGTGATTCTCGTCCAGCGCCACAAAGGTGAACAGGCCGCTGGTCACGGGAACCTTCTCTTCATCCAGGTTGCGCGATGCGATCACATCCAGCCGGATGGCGACGGAGGTCCGGCCAATGCGCTCCACCCGGGCATAGACCGATATCAGGTCGCGAGTCAGGATCGGCGCAATGAACTCCATCGCCTCGATGGCCACGGTCGCGGTCGATCCGCGCGCCACTCGCGCTGCCATGATGCCGCCGGCGATATCCATTTGCGACAAGACCCAGCCACCGAATATGTGGCCGTTGTTGTTCAGGTCTCGCGGTTGCGGGGCCACCCGCAATACCGGTTGCAGCTTGGCCAGTTCCTTCAGGTCATCCTTACTCATCGGGATCGACGCTCCGCGAAACCGGATCATCGATAGACTCGTCATGGCCGGATTCGCTGGAGAGGAACACCAGACCCATCAACGCAGCCATCAGCATCAGGGTCAGCGCCACGCCGCCTGCGGTCGCGATATACATGTGAATCGAGACAAAGCCGTGCAGGTAGAAGAGAATGGCGAAAGCAACCGCGATACAAAGCAGCGTGAATTTCGCCATGCCGCGCATCAGTCGCCAATATCTTGCCCATGCGACGCTGGCATAGAGCGGGTCGTCAAGGCGGGAAGGCTGGGGCAAAATGGTCTCCATCGGTTTTCGCTTTAGTGGACCGATAAGATGCTACCATCAAGTGCCCTCACTTTCAAAAATATGTTATAGGCATGCAATAAACAGAATCAGAAACGAGGAGAGGGACGATGACCATTCAGTCGATTTTGCAGGGGCGCAGCGGTGAAATCTACAGCTGTGGTGCGGACGTGCCGGTTTCTCGCGCCGTCGAGATTTTGGCGGAAAAGCGGATCGGCGCGCTCCCCGTGCTGGATGGCGAAGAGGTTGTCGGCATATTCTCGGAACGCGATGTGCTCCATTGTCTTCGGACACACGGCCATGAGGCGATGGATCACGTGGTGCGCGACGTGATGACCGCGGACGTTATTTCCGTCGAACGGACCAAGAGCGTCATGGGCGCGCTGTCGCTGATGACCAAGAGACGGATTCGGCACCTGCCGGTTGTCGAGGATGGCAAACTGGTCGGCTTTGTCTCGATCGGTGACCTGGTCAAATATCGCATCGACAAGATCGAAAGCGAAGCCGCGGCGATGCGGGACTATATACAGTCGACCTAGCGGACGGAAATGCCGTTCTGCTCCAGATAGCCCAGGCTGGCGCTGCGCACTGCCTTTGCGCGGTCGGTCGCGTCGGGAAACCGGTCCCGGTATTTTTTGGATCGAACCTCCAGACTGAGCGGAATCGCTTCCGGCAGCGCCCGGATCACATCGGCAACCGGTAGCGCCCCTTCGCCGGGACAGCTGCGCAAATCGACGGCATCCTCCAGGAAAGCCTCGAAACCCGTGTCGCAGTCGAGATTGCCGTCGCAGATCTGCGTATAGGGCAATAAAGATGCTTCCAATTCATCCAGCTGCTCCGGCCTATGGCCCGCCCGCTGAAAATGGATCGTGTCAATCAGCAGCGCCGCGGCCGGATGGTCGGCTTTCCGGATGATAGCGAGCGCGCTGTCCATCGACTGCACCGCGGTGATCATCAGAAATTCGAGCGCGACCCGCATATTGCCCGGTGCCGCCCAGGTGCACAGTTGATGCATGGCTTCGGCCGTCCGGTCCTGATCAGGCTCGGAGCTGACCACCAGCACATTGGCGGCACCCAGTTCCAGTCCGGCATCAATGATCAGCTTGTGATCATCGGTCAGCTTGCCGCCTTCTGGAATCCAGACAACCTCCACATCCAGTACCGAAAGTGCGTGCTCCGCTATCGCGGCCTTGGTGGCTGCCAGCGCCGCCGCATCCCACTGGTCCGGTTCGATCGTAAATCCGCAATGGTTGAATCCGGCCTCGGCGGCAGCGCGCGCCACCTGCTCCGGTTGATATTCGGGCAGGGTGCCTGCCGCGAGTGACATTATATGGTCCATGAGACCGAAGCTGCGCTCATCTGCCCGCTTCGACAACGGACATTTTAATCAGGCCACTGCCGCAATTGCTCTATATATCCCGAAGCAGCGGCAGCGGGACATGCCCTCCTCAAAGCTTCTCGGGTGTCAGGTCCGCTGCCATCGGTTGCGGCGGCTTGCGCCGGACGATCAGCCGGAAGGCCTCGATCAGGGTCGGCCTGGCGAGTATATAGAGCAGGCCGACATAGGCGAGGCCGCCGGTGGCGACCAGCAGCACCAGTCGCGCATAGACGATCATCTCCGGCAGCAGCAGATCAATGCAATATACGATGGCTGCCATCGCGATCGAAGCAGACAGGCCGGGCCAGACCGCCGCGCCGATTTCCCGGGCACTGATGCCGATATGGCGATGCGATTGCATATAGGTGAAAATCGTCAGCAGCGGGAAGGCGATCACCCAGCCCCAGGCGAGACCGTAGACGCCATATTGAATGGCGATGAGAAAGGTGACCGGCATCAGCACGGCGCCGAACATGTTGGTGCGGGCTGTCACCTGCGGACGGCCCAGTGCGTTGTTGGCGGGCGTGAACAATATCTGCAGCGTCATCACCGGCATCGCCAGCGCGAGGATCGCGACAAAGGGCGACATCTCGGTCCACTTGGGCCCGAAAACCGTCTCGACCAGCGGATCGGCGGTGACCACCATCCCGAAATAGAGCGGGCAGGAGATCAGCATGACCAGCCGGATCGCCTTCAGAAAGGACCAGGCGAGGGCGCGCGGGTCGGATTGCAGGCGCGCATAGGCGGGAAAGGCGACTTCGTTCAGCGGCGGCACGAATTTGGCCGCGATGATCGTCGTCAGGAACAGCGCCTCCGCATAGAGGCCGAGATCGTGCGGATCGAGATAGCGGCCGGCGATGAAAATGTCGGACTGGCTCTGGATCGTCCAGAACAGATGACTGGCCAGCAACGTCGCCCCGAATCCGAACATCGCGCCGGCGCCCTTGAAATTGAAGGTCGGCCAGATGTAGAATTTGACCGCGATGACGAGGCAGACGGCCCGGCTCCAGAATATCGCCAGCGGCGCATAGACCAATGTCCATACACCATAATCATTGTAGGCGAAGTAGAGCGCGGTGATCGCGCCGACCGCCGCCGAGATGAGATTGATGATCGCCGGCTTCTTGAATTCCAGATCGCGCGTCATCAGCGCCTCGGGCAGGGCCATGAACGGCGTCGCCAGATAGATAAGCGCCTGAACCCGCAGCAGATCGGCCACGATCGGTTGCCGATAATAGTCGGCGGCGACCGAGGCGAGAATAAGTTGCAGGATCGCGATTCCCCCGTTGAGCAGCAAAAGCATGCCGAAGGCCTGCCGAATCCGGATCGGTTCCACCTTCTGCGCCTGGATGATCGAGCTGACCAGGCCATATCCGTTCATGAAACTCAGAAAAACGAGGACGACCTGGGTCATCGCGAATATCCCGTAATCCTCCGGATCAAGGATACGAATCACTGCCAGCGTCGCGCCCCAGGCGATGACCTGCGACAGGATCTGCGTGCCGGAACGCCAGAAAACTGCGCTTCTTACGCGGTTTCCGAAATTGCTGTCGCCAGCCGGAGGTGCGGTTTCATTCAACATGGGATGACGGTCTGAATACCTCTGTTTTGCCTGAAACCCCCTTCTAACGGCCAATTACGAATAATTTTGAAACAAAAGTGCAAAAACTGTGTTGACCAAATCCGGCCATCCATCTAGAGGACGTTTCATCAGCACGACGCGGCTCACATGGGCCCCACGGTGTTGGTCGTCAAAATTTGTAACAACGGTTCTCCCCGGTAGCGATAGC
>CAXIBD010000091.1:0-11574 GCA_964022135.1 uncultured Sphingomonadales bacterium | reverse complement strand
CTGGCCCAATTAAGATGGCAAGATAAAAGACGCGCCGTCGGTTGGGGTGCAGGCTGTTGGAATTACTGGAAAATATGCGCCAGCCAACTGCCAACCCGGCTGGCATCAATCCTGAAAAATGCAGCAATTTGGCAGTTTCAAGCGCCGTCGCCTACTTTAAGGCCCAAATTCGCGGCAGCTTTGTTGGACGTGTCTGACATTCTGCTGCCGAGGCCGTAGTGCTGTAAGGTACCTTTTGTTAATTTACTGCTTGAACGGCAACTTCGCGCCCTTATCCAAGACGTCGCGACCCCAAATCTTAGGTCCTAATATCGGACATTCTTCTCGGACATTCCAGCCAAGGAGGATGAAGATGACCTGCTCGCAGTTTAACCCTGCAGCACAAAGCTGCGTGCCGTGGAACTTCGGCGCGAAAATCGGTCCCAAACGTCCGTTCAGTCAAAAGCAAATCTGGGCGATCCGGTTCTTTCTTGATTGCGAGACACGCGTTTTTGACAGGTCGCTCTTCGATCTGGCGATTGATAGCAAGTATTGAGGATGTGACCGCGTTGAGCTAAAGATCGGCAACTTGGCGTCAGGGCCGAATATGGGAAAGCGAGCAGAGAAGTGACCATCCGTTTTCCCCAGTCCAAGATAATGGCCAGCCGGAACATCTATATTACTGGAAATCACAATCAGGAAAAGGCGCTTGCGCTGGCTGAAATGCCTGAGTCACTTTTTATCCAAAATTTGGATAGGATTTGTGCCTGACCCGTCGCAGCGATAAGAACGGCTGACGGGAAGATGCTGATATGCACAGATTCGACGATGAAATACTTGTAAAATGCCCTCGTTGCACAATGTCGGCGAAAATCATGTCCGGCATTCGCATTACTTGTGCCCACTGTAGCTTTTGCCAGACGCGCAACCACCCGCGGAAATTTGCTACGACCGGTATCAGTTTCGAACGCACATCCGATCTGATCGACTGGCACGGCGCTGTTACCCTAATTCCGATCGAGCCCGCGCGGTGTGCCAAATGCGGAACCGGACTGCAATTGACGCGACCGGAACGGGACGCGAACCGAAACCAGACAGACCTGGCTGAGGTCATATCAGTTACTTGTACAATATGCAGCGGCGAGAATAGATTGAACGCGCTTTGGGTGCCGCTCCATCGACGCGAAGATATCAGAGAGCGGTATTTTGGCACCCGCCTTTTTCTGGTGCAGGATACGCCAAAAGGGCAAGTATGGGCTTATAATCGTCAGCAGGCGATGACGGTCCGCGAATTCATCGCCGGAGGACTGCGCAACGTCGCAACGGAAACTGTGGCAAGCGAAATGCTCGAGAATTTACCGGGCTGGATGAAGGCAGCGAAAAACAGGAAACTGGTAGATCAAGCGTTTGAACGGTTGATCGACAAATTTCCGGCTCAAGCGGATTAATGCAATCAGACCCCGGCCGTCGCCTCAAGACAGGATTCCGAACCGGAAGCCCTTGGCGACCGCCTCGCTCAACGTCCTGCTGCCCAGTTTCGTGCGAAGATTGCGCAGATGCATGTCGACGGTGGCCACCGAAATCCCTAGCCGGTAACCAATCGTGTCCCGATGCTCCCCGTCGGCAATCCTGCACAATATGTCCCGTTCGCGCGGGGTGAGAGCGTGATCAAAGCCGCCGGCCAGCGCCTCCATCTCGGGGCGGAGGCTCTCGATCAGCACGCTGGCGGCGATCTTGATTTGCCGCATATTGGCCTCGATTTTTCTGTTTGTTCCGGCTTCGCCGCCAAAGCCGAACGAATAGCAGCTCACGCCGCTTTCGGCGCCCGCGCTTTGCGTGATCCCGATCAGTCCGATCGCGTCGACCATGCCGGCGTCGGCCGCGCCCTTCAATACCGGCGCGGAAGCCAGATCGCGCTCGCCGAGCCGGTCGATGATCTTGCTGCCGAAATAGAAGGTCTGCTGGGGCCGGTCCCAGTTCAGGTTCTCCAGCCGGGTTAGCACATAGTCATCCTTGTACATCGCCCGATCGAGATATTCCTCGATCCAGCCGCTGGCCATGGTCGTTTCAAACAGGCTGGACCGCAGATCCGGCGTGCCATCGAGATGGAACATCGCGTAGTTGGTATATTCGATCTGCAAGCTTGTCAGATATTTGCGGAACGCATCCTTGACCTCGGTCGCCGGCCTGGCCTTCTTGCCCGGTGCGCAGGCAAAGTCCAGAAAATCGATCAGACCATGGTCGTTCAAGCGGACGTCTCCCGACAGTACCTATGACTTGTTATAGGTAGGCATCCTGCAAGCTGGCTGTCAATATTGTGTTAATTTTTGTTGTCTGATAAGATGTTAGCGTTATGGCCTTAGCCAGTTCATAACCGTAGGGCATGTTGGGGAAGTGGTCTGCAGCGAACGTATCGGCACAATTCGTTGCCGGTGAGAAACCGCGAAGCATTTCCGCGAAACCACCATTCATGCGGAGAGCAAATCGCACAATAAGCCGCAAGGCGAAATAAGGAGAGTGTGATGGCCTGTCGAGTGATGATGAATTCCGCCTTGACGATCGCAGCGCTTGCTACCGTCGCGGTGACCGGTGCCGCCGATGCCAAGGTGAATGGCCATACGGTATCCGGCTGGGCGACCACCGAAGCGCTTGCCTGCCAGGCCGCCAACCGCACCGCGAAAATCGGCTTTAAGGACGGCGAACTGAAGTCGATCAGCCCCTGCCGCTGCACCAAGCAGCGGGAAAATCATCATCAATGCGATGTCGAAATCACCTATGAATGGAAAGGCTGAGGTGGCGCAGCCCCTCCTGTCGCCCCGTCTCCGGCGGATCGCGCTTGGCCTGACCGTCGCTGTCGCGGCTCTAATGATCGTGCCGGCCCCCGCCTTGGCCCAGGAACTGGGCGATGGCGATTACGAGATATGCTCGGTCTATGACCGCAGCGACGCGTTTGTCGGCTATGACAATGTCTGTCTCGAAAGGCGGCGCGCGGCATTACGCCGGCTGCGGTCGCGCGGCGGCAACGTCTATCGCGGATACGCCCTGTGCCCGTGGCATGCCAATAGCGGCCAGGGTTACAATGCCACCTTCTATTCCGACGGACGCAGCCCCGACCTGTTCGGCACATGGGATTCGACCTGGAATGGTCACCATTGCGTGCCGCGCGGCCGCCCGAACCAGCGAGGATATCCATGAAAACCGGACAGGGAGCTGGCGCTGAATGCGCAACACGGGGCGAAACGCGACTGGTCTCGTACTGTTGGTTTTCAGCAATGCTCTTGACGGTGCTGTTCAGCAGCGGAATTGCGACACATGCGAAAGCACAAGATTCGGGCACGCAAGCCGCCGCTCAGCTTGCCCAAACTCAGTGTTTCTCCCCCACCGTCCAAAATCCTGTTCTGCAGGAAGAGGCATGTGTGCAGGCCGCCGCCGCGCTCGCCAAGGCAGACACTTCAAACCTGCAGCTACGGGTACAAGTTGATATCCTGATCGGCGATCTCAGAATTATGCGAAAAGATTTCGCCGGTGCCAAGGCCGCTTTCGAGCGCGCCAAAGAGATGACGGCCGGTTACAATCCGGCTCATGGCACCACGCTCATGCGTATCGCGCAGGCCTGTCTGGGATTGCAGCAAGCCGACTGTGGCCTGGTTGCTTTTCAACAAGCAGCTGCGGCCGGTTTCATCGACCGGGAGATCGATACTTACATTGTCTCCGATCTGATGGTGTTGAAACATGGCAAATCCACCGCTTTCCGCGTCTTGGATCGTCTTACCGCACAGGCCACATCCGATAGTCACAAGTCTATTTTCAATCATGCCGCCGCGGAGGTTCTGGTTTCTTTGGACCGTATGTCCGAGGCAACCAATTATTACATCCGCGCCGCAGGAACGACCGAGCGGGCATCGGTCTGGAATGCCCTGTGTTGGCATTCTCTGGTCAATATATCCTCGTCGCCCAGCGTCGATTATTATTGCGACGGCGCACTGGCGCGGGATGACAAGAATGCTGGCATCTGGGACTCGTCCGGACTGAGATATTTGTTGCGCGACGCGGCTTGGCAGGCCTTCAAAGCCTATGACCAGGCGGTAAAGCTCGACCCGGACCATGCCCATGCCCTGTACGGGCGCGGGCTGGCGAACGCCAAAATGGGAAAGGATGCGGAGGCACAGGCCGACAAGCGACGGGCGCTGGCGATCAATCCGGCACTGGAGAAAACATATGCGTCCTATTTTGACTGACCGGTCCGGTTTCTGGAGAATTTCAGTCGCGCCATTGCTGGGGGCGGCCGCTCTGATGGCGCCGGTTCCGGCGCTGGCCGCCGACCCGATCGCAATTGACCCCGAAACCTATTGCCAGTGGTCCGAAGACCAGCGTGTCTCGCTCCTCGCCACCGAAATCCGCAGCGCCTGGTCGGACCTCGACGTCAATGGCCGCTTCATCATCGGGCGAATGAACCCGCACGATGCCAATTTCGGTTTCTCGCCGCTTTCGGAGCGCCACCCAATGAGGAAGCGGATCGAGCGCTACAAGACCCAATTGCAGGAAATGATGGTCCGCACCGGCGTCCTCTTTCCGCATTATAATCGGCCGATGGATGGTGATCGCCTGATCGACCGTTTCGCCTCCGGGTCGGTGCCGGCCTATAACAGTGCCCCCGAACACCAGATCGCAGTGATGGAGGCCTATCTTGCGGCGGACAGCGAAAACCGCGCGCTCGGCATCGCCTTTATCGCGGCGCTGCACGCGCTCGACGGATCGGCGCTGGCGCTGTCCTCCGGAGAGACCGCGCCTGAATTTCACGCCCAGAATCGAGCGCTCGAAAACGCCTTTGATGCCTTCATGCCCGCACTGAAAGCGGCGCTCTTTTCACCGGATTTCGAAACAGCGCTCGGTCGGCGGCTGATGCCTTATTGCGCCGATGTGCTGGCCGAACGGAACTCGGCCGCTGATCTTGAAGAGGATGCAGAAAGTTGATGATGGTCATCAAGATAGCGCTTGTCAGTGCCCTTGGAACACTGGCTTCGCCGTCCGTGCCGCTTCAAACCTCAGCGACCGCGACATCCGGCGATCTCGAGAAAAGCGCGCGTAAGGTCGCGAAAAGCCTCTCGCAGGTTCACAGGGCGACATTGGCTGATGTCCTCGGCCAAGCCGAGGTAACCACACGATACGACATAAAGGTCAATCAATGCGACATCAGCTGGGGCCAGAAGACAGTCACCGCGATGTATCAGGATGGCAGGCATGTGATGACGTCCACGCAAGACCTGACAGGTCGGTTCGGTTTCGAGCAAATTGAGCGGATCGACCAGAGACAGAAGGTGGAGGAAGGCAATCAAGTGTTCATCGTCCAATTCGCCTTGATCGATACGCCTGCAGATCAGCCCCATTTCAAACTTTCCATGACGATGACAGCGCCAGAATCAGATTTCGACCAGCCACCGATGGAGGCTAACGAGAAGGCTGGCCGGGTGGCTGTCTATTTCAATGAGCAAAAGGCGGCTGATCGTGCTTATGCCGCCTTAAGCGGGCACCATGTCCTATGTGCCGATCGGTAAATCGGATTTCGATTGGGACGGCTGGCGCTTGAATATACGGGAGTGACGAGAATATGGGAACGGTGGCGAAAGTGGTGTTGGGCGTGCTTCTGGCAAATTTGCTGATGATTCCGCTGGTGCTGGGGACGAGCGCCTGGATGGGTTCGGACGAAGTGGGGCAAGAGAATGTAAAGTCCGCTCAGATCAAGAATGTGCGACCCGTCGAAGTTCCGGTCGATCTTAGCGATCCGGCAACGCTGGCCGCCTATAGAACTGAAAATGACAGGCTGATCGGCGCGCTCAACCGGGATCTTGACCATATCATCGGCGCGGACAGGAAATCCTTCGTCGTCGAGCGTCAGGCCAGCGGCTCAGGCTGCGATATTGAGCTGGTGGCGCAAACACCCGATGAAAGTCTCGTTCGCTATGCGCCTTTTCCGATTCTGGCGATTGTCGGCATGGACGGCGCGATAAGCGATGGCGACGGACCGATGGATAGCCATGTTCTCAGAATCATGATCGACCAGAGAAAAACCGTCAATCCTGATGTCCCCACAGTAATGATATCCATGCCGTTTCATTCGGATCCATCGAAGCGGCTCTCACAGCTGCCCTATTTTGATATGCCGCACGAAAGCGTGAATGAACGCGATCGCACGAAGGTAAGGCTTGCCGACCTCCAGCAGCGATGCAGCGAAATTGCAAAAGCCGAGGCATAAATTCGAGGGACGCTGGTGACAATGAAACATCATTTCGAAAGCAAATTCATCCTTATTTCAGCTGCTTTTGCGGCGGTGTTTATTTCACGCCCCGTCCATGCTGGTGAACTCTGGATCGATTATCTTGAGGAACGCTTCGATATTTGCGCGCCGGTCGAAGGCGATTCGCCTTTCGATCCCCGAGCCGCCGGCTTTCTTCGCGATCAGGTTTACGAGCTCGATAAATCCATGCCGTCGGAAGAATGGGGGCCGTCCCGCGCGCTGGATGCCAATGGGCTGCGCAACGCCCGCTTCGACGATGCGCGCCAGCGTCGGTTGATCGAATGGCTGGATCAGATTCACCAGACCACGCTGGCCATATTGCCGCCGCTCGAACAGCAGCGCAGGATCGAGGCGGGTCAGGTCGAAACGATCGAGTTTCGCGCTGTGCAACCGCATTTCGGAGCGCCATCGCCCCATGCGCCATTGCGGGAGGCCTTTGGCAATGCGTTTGTCGGCGGCTGGCCCATGATCGAGGAATCGAGCGATGCGACAGGTTCGGCACTGTTTGAATTTCTGGCGGCACGAAGCACGGCGGAGCGCCTGCTTGATGAGCCTACCGACTCACCATTTGAAACAATGGAATCGGACGCCCTGCTGCACGCTGTCGAACATCTGGAAGCGGATTACGCAACGCTTCGCCCGCTTTTGCTTGGCTTTGTCGACTGGCAAGGTTTTGAGCCCGCGCTGGAAATGCAGCTATGGGCAAGCTGTTCGACGGCAAGGGGGAATGACCAATGACCTATGTGCGCATCTGCAGAGGGTGGTTTGCCTCTCTTGTGGCTATTGCAACAGCGGCCCCTGTCGCCGCGCAGCCGCCGCAGGAAAATATCCTGCGGATCGCCTCTCCCTACACATCCATGGCAGATCGTCACGGCCTGTCGGAACCAGCCGAGGCTCAGGTTCCCCGGGCCAATGCACCGGCCTGCTTCAAGGCCTATGAGGATATCCGCAAGATATCCGAAATGCAGGATATGGTCAGCTTTCGGATGGAGCAGACGCAGGAGATCGTGTCCGGCGAGTCTGCCATTGATCAGCGCATGGCCAGCGACGCTTATCGCGCAACATTGTCCGACGACATTCGCTCCCATGTAGCGGATGCCGCCGACAGCATTGCGGTGCTTCCTTATTGCCGCGGACTATATTTGCGGTCCGACTATGAGATCTACTGCGCCGATGAGGAAAATCCACGAAACGGTTTCTGCAAAACCAATCAGGGTCGACCCCCGGAAGGGGTAGCCCTGACCGACGACGAACAGGCCTATGGCAGGGCCTTGTCGCGGGAAATGCTGGCGATCCTGGCTGCGAAGGGCAAGGATGTTACGCTGACCAGATTCAAGGTTGCGCCGTTTCAGAATTTTGATGGGTCGGCCTATCCCGCATCCGATGAAGCGGGAGAGGGCGAAGCCGAATTGCCTGACCCTGAGTCACGAGCCTGGGCGCGGCTCTATCGACGCACGGCGTCGGAGGCGGGAGGATTGCTCAGCCAGGGCTGGCTGGGCGAGAGCGATACTGACGCGGCGGGCCATTGGGCGGTGATCATCGAGCCCGCTCAATATGCATCGGTAGAGGCGGAGGAATTGGGCGGCGATCCCGCAGCCGCGCGCGCTTTGGGACTGGAACCGAGCTACGGCCCGTTCATCCAGCTGCCGCGGCTGCGAATAGCGATCGAACTGCCGCAGAGCCTGTTGTCTGGAAACGAAGCGCAGCTTTCGCTCGAAAACGCCAATGGACGGCTGGAGCCATTGACCACACGGCTCCCGGTCGTACCGCCTGACACCCTCTCGGGCCGTTTCGGAGCCGAAGCAACCAGCACGTCTTGGCTCTGGGCCTTCCCCACGACCGAAGATTGGCGACGTATTCGCGCCGCGGAGGGTGGCTGGCTGATTGCAAGCATCCCGATCCTGATGCCCGATGGTAGCCGCGAGCCACTTGATATCCGCGCACCGCTGACCGGTCTGAGGCAGGCATTGGAGACATTTGCCGCGATCCAACAAGAGATTGCTGCCGAATATAATGCGGTCGTGACCAAGGAGAGGAGTCCTGAATAAAATGGTGCCACTTGTCATCGGTGCGACCTTGAGCGTTGCGATCGCCACGCTCGTCGCCATGGAGCCATCTCCCTTTGGCGCAGGCAATCCTGCCGTCACAAATTTCGAGCCGCCCCAGGGACCGATCGACCCGTCTCCGCTTTACCGCAAACCGATCGCACCTTGCGAAACCGGGGCCGACAAGGACTATCGGCGCACCATATCCTATTTCCGCAAGGAGCTGGGATGGCTTTCGGAAACGATCGAAAAAATCGGTCCAGCGGCGGATAATTTCGGCACCCGGCCGACCAGACGGCCGAGCAAAGGCATGCCACCCGCCAAGGCGGCCGAGATCAGGGAGATGGCCGGACTGTCTTCCGAAGTCGGCTATCACCTCCGATCATTCCTGCCGATCGACGAATATCCCAACGCGATTCATGGTTGGGGAGAAATGCTTCGCGAAGGCAAGATCAGCCTGCCGCGAGACCATGATGGCGAACAGGGCGTTCTGAAGGTTATGGAGGGCGCGTTTACACGCTCCATGTACGAGCTTGCCCCGCAATCGCAACAGGCTGCCGGTGATTTCGTTGAAGCCGTCGAAATCCTGTTTTCCATGACAGAGGCAGAATCCCGGGCAATGACCGCGCTCCCAGCGGAACCTCTCGCCATCAAGGAACAGGCGAACAAAGTTCGAAGGCTCTATCCGGCCTTTTTGGCGGCTATCGAACAAACGCTCGCGCACCCTGATTTCCCAACCGCGATGGCGCGCTCTGCTTACAGCCTGTGCGAGCGTTAGGGCTACACGGACCAGCCGATGTTTGGTGATGGGCATGATGATAATTTGTCGATCAGGTCCCCAATCAATTTTCTCACCATGATGATAACATATCGAATGGCAGAATTGGGGAATCGAGATATGCTTCGGGAACGGCGGCAATTGGTTTGATGCCGTCCATTGCGACGTCCGAAACCCCAATGGCCGCTTGAGCGTCCAAATGCCACAAACCCGACAGTCAGCAACTGATGCTGTGGACGGCTCTCAACCTTTTCTGCGATGAACTTCGCAGGATGAGTCGGAAAGGAGAGCCACGATGGAGAATATTACTACGATTGGTCTGGATATCGCGAAGTCGGTTTTTCAAGTTCATGGGGTGAACTGTTCGGGTGAAGCTGTTTTGCGCCGTCGGTTGAAGCGTGCGCGGATGCTGCCATTTTTTGCCAAGCTTCCGCCGTGCCTCATCGGAATCGAGGCCTGTAACAACTCGCACGACTGGGCGCGCGAACTGACCGTGTTGGGTCATGATGTGAAGCTGATGCCTGCACAATATGTGAAGCCCTACGTAAAGCGCGGAAAGAACGATGCAGCTGATGCCGAAGCGATCTGCGAGGCGGTTACTCGGCCCACCATGCGGTTCGTTGCGGTGAAGAGCCCTGAACAGCAAAGCCTGATGATGCTACACCGCGTGCGCCTGATGCTGAACCGTCAGCGCACACAGCTTTCGAACGCGATCCGGGCGCATATATCGGAGTTCGGCGTGGTTGCCCCTGTTGGCAGGCTCGGCGTTGATCGGCTGCTCAAGATCGTCGAAGATAAAAGCGATGATCGTATCCCTGATGATGCACGTCTTTGCCTCCAGATGCTCACGGCGCAACTTGCCGTCGTGAAGCATCAGATCCTGGAGAATGATCGCCGCGTTCTCGCAAGCGCCCGACGCACCGAGCTTGGTCGCAGGCTGATGGAGATACCCGGCGTCGGTCCACTGATTGCAAGCGCTTTCGTCGCCTCTGTCGCCGATCCGAAAGTCTTCAAGACAGGTCGAGATCTCGCCGCATGGATCGGCCTCGTCCCGAAGCAAAACTCATCGGGCGGGAAAGAACGACTTGGTGGTATATCACGAGCGGGCAATCGATACCTCAGGCAAATGCTTGTCGTTGGAGCGATGGCGGTCATCCGTTATGCGCAGCGCCATGGCACGAGGCGACCCTGGCTGGTCAAGCTGCTTGAGCGCCGACCTGCAAAGGTCGCTGCGGTCGCGCTTGCGAACAAGAATGCGCGCATGGTCTGGGCGCTGATGACGAGTGGCGAGCGTTACCGCGAACCGCTACCATTAGCGGCGTAAAGGTTAGACGCGGAACTGCCGCGTCGACGAAGTTGGAAAGGGCAATGAAGAGTTGATGCACCAAGCCGGTTGAAACCGCCGGACCGGGAAAACCCATTTTGGGCCGTGGCGCTTCGAGCGCGTGCTATAGGTCGGGACCCGGTTCGCGCGAAAGGCATCATGGCCAGCGGCACATTGAAAGGCCGCAACAAAAGGCCGGACACATGGCCGCTCCAACCAGCGGAAAGCATTGCCTCAAAAAAACCTTGCCAACGGAGGGCCGTCCACACACGGCCCAATTGCCGCCGGTTTGGAATGCGCCCTCATTTCGGACGAAGAGCTATTGATACAACAAGCCCAAATGCGGACCGGCCGATATCGGAGTATGAGAGTCGATGCCTTGCTGAATTCGATGATTTCGACCATCCTTTATTAATGAGCAGATCTAAATCGACACGCGAAGAAAAAGAACATCAGCAACTTATGCGGCTGGCAATGTCGGCGAGGGATTTTCGCCATGCATTGAGTGCTGCAACCTTTTTGATCGAAGAGTGCGATTGGATTGAGAGTCATAGCAATGGGAAGAGACGTAGGTTCCATTGCTACGAAACAACAATGGTCGTCGCATACGGTCGACCCTTCGCCCAGTCGCGCGGTCAAGTCGCACCACACTTCAACTGGAATATGGTACCCGATCTTGAACTCGAACCGGAGGAAATGCGGCTTCACGAGCGGCTGCTCACATACCGAAACAAGCTGCACGCGCACTCAGATAGCGATTTCACCAGTATGGGTTTGGAAATCTGGCGAACGCCTCTGCAGGATGGCGAATTCCATGACTTCTTGGCAGTGCGCGGCGGTGAAGCGTTAAACTTCGAGGAGAACGAGGTCGATCAAATACATCGGATGTTGTGGAAGATCCGGTACCACGTTGACACTGCCCTGCAGGCTCACCCCGCATCGCGCGACGGCCTTCCAGTCATCGCAATTGGGTGAACGACTGAGCACCGGAATCAGCACTTAAGAACTGTAAAAGTGCAGATCACGGAGTTCTGCCTGGGCTCCAATATCTCTGCAATGGGTTGTAGTAGAGTGGTAGCCTCGCAAACTAGGATGACCAAAAGAAGGCTGTCCGGAACCGGTTCAATTGCCGACTGTCTGAAATGCGCCCTCA
>CAXIBD010000090.1:0-11672 GCA_964022135.1 uncultured Sphingomonadales bacterium | reverse complement strand
TAAAATCTGCTATCCGAAATGGGTGTGCGGGTTCGAGTCCCGCCGTCCGCACCAGCTGGTAAAACCAGGCTTTTTGGCATTTATCGACAGAATATTGGTGCCTTGAAACCTGTCATCAGCAGCCAAGTTGAATAATGTCGGTTTCAATTTCCCAAACAGCCAGCGGCGGCGGCGGCGATCGCTGGCCATTTAATCGCATTCGTTGCCGCGCACAATGCGATAGGTCCCGGCCACTTCCTCTGTAACATTCAGGGTCACCGACCAACAATCTGATCGAGAAAAATTCATGGTCGAGAGCAATGCCGGTGAATTGGTGGCCAATGTGGTGCTGCCCTTGTGAACCGCGTTCGATAATCCGCGGGTTTCCAGCTCGTAGGACACCCGCTGGTTCGTGCTCGAATAGCCCTTGAGCACGACAGTGAGCTGACCGGCTGTGGTTTCCGTAACCTCAATATCCAAGGATCGCGCTGGTTGATTATCGGTCATCGTTGCAGTTCCCAGCAATAAGCATGTTACGGTTATGAATGATGGCAAGGGCATGATCATTTACCTCGGCGCGGCGACAGTGCTGACGATAGCATCGATCAACGCCTGGGTTTCAGACCCTATATCGGCGGCATCGTCGCCCGGGCCGGCCTGCTCCCTGTCGGGGGGAGGGTTGTTCAGAACCAGCGAAGCAATCGCCTGATTATCGGCATCGTCGGCTGTATTCTGGCTCTTTGCAAGGCGCCTCGCTGCACCTTCTGGCCCTCGCAGGACAAGATCGAAATCCCGCTCACCCAGCAACTTTTGCTCGGGAGAAAGTTTCGTCGGCTGCGGTCCGCGAAATTCGGTAGAGCGGTTTTCGATCACGCGGTCGCACAATTCCCGGTCGTTTGCCGAAATAAGTTCTGCGCTGCACCGATCAGTGCCTTCCAGTTTGACCGTCGCCGTATCAAAGCCTTGCCGCCGCTCAGACAGGGATGGGGTCGATTGCGTGTTGCGATCCCGCCTTGACAACTGGTGGACCGGACCGCTGGAAGAAGTGTCCGTCAGTTGCGGAGGTGGAGCTCCCAGTCCGGATTCGGCAGACAATTGGTCATAGACTTGCGTTTTGACATTCGTTGCATCCGGGCCATCCGGGCGCGGAACATCCTGGAGCGGATCCACCGCTATTGTCACCGTGCTGTTCGCAGCGGCGCCGTCATCGGAACCGATTTGTTCCATCGTGGTGACAGGCTGCAGAGCGAGCATCAAGACGGAAGCAGAGGCAAGGATAGCAATCATGTCCAACGCCCAATCTGTTTTTTCGGCCATCGGTCAGAGCCTTTGCAGAACCCCCGTTCACAAAATCGGGTCGGGGAAATCCTCCTGTCAACATATCCATCATGCTGCATCGTCCATCTCCTGTTGCAATCCCGATGTTGCTGTCCCGACCAGCGGTTCCCATGATGCAGGCGGACCAGCGTCGCCTTCACCCGCAGCCGCTTGGGCTGAGCCCGTAGCCCCGGCCTCTGCCACCACGACACCATGATCTGAAACACTTGGCTCTGCGATCGATTCATACTCGAAATAGCCACCGTTTTGAAGAGCCTCCTCATCTACGCCGCTCGTCGTGGGCTGTGGGCGTTCGCGAACCGGCACGCCTGCCGTTTCCTCTGGCGATCGACCAGCGGATACCTGACGACCGTCTCCATTTGCCTGCCCCACAGATATCGGGGGCTGCAGAAGCTCAAGTTGCTTTCCGGCGTTCGCATTCAACGTCCCTACGGACTGGCCAAACTGTTGCGGGAAATAGACCTTGTCCGCGTTTCGTGCCGATGTACCATAGATCTGTCGCCTGCGATCAGCCGGCCTGATGCTTTCCAGCCTCGGCTGATGTCCGGATCGGCCAGGGATGGATATTCCGGCACCGGTTCCGGCATCAATTTCAGGCCGATGGCTGATCGTGGTGCTGGTCGCCGCCAAGTCGACCGCAGCGGGCAGAGAACCGGCCTCGCCTGGTTCAGCGGATACCCCGACTTTTCCGTCACTGACCGTCGTACCAAATTGCCTCTTATCGGGTACGGGCTGCCGATATTCTTCCGCAATGCTCACAGAAGCGCTTTCCACTGCACCGACGGAACCTGATTTTTCAAGATCGGTGGACGCCACTGTTGGCCTTGCCTGCCGGTTGTCGACGACCGGCTGGCGCAAGAGACTGTCCTGTACACCCGCGGAAGCCTTGGGGGAGAGGGAGATCGGGACCGCAGCAACGGATTCCGATGTCCTGCTTGTTTCTGCAATGACCACTCTGGCAGATGGAACGACGCTTTCGGCCGTACCGAGAGCCAATATGGGGATACTCCAGAAAGGGGTATGAATTTTCACAATTCTATCCATGCCTCTCTTGTTGCTTGTTATGATCGGCACCAGCATCAGAAAACTGCCGCGCCGCCGACCATTCCGGCATTTTCACTCTGCTAGCGACCACCGTTCGTCTGGCTGATCTGGACGTTCGCTCCGCCGGTTTGTTCAATGGCGAGATCCGACAGTCCGTACCCGTTCTGGCTCCACGAAAGCCGGTTGGCATCGCCCGACTGCGTCGCGGTCATCGCATTTGATGTCCCCTCTTGCACAAGGCTCGCCTGATTGTCGCTGCCATCCTGGGTCAGGAAAAGATCATTGCCATGGCCGTCCTGGCTGACAACGGCGGCATTATAGGTCGTGCCACCTTCGTTCTGATAGACCCGGGCATGATTGAGATCGCCCTTTTGCAGGACATAGAGAACATTTTCACCATCGCCCTGCTGAATGACTTCTGCTTCGTTTTCATTGCCGTGCTGGGACAGTTCGGTGAACTGGGCCCCGCTCCCCCTTTGATCGGCCGTAGCCTTGTTGTCCTGCCCGTCCTGGACGATCCGCGCGTAATGGCTGGATCGGGCCTGATCGATGCGAGCGCTGTTGGTCGCCCCGATCTGGACGATATAGGCGCCGCTGTCCGAACCATCGGGTTTCGGAATTTCGTTAATGGGTCCTCCGTGCCCGCCGGAGTTGCCGTTTGCCCCGACATTGCCGTTGTTGCCGTTGCAGGGATTTCCGGTGCCGCGACCCTGGCCGCTGCCACACGGATCACCGCCCGGAGTTTTGTTGTTTTTTGCCGATACGGGGCTCCCCGTTGCGAGTCCGATCACGGCTAGGGCAGCAAGAACATTCCTGATCATGACATAAGCTCCTCATATGGCGCGCCGGACATCGAATCCGCGCAACCAGAATATCGTGTGCCTAGCCGACTGCCAGGCACACGATATATTTGTCTAGATGCCGCCCTGGCTGACCGTGGCGCTATTGCCGCTGCCAATCTGGTCCACCGTGCTGAGTGCACCGGTACCGGTTTGCGTGACTTCCGCACCGTTACCATTGCCCATCTGGGTGACGAACGATTCATTGTCCATGCCAGCCTGCGTGACTTCAGCAATATTGCTGTCGCCATTCTGGAAGATGGTCGAATCGTTACCGATACCACCCTGGGTCAATGTCGCCGTGCTATCGGTTCCAAACTGGTCAACCAGCGAGGTGCCATCGTCACCGGTCTGCGTAACGTCAGCCGTGTTGCCCGATCCACCATTGATTCCAGCGATGACTGTTCCCTGGTTGATGTCGGACTCGTTGCGTGCGCCACTCTGATCCACGATCGCAGTCTGCTCGCTGCCGCGCTGCACGATATCGGAGCCGTTATTGGCACCTCCCTGCATCACTTCTGCGATTTGACCGGAGCCGGCGCCAAAGCCGAACACGCCGTTGGTACCCTGGTCAATTTCGGACCGTGCCATGACGCTGCCGGAAAGCTGCTCGACAAAAGCCGACTGGAAACCGCCAGACTGGTTGATCACCGAGTTACCATTGTCACCGTCCTGATTGACGCCGCTTGCGGTTTCGTCGAAATATTCGCCGGTGGAATTCAGCAATCCGCCCTGGGTCACTTCCGATATATTGTCATTTCCCGTCTGCGAAACATTGGCCTGATGACCACCGATGACTCCCTGGGTAATGGTCGAACCATTGCCGCTGCCGGACTGGTCCACGACCGCGCCGCTCAGGACTGTCGAGCTTTGCAAAATCGTCGATTCATTGTCGTCACCGGTTTGGGTTACCTGCGCACCGTTGAGGATGCCGGTCTGGGTGATATTGGACGTCAGGTTGGTACCCGTCTGCGAAACGTCAGCCAGAGTTGCATCGCCGGACTGGTCGATGTCCGACAGATTCTCGTCGCCGGACTGGAACACCGCAGCGTTATTGCTGTCGCCACTCTGGTCCAGGAAGGAGACGTTTGTCGGAGCATTGGCAGGCGGCGCCAGATCGGAACCGTCCTGGGTGACATCGGCAGAGCTGTTGCTCCCCGACTGGTTGATCACAGAGGCATTTCGCGCATGCGATCCGCTCTGGCTCACCATTGCAGATGCGGTGCCGCTCTGGTCAACAATCGAAGTGTTATACACGCCGGATTGCGACACATCGGCAGACGCTTCGGCGCTCTGCATGATGTTCGACCGGTTGATGACGCCATCCTGACTGAGCGTGGCAGACGCACCATCAGCGGTCTGATCGATCAGCGACACATTGTTGGCATAGGACGTGCCACCGCCAGCAGGAGGCGGCAATTCGCTGCCATCCCAGTTGCGCGGCCCAAATGGATTGACCCCGCCACCCTGCGTTACGTCGGCCGTCGCACCGGCGCTCTGCGTGATCACCGATGTATTGTCGTCGCTGGTCTGGAGTACGACTGCCGAAGCACCGTCGGAACCAACACTTTGCAGAATTGCCGAAGCGTTGCCATCGCCGAGCTGATCGACATCGACGAATGCATCTGCGGACTGCGTCACGCCCGAGGCATTGCCGATACCGTCCTGATTGACACTCACCTGAGGTGCGCCTGAACTGCGGTTTGCGCCATTCGCCACAACGGTCGAACTATTGCCTTCACCGTTCTGGTCGATATCGACGTTGGATCGAACCGCCGCCTGGGCAACGGATGATATGTTGTCGGTCCCCCCCGTCATGTTGGTCTGGGAGACATTCGCACGGGATGAACGTCCGGCTGTTCCCTGATAGATGGTTGAATCGTTACCGACACCCTTCTGCACGACAACTGCATCACCAAAGCGGGCTGCCTGGGTTATCTTCGAATCGTTTGAAGGGAAACCGTTTGAAGCAACGCCGGAGGTGTCCTGAGTGACGGATGCTGTGACGTCGTCATTGGCCTGATGGATATCAGAGCGGTTATCATTCCCCGTCTGGCTCACATCCGCTACCGAGTTGTCTCCATTTTCGTCGTTGGGGTTGTTGGTATTGGCGCCCTGAAAAATATCGGACTCGTTGCCGATACCGTCCTGACCTACCGTCACGATGGCGTTGTCGGCGCGCTGCTTGACCGACGAATCATTGGCCATTCCAGCTTGGGTCACCCCAATCAGGCCATTATTGTCACCCGTCTTGTTGGCGACGGCGGGCGGTGGACCGCCCTGATCGGCATAGGAGATGTTTCCGTCTCCCGTCTGGACGACATTGGCTTCGTTATTGTCGCCAAGCTGGGCCACCATGGATTCGCTGGCACCGTCCTGATCAACGTTTGCGCGATTGCCAAGAACCGGGCTGTTCGTCGAACCGCTGCTTTCCTGACCCACAGTCGAGATCGCGCCATTTGCCTGCTCGACCAAGGCGTCGTTGTTTTCACCGTCCTGGTTGACGGTAGAGTCATTGCCCGCGCCTGCCTGGATTACCTCGGCTTCATTGCCGCCGCCTGCGCCGCCATCGACCTGGTTCTGATTGATGGTGGATCCGCTGTTGGACGCGACACTCTGGTCGACAGTGGCGTCGTTGCCCGTCCCTGCCTGATCAATATCGCTGGTGTTGTTTTGAGCCATGACCGGGGCCGATATTAGCAAGGCCGCGATCGACACCGTGGTGTAAAATGTCTTTTTCATTTTTCTTCTCCGTATAGGAACAACAGTGACCGGCACCCGATAGCGGGTACCGGCTATCTGCTTTCGGTTATTGGTTGACCGTCGCGGTATTGCTGGACCCAGTCTGGCTCACATCCGATACGTTGAGGTTGCTGGCCTGGGTTACATCCGCCGTGTTGCCGGTGCCCGACTGGAAAATATCCGACAGATTGTTGTCGCCTGACTGGTCGACCGAGGCGATATTTCCTCCGGAGCCGACGCCATCTTCCTGGGTAATCAGACTGTCATTGTTGAATCCGGTCTGGATCAGCGAAGCGGTTTGCGCATTGCCACTCTGGATAATGTCCGATTGGTTGCTATCGCCGCCTTGCGTCACGGTTGCATCACCGTTGGTGCCCGTCTGCTGAATATCGGAACTGGCGAACGTGCTACCGGCCAATTGTGAGACATCGGCGTTGTTTTCAGATCCGCCCTGATTGACCACCGAGGTGCCATTATTGCCAATCTGGTCAACAAAGGCGACGGAGTTGTTGCTTTGCGACAGGTTGCTATTGTTGTTGTCGCCGCTCTGCACAACGGTTCCGGTCGAGTCCTGATTCTGGAAGAAATCGCTGACATTGCCAACTCCGGACTGAGTCACGGTACCGGTATTGTTCTGTTTCTGCTGTTCCGCATCGGAACTATTGCCCGATCCCGACTGGTCGATAATCAGGCTGTTGGCCTGACGACGCTGCAAAACCGTCGAGCTGTTGTCGGTACCTGACTGGAATACATCGACACGGGAATCCGGATCAAACTCCGCACCAGAACCCAGCTGGTTCTGCGTAATGGTGGAACGATGTCCGCTGCCCTGTTGTGAATTATAGGCTGCAGCACCGGTCAGACCCCCTGGGTTGCCGTCGGTCTGCGAAATGGTGGACTGGTTGTCTTCGCCATCCTGGATAACCCGTGCATTGTTCGCAAAACCGGACGGGACGGTGCTGTCCGCACCAGAGTCGCTTGGATCATAGCTCGAGCTCTGGGTAATCGTCGCCACGTTGGATTGACCCCCGGGATTGGTGCTGTTCTGCGTCACCCGGGCACGACTATTGTCGCCCTCCTGATCAATCGTCGCCTTGTTGGCAGGTACGCTGAACGTAGCCGATCCCGCGTTTGGATTCTCGCTCTGCGTCACTTCGGCCACATTGTCGTCGCCGTCCTGATCGATATCGGAAACGCCTTCATTCCCGCCGGTCTGGTCAACCGTCGCGCTGTTGTCCGCGCCGATCTGGTCAATTTCCGATGTTTGCTGGGCCAGAGCCGGGGTACCGATCATCAGTGCCGCGGCGGATACAGTTGTCAATACTAGTTTCTTCATGGTTGCATTCCTTCTTTAAAAAGGCGATACTCCATGTGTTACGGCGCGTTTAGACGCCGATACACTAATCGGATAATCACCGAGCTACATTTTCTAGCGTGCATCGGAGCAGCAACTCCTTTGCATGCATTTTTCTCCTGCGTTTTTTTTGTGATTACCCGGAGATGCAGATAATCATCTTTGTAATATTTTAACTATGCCATCGCCCTGGTCGAGCGCGTGACAAGCATCACGAGCCATTGCCCTGTTTCTCCTCCCTATTGTTTTCGATGACGGACATGGGGCCCGATTCGCGCCATTTCTGGGCCGCGCGTTGCACATCCTCGGGATCGTAGGTGCCGTCGCGCTCGCGTTTGTAGCTGACCACCATCGGCCAGGCTTTCTCCATGTCGGAGAAGCGCCAGAGTTCGAGCTCGACACCTTCCATGATCACGCCATAGAGCGCCTTCTCGATGGCCTGCTGGAGGGCGACCTGGTCCGGTTCGTTGGTCGTTATGCCGGCCTCCGCCTCCAGCAACTCGCGGAAGGCGACAAATTTGAAAGCGCTGGCACCAATCGCCTGCGATGCGATCGTCTTGGAAGCGGTAACGTTGGTCAGCACCTCCCCGGTGCGTACCGATATCGCCCGCAGATAAACCGTCACCGTATCCTGACGATATTCCTGCCGCGCACCGATTCCGAGGAATGCTGCACCGGCACCGCCGGTAACGGTATTGGTATCATAACCGACAATCCCGCCTTCGAGCAAAACACCGGCAAACAGCAGGGCCGGCAAAGCCTGCGCATTGATATTCTCCTCGCCGAGGTAGCGCTGGCGCATTTCGCGGATGATCTGGCGCTCTTTCAACAAATTATCGAGGCGCTCGCGCTCGACGACGGTAAACCAGCTGCGCCGGCCCGCCTCCTGCAGAGCTTTCACCAGCATGGACCCCGCACCCTGGGTCACTGCCCGCGAAAGGGTTTGCCCGGTCTCATTCGGCTTGAACTGGCCGGTCTGGTCCGTAAAGCCGTAGACGGCAACCGCGACGCTCCGCTCCGGCGACGGAAGGTCGTTGAGAAGCAACTGTGTTTGTGTCTTGCTCGGGAAAAAGGCGAACGACGTTTGCTCCGGCATGAAATCGCGGCCGCTGTTGCCGACAGTCGTGCAGGCGGCAAGGGCACTGGTGGCCATGAGACCGAACAATGCACGAGGTAGAATCTGTGCAATATTCATCAGTTGACTTCCAGAAACAGTGGCACGACGATTTTGGTCTCTTCGCCGGTATCATCATTCGTAATTGTCAGGGTAACGGAGTCGAGCGAGCGGAAAAACATGATCGTCTGTCCGCCAAAGCTGATCGTCCCCTGTTCCTGGGGATTATCGCCAAAAATGGCATCCACAATCTGCGAGGACAGCGACGACAACAATCGCGATTGAAGCTGCCGGGCAAAAATATCGGCCTGCGATGAGGTACTGGCAGACCTGGGATCGCGAAAGTCGTTCTGGGCGTTTGCAATTCCAAGCAAGTGATTGGAATTGAACGGGTTGCCGCCAAAACTCGGATTGACGGGCTCATAGACGATGTCCTGCGCATGCGCAGGCGCTGCCGCTACAACGCATAAAGCCGCGCCACATAACCAGTGGGAAAAATTACTCATTGCTCCTCCTTGCTTGCCAAAAGCTCCGACGGTCCAACGCCGCATCCTTGATGCATGTCGTTCCTGTTTCGGCACAATCGACCTTACCCCTCGATTTTCGCACAAGAAGAACTGAAATTCTCTCCGAGCACACCACAAATCAAATCCAGACAGTTCGGTTTAAAACTTAGATCATTAGGCCCTGTTTCACCTTGCATCCGACAAAACAGAGCCTTTCTAAGCCGATTCGAATCTATTAACCTGACGTTAACACAATATCTTCAACGCTTCCAAGCAAACAATGCGATTATATATTGACATATGTGGCACGTGTATCATATCGATACATGTTGCTTGATATTCATTGTTGTTATGAATCAATCCGCATTACAAAAAGTAATACTTAGTGCATTAATTTCGATGTAATCTGAGTTAATATTAAATCTATATTGAAATATACAAATATAATATTTTCAACATTCAATGGTCGTCTCGACTTTGCCGCTTAAAACATGATTTCCACATCGTGCTGCCCGGCAAAACACTGCAGATCGAACGAGATACTCGAGCGCTCTGGTGCCGGGGAGGGCAAATAGCTGTTCTACCTTTGTGCTGAAATGATAACCCCCTCACTTGATCGATATTGCGATGACGATAGGTGTTGCATCACGTAACGTCACCACCCCGAGGGGGGGGGTATGGCTAAGGGCGGTTGGACAACACGTTGTTCCGTGCCGCATGAACAAGGTCGACTCCGTTTGAATGACCGCATTTCGAAAGAATATTCTTGATGTGCCAGCGCAAGGTTTCGCTCGATATTTTCAGCTCTCGACAAATCTGCTCCCTGTCCTGAGTCGCCACCAATTGCTGCAGAATCTGACTTTCCCGGTCGGTAAGACCGAAAGCCGTGGCAAACAATCTGGTATCAGCGACCGGTCCCGGAGCGCTTATGACGAACAGGGCCACCTCTTTCCGGTCAATCCATTCCAGAGCGCGCGGGACAGGGCTGAGGGAGAAATTGCTATTGGCCAGACGTATCGTGCTCCGATGCCCCCTTCCCGCCCGACGTATGATATCGGGAAGAGCCGCGGCCAACGTCTCGTCATTCACCACCAGCCGCGGGATCGCAGGGTCAATCCTGAAAATTTCTTCCGGCTGCGACTCCGAACCGTCGACCATGTGAAGATGGAATGCCGGATCGATCAGTCCAAAAACAAGAACATCAGCCGCCTCGTGTCGCGCGAGAATGGGCACCAGGCGCAATGAGTTGGTGAATGCCCGGCGGAGGTGCGACATTACAAATCTCAGCTTTTCGAGACTCGCCTGGTCAAAAAATTCGGATTTGAATCCGCGCTGTATGCTTATCGCCCGGCGCCCCAGAGTGAAATCGTCGCTTATCACGCCATGAACGCTATCCTTGATATCGCCCCCGAGTGTTATGTCCTGGTAATATTCCGTATCACTATAGCTGGAATTGGGAACAATTTGCTGACTGGTATAGGCCGAGCCTACGTCGAATTTCAGACTTCGTTCCGCCCTCGGATCAAGATGGAAGTAGCGTTGATTGTACAGTCTCTCAATATCCGGATCATGATTATATGAGGTCGACAGATTATAGCCGCTGACGCCCGCTTTATGCATCAGTATGGCCTTGTCACCGCCCACCCATTCGGCAATATTCGCCAGTAGAAGATCCCACGGATAGTCGCCATAAGAAGCATCACGACATTGCTTTACAATTTGTTCGGGACTATTCATTGTCTTTTAATACTGCATTTTTTAACCACATATGCAAGTTGAAGTTCGTTCTCGCTGCGCTCCACCATATTTAGCAATAGAGGTGATCCAGAATTTTGGACCAGACGATCAAATACATGCCGCTATTGGCCAGCGACAGCCTCACTGTTGTTGCCGGGGATGCCCATATCTTCAAACTTCGTTGCTGGATACCAGGTGAAAACGTTCAGCGGGCGATGGTGGTCCTTGATGATGAATTGATCGGTGAGGCGATAATCGGCACCGTTCAAGCAATGTTGGTAGGGGGCGAAATCGAGCCGGTTGCGATATATTCGGTTGGCTTTGGCGCAGACCAATTTGGCGACCTTTACGGCAAGCGCGCAGAATATCTCACCATGGAAGCGGCCGACCTCGGAGCGCTCGGGATTGAAAAAACCGGCGGCGGACCGGAACTGCTGTCATATCTGACGGAACGCGTTCTGCCGGCGATCGAATCGGAATTGCCGCATTTGAAACGCCGCCCGGCTTTGGCGGGCTATTCTCTCGGGGGACTGTTTGTGCTTCAGGCGGCAACGCAGTTCCCGCATTTATTTGGCGACCTCTCGGTCTTCTCGCCGTCGCTATTTCTCGGCAACGAAGTGCAAGCGGACTTGGACACCCTGTTTTCACAAGAACAATCGCGGCGCCTGTTTCTCGCCGCCGGGAAGCTTGAGCAAGATCGGGCGCAAACCGGCCTGAAGCAACATATGTACGAACTGGTGGCCGAACTGGGCGAACGGCTGGAAGCTGTTCACGGCAACCGCATTGCAACCCGTATCGTGGAATCCGAGACGCATTATTCTCTGCCGTTCTCGACCATGCCAGCGATGTTGCGGCACTTGTGCGGCAGCCCCGAGGCCCTCGGCTAATCCATGCAGGTGCTTCCGGATCGTCCTTTGAGGGTAATCGCCCGTCCCGGATACAGGCTCTGAAAGGGGAAATCTGGGTGCGGGTTCGAGTCCCGCCGTCCGCACCAGTTTTACGAGGACGCGATTGCGTCT
>CAXIBD010000089.1:0-12133 GCA_964022135.1 uncultured Sphingomonadales bacterium | reverse complement strand
TCAATGGTTGTGTTGGATAAGGTGTTGCAGCTGGACCGTGATTTCTGATCTGCTATGACCCTTGCGACTGTTTCCTCGGGGCTATCCATGTTGCAGCTGGACCGTGATTTCTGATCTGCTATGACTTTGTCCTCGTTGGGCTTGAACTCGAACAGGTTGCAGCTGGACCGTGATTTCTGATCTGCTATGACTGACCTCCAACCAGATCGCGTTCCACCAGCGTTGCAGCTGGACCGTGATTTCTGATCTGCTATGACTAGGCTTTCAATGGTTGTGTTGGATAAGGTGTTGCAGCTGGACCGTGATTTCTGATCTGCTACGACCGATCCAGACGGCTATGACCACACCTGGCTGTTGCAGCTGGACCGTGATTTCTGATCTGCTACGACTTACTCCACTAACGGGCTTTCAATCTTCATGTTGCAGCTGGACCGTGATTTCTGATCTGCTACGACCTGTTCTTCGGTCATTCGTTGATCCTTTTAGTTGCAGCTGGACCGTGATTTCTGATCTGCTACGACCGGTCTTGCCAGCGGCAACACCCTCGTCGCGTTGCAGCTGGACCGTGATTTCTGATCTGCTACGACACCGTAGTCCTGCCCTGCAGCGTTGCGACGGTTGCAGCTGGACCGTGATTTCTGATCTGCTACGACGCGCAAGATGAGTTCATTGCTGCGTCGCTTGTTGCAGCTGGACCGTGATTTCTGATCTGCTACGACGTCACAGCGCTCCTCGTCCATGTAGACCTGGTTGCAGCTGGACCGTGATTTCTGATCTGCTACGACCCAAATCTGTTTGGTGGCGAAGAACGTGAAGTTGCAGCTGGACCGTGATTTCTGATCTGCTACGACACTCGACTATCTGGCACCGCTTATGGGGCTGTTGCAGCTGGACCGTGATTTCTGATCTGCTACGACCCACCAGAACAGCGATGGCTTCCAGGGTTCGTTGCAGCTGGACCGTGATTTCTGATCTGCTACGACGGTTCATTACAGCGTTCGAGGGCGCTTACTGTTGCAGCTGGACCGTGATTTCTGATCTGCTACGACCATTTAAAGCTGTTGCACTCTGCATGAAAGGTTGCAGCTGGACCGTGATTTCTGATCTGCTACGACAGATGTGTTGCTAATTGTTTGAAATATAGACGATTGGCCGCACATTTGTGTGCAGAAACTGGGCTTAATTCTTCAAAATAATGCCAGCTGTCCGGGATTTTTTCGCCGCCTTTTGCGTGCTTGGCCGGAGAATCGGATGATGTTTTCATATTGCCGATCAGTGAATCCCAGAACGTGGACATCGCCCTTATCTGGCAAACTGGATTCGATGTGGCGCACAAAAGTTTCATATTGCTCTTTGCCTGAACAGAATCGAGCGTAGATTGAAAATTGCGCCATTTCATAGCCTTCGTCTAGCAAAAATTCGCGGAATTTTGTTGCGGCCCGCGCCTCTTCGCGTGTGCCAACAGGCAAGTCGAACATGACGAGAATCCACATTAGTTGATATCCGCTATAATGCATGTCGGACTTGCTTTTTGCCGATTTGATTTTTTTAGGCGCATTCATTGTATCTCCCCATCGGGAATATACCGCGCTATCGCGTTCCAGCTGAGTGTATCGGGGGCGGAGAACAGCGCGAGTGACAATTGGCCCTGTTCAAAACTAGCGGCAAGGGACTGTGCAAGCCGCTGCGCGGCGACGGATACGGGCGATGTCTCTCCCTGACGATCAAGGTCAGCGGATATCAGCGCGGCGATGCGCTGCTTCGCCATGCTATCTACATCCTCTATACCTTCGTCCAGCATTTGCCGGACGGTGGCATCCACCAATGGCCGAAATGGCTCCACTAGGTCATCGGCCAGCGCAAAAGCATTTAACCGGTTGGCGTGATGCAAGCCGATCGTGGGATGCAGCCCGGCGGCAATGATGCTGCGTGAAACCATCGCGCGCATCACGGTATAGCCATAGTTGAGCAGCGCGTTGGCGCCGTCTGCTGCGCGGTCCCGCCGGAATTCCGGACCCATCAGCGCGCTCCAATATCGGCGTGCGGCCTGTGCTTCAATATTGTCAGAATCGCCCGAACGCACACGGGCGGCTAAAAATTCCAGTGCGGATGTTTCTTCGCGGCCTCGTACGGCAAGCAATCCGGCCTGCATCCTTATCTTGGCCACTACAATCTGTTTCCAAGCGCGTTTCATCATCGGGCGGGGCGCGTCCCATTGGGCGCGAAAACGAGCATTTTGGGCATGATGGCCCTCAACCGGGATCATCATCGCGGCGGGGGCATGGTTGGCGGCGCACAGCACCATCATCGAGCCTCGTGTCGCAAGTTTAACAACCAGATTGGTGGTCCAGGTCACGCCGTGGGCATGGACGATCACAGCCGCAATATCATCGAGTGCGATACGGCCAATTTCACTGTGGTCCTGTTCCACAATCAGGAAGCCGCGATGCGCAGACAGGTGGAGCTTGTCCGTAGCAATATCGACTATCCGGTCCATAAACACGCATCCTTTCATGTAAAAGGATAATAATTTATGGATAAAAAATTGTTAAAGCCGCCTAATCGCGCGATCCCGGATCAAATATACGGCCTAGGTCATCAATGCGGATTTGCCGGGCTTTTGCTTTTTGCAGGCCGGATGCAGACGAGGTAAAATAGCGAAACGGATCATTGGCAAGTTCGTTTCGCGCTTTCAACGGTCCAGCCTCATTGTCCTTCGCAAATGTGATTTCGCCTTTTGCTGCAAACTTCACAACCCGCATAATCTCCCTCGGGCCTCCATCGCGCTCTACCGCCAGCAGATCATTTTGGCGCAGGCTGAGCACGCGCTTGGCGGCAGGATGCGGCTTTACCTCACCGACCCCGCTGCGCTGATGTGCATCGAACATGGAAACAACGCCGGAATGCTCAACGCCCTCTCGGTCTTTCCATTTGGTCACCCATTTGCCATCGGGCATCCTCCACACGTCAAAGCGGGCGTTCCCATCGCCTTTATAGGCCTTATAGGCTTTGCCATCCTTATCCTTAATCGGGATAACTTTGAGTGGCTCGCACAATCGCAGCCGCCTTATGCCCTGATAGGGCCCGTCGCGCTTGGCAAAATCACGCAGCGCTTTCTCAAAATCTTTTCCGGTCCGTTCGCGAGTGGCGACATAGAGTGCATCCTGTAGTGCATGGTCGGTCATTCGTTCTGGATCGGTCAAGTCGCCGGGTTTGAGCGACAGCAGTGGCTTGCGCGACACAACAATCGGCACGCCCTTTAAATTGGTTTGCCCGGTCAAACCATACGCCGTATCATTATGCAATTGTCCCGATGTGCCATCCTTGTGCCGCGATGGAGCTACTTTGCGGCCATGATCGGCCTTGTGGCTGACAGTGGTGGCGAGCAGGCGCTCACGCAAGTCATCGCGAAATCCCTCCCAGGGTTCGGGCAAGCCTTCGAACATTTTATCGAGATCTTGTTTTTCCGCCCGGCCCGCCGCTTTGGCAATCTGCTGGATCAAGGTTGGTGTGGTCGCACCCACAACGGCGGCATCAATCGCATGGTGCCGGTGATCGAGTCGATTCTTGGGCGCGTTGCTATGTTCATTTTCTACCCAATTGTGGTCGGGCAACAAATCATTCAGCCCCCATAGGCGCCGAAGCATCGCCGTCATCCGGCCCGTTACCGCATAAACATGACGCCCCTCATCCGGTGTGTATAGCGCGCCCAGATATTTGGCGGCCATCCTGCTTAGATATTGGGTGTCGGTCAACTGACGCGCAATGAACCCGCCGTCGCGCTCCACCCGCTCCATCGCATCGGGTCCGAAACGCCATTGTTTGGACCGGTGCAACCGTGCGGCCTGATCCTGAATCACCGGCCAGCGATCTGTCTCTCCCCATCTCTCATATGGCGTCCTTTGCCCCTTTTGCCGGTTGCAATGCGCATGGCACACAGTCTTGTTCGTCGCTCCGTCATCCAGGCATCGCGAATAAGGTATGATATGATCGACATCGATCGATCCATTCATCAACATCTCTGAACTGATCTGCTCGCCGCAATAGGGGCAGCGGCGGTCGAGCGCATTTTTCGGGTTCAAATCTTCCCAGAGGCGCAGCATCATTCGATTGCTGCCCGTATCGCGCTGCCCCATTTCGACGAGCTTTTCACCGCGCGCTTTTGCCGCATCGGTGTTTTGCTTGATCTGCCGGTTAGCGTCTGACTTCTGCTTTTCGTTGAGCTTTAACTCGCGCGCCAGCTCGACATAAATTTTGTCAGGGCGCCCATGGTGCTTGATAATACTGTTCACAAGCCGCCGCAGCTGGTTCATGCCAATATGCACGGTGGGGTTGGTGATTTTACCGAACTGCCGTTCCAGATCGTCACCATAATCATCTTTGCCGGGCGCAATTTCGCGGGTCAGCACTTCTCCATAATATGGAAGCGTATCAAAGCATTCGCCCGTACGCTGATCGCTGTGATGAAAGCCTGCCAGCTCTGCCGCCTTGGCATAGGTAACAACGTCTTTCTGTAGCTCATCAAGAAGCTTTGTTGTTGCAGACGGTCCAAAACGGCCATGCCCTTCGGGCAACGGCGCATTGGCAACAGCAAGCGCGGTATCCTTGTCCAGATCATAAGTCCGCATCAGCCATGCGAGCAACGCATCGGGATCCTCCTCCTCCTGCAACCGGTGCAGTATTTTAAGCTGCTCGTTCAAATCGAAATCCGGCCAGCGGCTGCCAAAGCGTTTCTTGTCAGACATTGAAGCGCGCACTTCATCGCCAAGCAAATCTTTTCGGTTCTCACTTTCCTTGTTGAAGCGGGAGCCGGCAGACAGCTTGATGGCCTTTGCAAGTGAAGTGAAAGCCACCTTTCCTTTATCACGCAACTTCAGGATCAATGTGTCGCGCTCATCCATTGTTAGCTTACGGCCTTCTTCTCCCGGCGTGACGATCTCGAGCTGGTTCACTTCCTCATACAGCCGCCGCTGTTGGAACAACGGATGCGCTTTGGGTAAGCGCTTCTCGTCACCGGGTACGCCGTTCCACCCGGCAAAGGTGCATGTGCCAACAACTTGGGCCTTCAAAGGCCGCTGAAAGAAAATCACGCGGTGGATGGCATTGCGCGCTTCACCTGATAGTAGGCCGGAATGATGCTTCGCTTGCGCATCCCAAATGGCATCAAACTCAGCCTCATAATGTTTCCGGTCGGGATAGAAATCATAGTCATCGGCATCATCACGCATCCGAACACGTTTCTGATCACTGCCCAGCAAAAACTCCCCGAGCGTGCGGGCCTTCACAATCCGCATAGCTTCATCTAGTGCCTTGGTGCCGCTTGCGATCTTGCCATCTTCACCGGCCTTGCTCACCCGGTCAGCTTTGCGGTTCGACTTGAAGCCGCGCCGCTGGTTAAGGTGAAACAGTGCGCGGCCAATTTCATACGGGGCGAGCTTCTCGTCGAGCGCCTTCACACGCAACAGATAGGGGTCGAGCGCCTCCAGTGCCTTTGCGGCCTGTCGGTCGCGCGGCATCAAGCCATGCTGACGCAGCATCCGAAGCAAGGCCGCGCGCCGCCCGATAAACCGGTCCCGCCGCCGCCGCGCACTGCGCGCATTCCGACGGTCAACGGCCAAGCTTGCTCCCGATTTCGGGTCGCGCCCATCGGAGAATATTCGTACGCCAATATCCATGATACTGTCGCCTTTGTACAGGCACCATCCTATCGAGTTTGTACCAATGTCTAGGCCAAGCGATGTGGTCATCCCCGAATCCCCCTGTTCAAGTCAAGAAAGGTTAAACCGATCAAGCCAATTGACAATCAGAATTATTAGTATACTTCTAAAGATACAGAAATCACGGTCCAGTTGTTAACAAGCAGCTTGACTGCACCAAATAAGGCAGGGGCTACGGCCCCTGTTTTTTATAACGGTTCATGGCATTGCGCAAAATTGTAACCCGAGTTTTGTTTGCTTGCCCTTAACGAGCGGCGCGCACGCTACGCAGCCCCTTGCTTCGCTCGCGCAATAACGAAGTCGCGAATATAATCGCAAATGGATGAACGTTGGGGGTCACGTCATGTTCTACGTCTTCTCGAAATCGCAGGAGGTCAAACTCATTCGCTTGATCTATGCGCTGGAGGCACGAAAGCCGATCGCACGACTTGGACCGGGGGCCGATCTATTGAAGATACTGAGGCATGAGCGTAAGCGGGACGTCACATCATCGATTGCTATACGCCTAAATTTGCTCATCGCCGATAGGGATCAGGTTGTTGAGTAAATTATTGAAGCGAAGGAGGCTAGCCGGTCAGTTTCTTTTCAAAGGTGCCCGATCACAGTAATTGGGCGCGAAGGGGACATTCGCGATAGGTTGATAATTTCCCTTATGTTTATGCCCCTATTTTTTAGTTCGCGTCATTCTGAAAACAGGGTTGATTCCGGACACAATATTCTTTGCACGCGTGACCACAGGTTCCAGCAAGTCCGGATGGGGAGTGATCCAAAACTTTCCGGCCAATACCTGATCGAACACAAGCTTTGCCAATTCCTCCGGCTCCATACCGTTCTCACTCAGTGCATCTTGCATTTTGCCAAGGTACTTGTCGGCTTTCTCTGATCGACCCATGTCGTCACCGTGGCGATCGGCCTCCAGTATCCGGGTCTTCACCGCACCCGGGCAAATCACCGATATATTTACCGGATTTTCCTCGGCCATCATTTCAAAGTGTAGCACTTCGGAGAGTGCAACAACCGCAGTTTTCGAAACGGAATAGGCGCCGACCATGGGTGAAACAAAGAGACCGGACACGGAAGCGGTGTTGACGATATGTGATGGGAGGCCAGATTCCAGCATTCGCGGGCCGAATGCGTGAACGCCATTCAAAACTCCAAACAGGTTGACCTGCATAATTTTCTGCCAGCCCCGATGTGATTGATCTAGTATCTTGCCGGTATTAAAAATACCCGCATTATTGAAAAGCATGTCCACGCGGCCGAATTGCTTGAATATGTCTTCAGCAAATTGGTTCATTGCGTCCGGATCAGAAACATCCAGCTGATGACAAATGCAATCAGGCTTAAACTTCTCTCGAAGAATGCCCAGGGCGCCTGTGTCTAGGTCGGCCAATGCAAGTCGATAGCCGCGACTCAATGCTTCTTCCGCCAGTGCTGCGCCGATGCCTCCTGCGGCGCCTGTTATGACCACAACTTTTCCACTTTCGTTTTTCATAGTTGAATCCGATCAGTCAGGTTGAGTTTTTCGCACAACGATATTGCACGGTAATATCCGAAAAACAACGTCTGTAAGCATTTAAAATAATGGAATGCGTAAAAAAAGGACGTAGAAAATACGAAAAATGTTTACAGGAGCGGAGGGTTGTGCCACTAATAACGCAATATCAGCAAGGAGATGATGTGATGTCGAGTGCAGCTATAGCAGTAGATGATGCGGGAAATTTGCATGAGCGCAAAGGCTTGGCCGATCTCGGAGATGCGCTGAAGATCATTGCTGCGAATAGTGACAAGACTCGGGAGGATCGCCGTGTTGCCGATGAGAGCATAGAAGCCTTGAAAAAAGTAGGTTTGATGCGCGCATTCCTGCCAATCAAGCTTGGTGGGCTAGAGCTTTCGCCGCAGGAATTTTTTGCTGCCCATATTCGCATTGCGGAAGCTGATATGAGCACCGCGTGGGCAGGCGGCATTATCGCCGTACATCCCTTCCAGATCGCCCTTATGGATGAGCAGGCGCAAATCGACGTGTTTGGTGAAAACCCGGACACATGTGTTTCGAGCTCTTACAACCCGGTTGGGGGAAAAGCGAAGCAAGTTGATGGGGGTGTCATGCTTTCGGGTCGCTGGGGTTGGAGTTCGGGTTCAGACCATTGCACATGGGCGCTTCTCGGCGCGATCGTGCCTGGTGAGGGTTATCGCACATTTTTGGTACCGCGCAGCGACTATGAAATTGAAGACACGTGGTTCAGCATGGGTTTGCAGGGCACGGGGTCCAATGACGTCGTCATTGATAAGCCGGTATTTGTTCCCGATTATCGGACACACAAGCAGATCGATGGTTTTAACGGCACGCACAGTCAGGAAAGCCCGTTATTCAATATTCCTTGGGCCCAGATATTCATTCGAGTGGTTTCATCGGCTGCCATTGGCGCCATGAAAAAGGCGATCAAGATGTTTGTGGAGAATTCTGCAAAAAGTAGTACTGATCCAACCAAGTTGCAGGGGGATCCTGATGTAACCAGGCGTCTCGCGGAGGTTCGCAACCTAATTAGTGAAGCCGAAGCAGTGATGTTCGCTAATTTTGATTCCATGATGGAGACGGTCTTGGCCGGCGGCAAAGTCGCGATCGAAGATCGGGTACTTTATCGTTATCAGGCCAGTATCGTGATCGAAAAAATGATAAAGGCGATCGATCTGCTGTTTGATGTCGCCGGAGGCCGCAGCGTATTTATCGGTTCGCCGATTCAACAGCTTTGGCACGATATTCATATCGCTCGGGCGCATGTTGCGAATAGTCCTACCGCCTTTGCGCGCAATCTTGGTGCAATGACGCTTGGCGCCGAAAATACGGACAAGTTTATCTAGGAATGAGGCTGATAGCGACAGTTTTCCACGATCAGGATGTTGCATGAAAGTCGGTTAAAATTCGCAGTAGATGAATTATTTGCTATATAATATTAAAAATGCGTAATTTGGATTGACATTAATTACGAAAAAAGCGATTAATCCCTATCAGGGGCATAGATCCTATTTTATTACAATTGCTGGGGAGAGCAAAATGTCTATATTAACCCGTTCCAAGTTTCCCATTCTCTTTGCGGGCACATGCCTTGCTTCTTTGTCAATGCCTGCAATGGCTCAGTCGGACGAAACTGGTGCATCTGATGACAATGTTATCATCGTCACCGCCAACAAGCGCAGCGAGAATCTTCAGGATGTGCCAGTTGCAATCACGGCAATAGGCGAAGAGCAGCTTGGCTTGACGGGTTTTTCAGATGTTCGTGATCTCAGTGGCCTTGCTCCCAACCTTACCGTCAACCCTGGGACGGTTAATCCAATGGCGACCGTTGTAGGTATTCGTGGCATTAGTGCTGGCGGCGATGAATCGCTGACGCTCGATCAGTCCATAGCGCTATATGTTGACGGGATCTATCTCGGACGGAGCGCTGCGTCGGTTGTTTTCTCCAAGGATGTCGAAGCTGTTGAAGTTTTGCGCGGTCCCCAAGGAACATTATTTGGTCGCAATTCAACCGGTGGTGCAGTCAGCTTTCGTATGCGCCGTCCCACCGATGAGATGGGGTTGGACGTAGAACTGGGCTATGGCAATCAGGACTCTCGTGAAGCGCTTGTGCGCCTGAACAGTGGCAACATGGTGGATGACAATCTCCGCCTATCCTTAACCTATGCGCATTCTCAAAATGACGGTTATGTAGATAATCTTTTGACGCCCGGCGATAATCGAGATCCTGGCGCCAATAATGTTGACTCCTTTCGCGTAGCTTTTGAGGCAGATATTGGCGAAACCGGTTCTATCTACTATTCTTTCGATTATTCCGACTTTGTAACGAACGCTGCGGCTTTCCAAACCACAATTGCGAACCCTACAGTTACCGGCTTTCTGGCCAATGCCACGACAACCCCCGGCTGTAACCTCAACATTGCTGCGACGCGGCAAGATGCGCTTTGCCTTGACGATGATCTGCCAAATGAAAATGAAATTTATGGTCATGTGTTCAAGATGGAAAATGATTTCGGCGGGGTGACACTTCGCAGCACGACCGGCTATCGCAGCTGGCGCAGCAAGCAGCCATTTACCGATCTTGATGGTTTTGGTGCAATAACAGCTCCAGCCTTCAGCAACGCAACATTATTCAACGGGATTACCCCATCTGCCTTGCTTATTCCCTTCACAGGTAGTGCAGGTGCGGCGGCTTTTGTATCCGGTTTGCCGGTTCCCAGCATAACCACATCACTTTTTGCGACGGGCAACACCCGCAAGCAGGATCAGTTCAGTCAGGAAGTGGAAGTCTTGTCGAATGGAAATGGCCCTTTCAACTGGGTTTTAGGCGCCTTCTATTTCTATGAAAAAAGCAACGAGGATAATATTCAAGTTGCTGGGTTCCCGTTGGATGTGGATCAAATATTGCGGTTCAATCCAAATTTCGGAGCTGCGGGGCCATTGCTCGCTAATGGCTTGGCGCCTGGAACGAGATATCGCGTGATTGAAAATATTTCGAACGTAACCTATCAAACCTCAGGCGAATCTATCGCTCTTTACGGGCAGGGTGAATATCGCTTCGGAGAGAATGAAGACGTCGGTATCACTTTGGGTTTGCGGTATACCTGGGACGAAAAGAAGATCAATCAGAGCGCGCCGTTCACCAACGTTGCCACTGCCAATTTCAGCGAACCTACCGGTCATTTGACATTGGACTACCGGGTCTCGGACGGCGTAAACGTCTATGCCAAGGCAGCGCGTGGCTATCGTTCGGGCGGGTTCAATGTTCGGACCCAACAGGCTCCGTTTAATCCCGAGATCCTATGGTCTTATGAAGCTGGGTTGAAAACCCAGTTCTGGGACAACCGGGTCCGTTTCAATCTGGCGGGATTTTATGCGGAATATTCGGATCAGCAGATTAGCCAGCCGGTATCCAACCCTGGCGGAGGTGGTTTCGGTGTGCTTACGGTAAACGCCGGCAAGACTCAGTATAAAGGTATTGAAGCCGAGCTGGCGGTGGAACCGATTGATGGCTTGCAGTTCAGTGGTTCATTTGGCTATGTAGACCGGAAGATCAAACAATTTCCACTTACCCAGGCGAACGGCACTGTAATTGACATTGCAGATCAGGTGCTCTCGAAGACCAATCTGCCGTCGACTACTGCTAGCGGCGCGGTTCAATACCGACATTATTTCGCAAATGATATGTTCTTGCTGACCCGCGTTGCGGCTACTTATGAGGGCAGTCGTTTCTTTTTCACCACGCCGCAGACGTCACCCTTTGCAAGGGATCTTGAGGGTCGCGCAAGGACCTTGGTTGATGCCCAAATGCGTCTCGGAGACATTCCCCTCTTCGGACAGAGCAAGGGTTTCGTCCAAGTCTGGGGCAAGAATATATTCAACAAGGAATATGAAACGCGTGCCATTGATTTTGGTGCCCTGGGTTACGGCGGATTCTACTACGGACGTCCCGCGACCTACGGCGTGACTGCGGGATTCAGCTTCTAACCAAGAAGTGTTCCGAAAAACAAAAAGGCCCGGTTGTTTGCAACCGGGCCTTTTTGTTTTTCCAGTATTGTATCGGTTAAACAATTTCAAACAATCCAGCTGCGCCGACCCCACCCGCTACGCACATAGACACGACAACATATTTTGCGCCGCGCCTCTTGCCTTCGATTAGAGCATGGCCGGTAAGACGACTGCCCGTCATGCCAAACGGATGGCCAATTGCGATGGCACCGCCATTGACGTTCAGCTTGGCCGGGTCGATGTCCAGCTTGCGCTGGCAGTAAATGGCCTGGCTAGCAAAAGCTTCGTTGATTTCGAAAAGGTCAATATCCGATATTTTAAGGCCAGCCTTTTCCAGCAACTTGGGAATAGCGAATACCGGCCCAATACCCATTTCATCAGGCGCACATCCTGCGACCTGAAAACCTCGGTACAGCCCCAAGATATTCTGGCCTTCGTTACGAGCGGTATCTGCGTCCATAACGAGTTGCATCGATGCGCCATCGGACAATTGGCTGGCATTGCCGGCTGTTATGAATCGGCCGTGTTTGACAAATTCACCATCTTTCCAGACCGGGTTCAGTCCCGCCAGCTTTTCTGCGGTCGTGCCCGCGCGAATGCCCTCATCCGTATCAACGGTCAATTTCTGCGTTCCTGCTTTGCTGCCATCCTTTTCGTAGAGTTGCTTTTCTACCGCCATGGGAGCGATTTCATCTTCGAAACGGCCCTGATCTATGGCCTCTGCCGCACGCCGCTGACTCTCCGCCGCAAAAGCGTCCTGATCGACGCGGCTTATACCATAGCGTTCAGCCACTATCTCGGCCGTTTCGATCATCTGGATATAGGCATCCGGTTGTTCGGCTTTGACGCTCTCGTTCTGATAGCGGGGCGTGTTCTTGTGAATGGTGAGCGA
>CAXIBD010000088.1:0-12155 GCA_964022135.1 uncultured Sphingomonadales bacterium | reverse complement strand
CCGCCGGTGGCCAGCACCACGGCGTGGCTGCGGAAGCGGTGGATCGAACCGTCCTCGAGGCACAGCGCGATCACGCCGCGGCACTCGCCGTCTTCCATGATCAGGTCGATGGCGAAATATTCGATGAAGAAGTCGGCGTCATATTTCAGGCTCTGCTGGTAGAGCGCATGCAGCATCGCGTGGCCGGTACGGTCGGCCGCGGCACAGGTGCGCTGGACCGGAGGTCCCTCGCCCATATTCTGCATATGGCCGCCGAACGGACGCTGGTAGATGGTGCCGTCCTCGTTGCGCGAGAAGGGCACGCCGGCATGTTCCAGCTCGTAGACCGCCTGCGGCGCTTCGCGCACCAGATATTCGATCGCGTCCTGGTCACCGAGCCAGTCGGAGCCCTTGACCGTGTCATACATGTGCCACTGCCAGTGATCGGGCGTGTTATTGCCGAGCGAGGCAGCGATGCCGCCCTGCGCCGCAACCGTGTGCGAGCGGGTCGGGAAGACCTTGGTGATGCAGGCCGTTTTCAGGCCCGATTCCGCAGCGCCCATGGTGGCGCGCAGGCCGGAGCCGCCGGCGCCGACAACCACGGTGTCATAGGTGTGGTCAATGATCTTGTAGGCAGGCTGGGTGGATGTTTCAGACTTCATGCGACCACTCCGGTAAAGGCTATTTTCGCGACCGAGAAGATACCCAGTGACGCGCCGCCAAGGGCGAAAAAGTTGAGCAGGACGATCAGGCCGAACTTGACGCCATGATCCTGGACATAATCCTCGATCAGCACCTGCAGGCCGAGGCGTAGATGCCAGAAGATGCTGACCAGCATCAGCATCATCGGCACCGCGACCAGCGGCGAGGACAGCCATTCGACGATCAGTTCATGCTCGAAATTCGGCAGCCGGATCAGCGAAATGACCAGCCACAGCACGAGCAGCAGGTTGCTGACCGCCGTGACCCGCTGCACGATCCAGTGATGCGCGCCTTCTTGCGCCGATCCGAGGCCGCGTACCCGGCCAATATTGGTTCCTGAACCCATGTTCCGATTCCTAATCTGTCAGAAATTCTTGAAAGCGATGTAAAGCCACATCGCGCCGGTGGTCACGATCGCCGCCAAAGGCACGGCCATCGACCACAGCTTGTTGGTCTGCAGCTCGTAGCCGGCACCGGCATCCATCACGAAATGGCGGAGGCCCGAATACATATGCTCGAAAAAGGCGAAGCTCATGCCGACCAGCACGATATAGCCGAAATAGAGAAAGTCGAACCAGCTCTGGAAATAGGCATAGCTCTCGGGACCGGCGGAAATGGCATAGAGCCACCAGACCAGCAGCGGCACGCCGACCAGCGCCATTCCGTCCCCGGTTACCCGGTGCAGGATGGACACCAGCATGTGCGGCCCCCATTTATACACCTGCAGATGCGGTGAAAGCGGTCTGTTCGATGCTGAACCTGATGCGCCGGCCATGGTCTTCCCCTGAGCAATCCCCCCGGCCCGTGCCGGAGTCTTTGAAATCGAACCATTCCCTTAGCGAAAAGCGCGTATCATGCAAACCAGATGCGCTGGATTTGGATAATTTATTCGTGCAAACTTGTGCAGTGGCGATGCATTTGACGAAATCTGCATCATCGATGGACGCGCGCGCTCTGTCGTTCTAGTCAGCCGACATGAGCAAGACAAAAACACATATATTGGTCACCGGCGCCAGCCGCGGCATCGGCAAGGCCATCATCGAATCGCTGGACCAGGACGGCGTGTCCGTCGTCGGCCAGAGCACCGCGGGCAGCGATGGCCTGCTGGCCTCCGACTTTACCCGCGACGGCGCGGCTCCGCTGCTTTGGGAGCAGGCGCTCGAACGGCTCGACGGCCGGATCGACGTGCTGGTCAACAACGCCGGCCTGTTCCAGCCCAATCCGATCACCGCCGACGACTGGCTGGAGAGCTGGAACCGGACGATGACGATCAACCTGACCGCGTCCGCAGAGCTGTGCCGGCTGGCGGTGCTGCATTTCCAGCAGCGCGCGGAACCCGGCCGCATCGTCAATATCGCCAGCCGCGCCGCCTATCGCGGCGATGGCCCCGACTACTGGCATTATGCGGCGTCCAAGGGCGGCATGGTGGCGATGACCAAGTCGATCGCCAGGGCCTATGCTCACGAAGAGATCCTGGCCTTCGCCATCTGCCCGGGCTTCACCATGACCGGCATGGCAGAGGATTATCTGGCCAGCCGCGGCGGCGACAAGCTGCTCGCCGACATTCCGCTGGGCCGCGTTGCCCAGCCGGAGGAAATCGCCTCGATGGCCCGCTATTGCGCGCTCGATGCCCCCGCCAGCATGACCGGCGCGGTGCTCGACGCCAACGGCGCCAGCTTCGTGCGATGATCGCCCGCGAACTGCTTGATACCGCCGCCATCCCCGGCGGCGGCGAATTGCGCCTGTTCCGCCGCGAACTCAAGGGCGCGGACGAATATTCGATCATGCTCGGCCGGATCGAGCTGATGAACAGCCGGCTCAGCGGCTCGGAAGAGGCGCTCGCCACCCTCAGCTGCGAGCGGCTGGCGGTTAAAAATCCCCGGATATTGATCGGCGGCTACGGCATGGGGTTTACCTTGCGCGCGGCTTTGTCGGTGCTGCCGCCACAGGCGCATGTCGAAGTGGCGGAACTGATTCCCGCCATCGTCCAGTGGGCGCACGGACCGATGGCGACGTTATCGCACAAATGTCTAGAGGACAGCCGCGTCACCATGACCATCGGCGACGTGTGCGATATCATCGCAAAAGCGGATCGCGACTATGATGCCATCCTGCTTGATGTCGACAATGGTCCCGACGGCCTGACTCACGAAGCCAATGACCGGCTGTACAGCATGGCGGGCCTGGCCGCAGCCAGGAAGGCGCTGCGCAGCAACGGTATCCTGGCGATCTGGTCGAGCGAGGGCGATGCGCGATTCACCTCGCGCCTGCACAAGTCCGGCTTCGCGGTCGAGGTCAAGACCGTCCCCGCCCGCAGTAGCGGCAAGGGCGCCAAACATACGATCTGGCTGGCGACCAAGAGCTAGCGGCGACCCGGTCCGCTAGAAGCGGATACCGAGCACCATGAAACTGACAGCTCCGGCAATAGCAAGGACGACACTGCTCGCCGCCAGCGCAAGCACGGCCGACCGTCCGTTTTCCCAGCCGGCGGTAAAGCCGGCGACGCCCGCCTTGAAGACCATGTTGGCCAGCACCGTCATCGCCAGCACAAAGCCCGCCAGATTGGATGCAATCGTGTCTGCCGGCAGCGTGCCGAGGGTGATGATCGCGGCATCGACGTCAAACGATCCCATGATCAACACCAGATAGGCGATGCCGCTGCTGCCGAACTTCGCTTCCGCCCAGCGCGCCGCCAGCGACATGGCCGCCACCGTCGCGGCAAAGAAAAAGGCGGGCAGCAGATGGATCGGATTGCGCGTATCGACACTCTCGTCGCTTCTGGCGGCTCCGCTCCGGCGCAGCAGCAGCAAGCCGATGATCCCTGCCACCAGCGCCGCCGGTGCCAGGATCATGGCTAGCGGCAGGAAGGCAAAATCGGCGATGATGAAGGTCAGCAGCAGCACCCGGATATACATGACCGCCGAAGCGAGCGCGATCCCGGCCGACAGGGTACGCTTGCTGCTCTCGGCCCCACGCAGTCTCTGGGCAAGGGCTGCGGTGACGGCGGTGGAACTATAGGCACCACCGATGACGGCGGTCACCACCGTGCCGTGGCTCTCCCCGAAAATCCGGTTGGCGACATAGCCCGCGAACGACAGCCCGGTCACCAGGATGACCACAAACCACAGTTGCTGCAGGTTGAATGCGTCATAGGGCCCAAAGGCCCGAGCAGGGAGAAAAGGGAGAACGGCCAGCGCGATCAGCGCAAAGCGGATCGTCGCGTTGATATCGGTCGGCCCCAGTTTTCTGAGCACCCCGTGCAGCTCCGACCGCATCGCCAGCAGTGCCGCCACGATCGCCGCCCCCGCCATGGCCAGCGCGGGATAGCCGCTGACCGCCAGCAGACCCAGACAGAGCGCGAGCACCGAAACGACGAAATTGGTAATGCTGCGCCCGTCCGGTTCATGGATCGTCCTGGCATGGCTGATCGCCAGCATGATCACCACCGCGGCGAGCAGGATGGCGGCAAAGATCAGATTGAGACTCTGCGCGATCAGCGCAACCAGACCACCCAGCCCGGCAATCAGGCCAAATGTGCGGATCCCGGCAACGCGGCCGCCGCGGTGCTCGTCGCGCATCGTCCAGCCTCGTTCCACGCCGATCAGCAAGCCCGCCGCCAGCGCGATGGCGAGATCGCGGTACATCAGCCAGTCGCCGGACAGGTTCATCGCCATGGCCTGTGAATTATCCGTCTGCATGTTTCCGTTTTTGCCATGATCATCTGACGCTGGTGCGATTGGCGGCGGCAATAGCCTATACGTATATATCCCTACGAAACCGCAACCCGACCTTGCAAGCCATCAATGCCAATGGCGAAAGGCGCCCTTACTCGCGCGTTTCGCCGCTCGCATCGCGGATCTTCTTGAATTCGGAGCCCGCTTTCCATTCGGGCCAGCGCTCCGAATAGGCGAGGCTCTGGCCGATATCGAACATGACATTGATGTCCTGAAGCGCTCCGTCCAGATTCCAGTCGGGTGACCAGGCATCGCAGGCCGCGTGATAGCAATTGCCGGTATAGTCATCGATCCATTTCTGGCCGGCCGCTCGGCCGCCCTGCACCAGATCGGACGCACCGGCGAGGCTCATCATCAGCAGCACCGGCACGCCGCGCTTGGCGAGCGAGAAATGGTCGGCGCGAAAGAACAGACCGCGTTCGGGCAGATTTTCCTCGGTAACCACGCGTCCCTGCGCTTTGGCAAAGCGGGCGAGGTCATCCTCGAGCGTCCCCTGCCCCTTGCCGATCAGGATGACATCCTTTGCCTTGCCCGCCGTCTGCAGCACGTCGATGGTCAGATTGGCCACGGTCTTTTCCAGCGGATAGATCGGGTCCTGCGCATAGACTTCCGAACCCAGCAATCCGCGTTCCTCCGCCGTCCAAGCGGCAATCACGATCGTCCGGTCGGGTTGCGGCAGGGATTTGAACTTGCGCGCAATTTCCATGATGCCGGCAATGCCCAGCGCATCGTCATTGGCGCCGGCCCGGTAGATTCGGCCCTCGGCGTCCGGCGGGCCCTCGCCATAAGCGTCCCAGTGCGCGCCATAGATGATCGTTTCGTCCGGCCGCGACTTGCCGGTGATCTTGCCAAATACATTCTGGCTTTGCACGGTTTCCTGCTGCACCGGATAGTCGGCGGCCAGGGTGGCACCGATCGGCACCGGCTTGAAATCGCTTTTTCTCGCGGCGACCCGCAATTTCGCAAGGTCGAGTCCGGCATCGCCGAACAATTTCTGCGCGGTTTCGCCGCTGATCCAGCCCTGCAGCGCCAGGCTGGTCACGTCGCCATCCGGCTTGGCAATGCCGTAATTTTCGCCCTGCGGGCTTTCGACGACGCTCCAGCCATAGCCGGCGGCTTCGGTTTCATGGATGATCAGGGCCGCGACCGCACCGCGCCGCGATGCTTCCTCGAACTTGTAGGTCCAGCGCCCGTAATAGGTCATCGCCCGGCCGCCGAATTTCCCGGCCACCGCTTCATCGGCAGCGGCGGCAAAATCCGGATCGTTGACCAGAAAGACCGCAACCTTGCCCTTCAGGTCGACATCCTTGAAATCGTCCCAGCCGCGTTCGGGGGCGGTCACGCCATAGCCGACAAACACCATTTCCGCATTGTCGACCACGGCCCGATCCTTCGGCTGCAGCGTCGACACATAGATATCCTTGCCTGCCTTGAGGGCCGTGCTCTCGCCATCCAAGGAATAGGCAAGCGTTTCCGGCTGGCCGAGCCGGGTGTGCAGCAACGGAACGGGCTGCGTCCAGCTGCCGTCGACCCCGCCGGGTTCAAGGCCCAGAGCCTCGAATCGCCCGATCAGATAGCCGATCGTCCGGTCCTCGCCGGCGGTGCCGGGGGCGCGGCCTTCAAACTGGTCAAGCGTCATGGTCCTGACCGTCTGGGTCACTTTCTCGGCGCTGATATCGATCGCCTGATCCGCGGGCTGGGCGTGTGCCTGCGAACCGAGCATCATGGCGGTGGCGGAAAACAAGGCAATGGTGCGACCTGAAAACAAAGCAAAACTCCTGAAAAATTCCTGATTGCCCCAGATACTAGTCTTTCAGGGCATATTTGCACGTGAAGTTTTTTACGCTATCTTTTGCACTAATGCGAAGGCTCGGCTAACGGCTCCCCATGCTGAATTTCAACAATATAACCGTGCGCCTTGGCGGCACCGTGATCCTCGATGGCGCAAGCGCTGCGCTGCCCCCGGGCGCGCGCGTCGGCATGATCGGCCGCAATGGCGCGGGCAAATCCACGCTGATGAAGGTGATCGCCGGCATGCTGGAGCCCGACGACGGCAGCGTCGACATGCCCAAGGACGCCCGGCTCGGCTATATCGCCCAGGAAGCACCGGCGGGACAGGACAGTCCGCTGGACACCGTGCTCGCCGCCGATGTCGAGCGAGCCTCGCTGCTGGAAGAGGCGGAAACCGCCGCCGACCCGCACCGTATCGGCGAGATTCACGAACGGCTGAACATGATCGAGGCGCACAGCGCTCCGGCGCGGGCAGCAAAGATCCTGATCGGACTGGGCTTCGATGAGGAAGCCCAGCAGCAGCCGATGGACAGTTTCTCCGGCGGCTGGCGGATGCGCGTGGCGCTGGCGGCGCTGTTGTTCTCACAGCCGGAAGTGCTGCTGCTGGACGAGCCCTCCAACCATCTGGACCTCGAGGCAACGCTGTGGCTGGAAAATTTCCTGACCAGCTACCAGGCGACGATCCTGGTGATCAGCCACGAGCGCGACCTGCTCAACAATGTCGTCGACCATATCCTGCATCTGCAGCACGGCACCACTACCCTTTATCCCGGCGGCTATGACGCCTTCGAGAAGCAGCGCGCCGAGCGCCAGGCACAGCTCGCTTCCTCGCGCGAAAAGCAGATCGCGCAGCGCGAGAAGCTGGAATCCTTCGTCACCCGCTGGGGCGCCAAGGCGCATAGCGCCAAACAGGCGCAAAGCCGGGTCAAGGCCCTTGCCCGCATGGAGCCGATTGCCGCCGCGATCGACGATCCCTCGCTCAGCTTCCATTTCCCCAGCCCCGCCGAACTGAAACCGCCGCTGATCACGCTGGACGACGCATCGGTGGGCTATGGCGACAATATCATCCTGTCCGGCCTCAACATGCGCCTCGACCCCGATGACCGGACCGCCCTGCTCGGGCGAAACGGCAACGGCAAGACCACGCTGGCCCGGCTTCTCGCCAGCCAGCTGGAGCCGAAACAGGGCGCGATCAACAAGTCGGGCAAGCTGACCGTCGGCTATTTCACCCAGTATCAGGTCGAGGAACTGGACACGTCCGACACCCCGCTGGAACATATGACCCGGCTGATGAAGGATGCCAGGCCCGGCGCGGTCCGCGCCCAGCTCGGTCGCTTCGGCTTTTCCGGCGACAAGGCGACGATCAAGGTCGGCAAGCTGTCCGGCGGCGAACGCGCCCGGCTGGCGCTGGCGATGATCACCCGCGATGCGCCGCATCTGCTGATTCTCGACGAGCCCACCAACCATCTCGACGTCGACGCCCGCGAGGCGCTGGTCCACGCGCTCAACGAATATAGCGGCGCCGTCATCCTGGTCAGCCATGACCGCCACATGCTCGAACTGACCGCCGACCGGCTGGTGATGGTCGACAGCGGCAAGGCGGAGGAATTTGCCGGCACGCTCAAGGACTATACCGATTTCGTGCTCGGCAAGAACCAGCCGGGCTCCTCTTCCGGCAAGGGCAACGGCGGCAACCGCAAGGACGAACGGCGCGCGGCGGCCGAGCGGCGCAAGCAGCAGACCGAATTGCGCAAGAGCGTCACCAGCGCCGAAAAGCAGATGCAGCTGCTGGCAACAGATATCTCCGCGATCGACCGCGCGATGTTCGATCCCGCTTCGGCGGAACCGAAACATGCCGATCTGGCGATGTCCGACCTGATGAAATTGCGGGCCGAGACACAGGACCGGCTCGACAAGGCGGAGGCGCTGTGGATGGAGGCGACCGACAAGCTCGAACAGGAAAATGTCGATGCCTGACCGGGCCCGGCGATGAGCGGGACCTGGAAGGTCTCCATCCCCTGCACCCGCGCCGAGGCGCGGGCGCTGGCCGAGGACAATCTGTTCATCAGCTCGAGCGACTCGACGCCGACCATCGTCGCCAGCGAGATTGACGTGAAGCATCCCGACGCATGGATGATCGACATCTATTGCGAGACCGAACCGGAGCCTGAGCTGATCGGCCATCTCCTGCAATTGTCACCCTCGGCCAGAGAGGCTGACGTCGACCCGATGGTCGAGCAGTTGGGCGACGAGGACTGGGTTTCGCTGAGCCAGCAGGGACTCGAACCGCTGCGCGCCGGGCGCTTTCATGTCCACACGTCCAGCGACCGGCCGTCGGACAATCCGAAGCTGACCAGTATCTCGATCGACGCCGGCCGCGCCTTTGGCACCGGCCATCATGAAACCACGATGGGCTGCCTGCAGAGCCTCGACCAGCTGCGGCGCACCGGCCACCGGTTCCGCAATATTGCCGATGTCGGCACCGGCACCGGCCTGCTCGCCTTTGCCGCGCACTATCTGTGGCCGGACGCCCGGATCATCGCCAGCGATATCGATCCGGTCGCGGTCACCGTCACCGAGGCCAATGCGGAGCAGAACGCGATCCCGCTGGGCAATGGCCGCAGCCATATTCGGCTGGTCCAGAGCAACGGCCTCGACCATCCCGCGCTCCGGCAGCGGGCGCCGTTCGACCTGATCATCGCAAATATCCTCGCCGGCCCGCTGGTCGCTCTCGCCCCGCAAATCGCCACCGCATCCGGCGCCGGCACCGTGCTGCTGCTCGCCGGCCTGCTCAGCCGCCAGAAAAGCGACGTGGTCCGCGCCTATGTCCGCGAGGGCTTTCGCCTCAAGCATTCCCGACTCGACAATGAATGGCCGTGCCTGACCCTGGTCAAGGCAAAGAAATATGGCTGGGTCCGCAAGCCGCACCGCAAGAAGTCGCCGCTGGCCTCGGATTATTTCGGGGAATGTTAGGCTTGTGCTCCGCACTTGATGCGGAGCTCTAGCGGCAAGAGGGCGCTATCGGGCACCAGCGCCGCATCAAGTGCGGAGCACAGCGCGTTCAGACGACCGTCGCTTCCCCAGCCTGCGACCGCGCATAGTCCTGCGTCCCCCGGGTCAGCACGACGTCGCCCTCGACAATCTCGCCGATCCTGATGTCAGGCAATCCCGCAATCCGGTCATAGACCGGCTTGAAATCCGTCTCCACCGTCACCCGCAGCAGCTCGTCAAGGCTGGGAATCACGAAATAATTCTGCTGATAGTCGTCGATCCGGTACTCGGTGCGCAGCACCCGCTCGAGATCGAACAATATCCGGTTGGGACTGGGATCGTCGAGCGCAAAGACGCTCTCGCCATAGCTGGAGACAATGCCCGCGCCATAAATGCGCAGGCCCTCGTCCTCCTGAATCAGCCCGAATTCCACCGTATACCAGTAGAGCCGTGCCAGCTGCTTCAGCGTGCCGAATTTCAGCGCCCTGAGGCCGCCACGGCCATAGGCCGCCATATAGTCCGCGAAGCGCTGGTCGGCGAGCATCGGCACATGGCCGAAGACATCGTGGAAAATATCCGGTTCCTGCAGATAGTCGAGCTGGTCGCGCCGGCGGATGAAGTTGCCGGAGACGAAGCGCCGGTTGGCAAGATGGTCGAAAAACACATCATCGGGCACCAGGCCGGGCACAGCCACCACCTGCCAGCCTGTGGCGTCCATCAGGATCCGGTTGAGCTCGTCGAAATCGGGAATGCCGGGCCGCGACAGCTTCAATATGTCGATGCCGTTCAGAAAGGCCTGCGATGCGCGTCCGGGCAGCATCTTCTGCTGGCGCGCGAACAATATGTCCCAGGTCTCGTGGTCTTCCGCGGAATAGCTCTGCCAGTCCTGGTCGATCGTCCAGTCGGCATTTGCGTGCGCCGGCGGCTTGTCATAGACATGGGTTTCGGGTTCGGACTTGCTGGACATGGCCGCATCTTACAGCAAAAAAGGTTTCAATGGCAACTACTGCGCTTATATTCCTGAAACGCGGGGCCCTCGCGCTGGCAACGATCATTGCCCTTTACCTGCTGGCGGCCCTCGCCGGCAGCCTGCTGCCCGCCAACCCGGACTGGCAGAGTCCCGACGACGGCATCGAACTGTTCGTCGAGACCAATGGTCTGCACACCGGTATTGTCATGCCGGTCTGGAACGAAATCCACGACTGGACGCCGCTGGTCCGACCCGAAGATCTCGCCGACCCGTCGCGCTACGGCAGCCATATCCTGGTCGGCTGGGGCCATGAAGGCGTCTATCGCAACACCCGCACCTGGCAGGACCTGCGCGCAAGCGACGCGATCAGCGCCATATTTGGCAGCGATCATGTGCTTATCCACGTCGATCACCTGCAATATCCACAGGCTTATCCCCAATATCGCCGCAGCCTGACCGTCAGCTCCGCCGAATATCGCAAGATCGCCGCCGCGATCGAGGCAAAATTTCTGCTCGACGACCAATATCGGTCGCAGCCCTCGCCCGGCTATGGCGCCTCGGACCTGTTTTACCGCTCGCACGGCCATTATAACGCCTTCCATACCTGCAACAACTGGACCGGCGAAGTGCTGCAGCAGGCGGGGATCCGCACCGGCCTGTGGACGCCCTTCCAGGGCGGCGTGATGCGCTGGTTTCCGGAAAGCGCGGAATGAGCCGCTAGCCGGCAACCACGGCCTGCAACGCCGCGCCATCCCTTATCGTCACAAATCCATATCCCGGCTCGATGATCCCGGCGGCCTGGAGCGCGGCCAGCGCCTTGCCCAGCGACACCCGCGAAACGCCCACCAGATCGGCCAAGTCCTGCTGCGTCGCCATGATCTGCGTGCCATTTCCCTGATCGCCGCACAGCTGGAGCAAGGCCTGCGCCAGTCTTTGCGGCACCGACAGGTTCCGGCTCGACTCGATCAGGTTGAACGCCAGCTGCACGGTCAGCGCCATGGTCTTGAGCAGCAGCCGGGTCACCGCCGGATCGGACGCCATCAGGCTGTGCAGTTCCTGGTCCCCGATCCGGATCAGCTGGCAATCCGAACCGGCGATCGCGTCGACCGTCCGCGGAAACTCGCCCATGAAGGCCAGCTCCCCGAATGTTTCACCCGCCCCGATCAGCGCAAACAGCGTCAGCCGCCCGTCTATGCCATAGCGGCCGATCTGCACCGACCCGCTCTCGACATACCAGAATTCGCGGGCCGGATCGCCGCGCTGCTGGATGATCTGCCCCTTGTCGAAATGGCGCGCCTGCCCGCGCGCCAGCAAATCGGCGCGGACCTCGGCAGGCAGCGCCATGACAAAACCGGTTGCGGCGATCGGAGAGGTTGAATTCATAAATAACTCTGCAATTGACAACTTATTTGCATTTGACCCTCCCTACATCCGCTATCGCATCGTCGCAAGCAATCGAGTGGGAGAAAAGTGATGCGACCTGAACTTCTTGCAATCACGGGAATATTTCTGGTCTTCGGCCTTCTGGAATTTTTCCGCACCCGGCTGTTCAGCAAGCCCGAGCAGACCCGCGACGACGCTCTCGTCGAAATCATCGGCTCGTTCGTATTGCTGGCCCTGACCCAGCCCGGCATCTTTCTGGCGACCCAGTTCATTCTCGCCAGCCTCGCACCGCAATGGCAGGACGCGCTCGCTGGCATCCCGCTGGTCGCCGCCATCGCGCTCTTCCTGGTCCTCGACGACATGATGCAATATTGGTGGCACCGCCTGTCGCACAGCGTGCCCTTTCTCTACAACCTGCACCGCTCGCACCACAATGCGCAATATATGAGCGTCCGCCTCGTCTACCGGAACAATATCTTCTATTATCTGACCATGCCCAGCATCTGGTTTTCCGGCGCGCTGATCTATCTCGGCCTCGGCTGGGTCTATGTTGGCTATATCATCGTCAAGATGGCGGTGATCGTCGGCGCGCACAGCGATGTCGC
>CAXIBD010000087.1:0-12203 GCA_964022135.1 uncultured Sphingomonadales bacterium | reverse complement strand
CCGAGATCCCAGAGCCAGTAGAGCATCGCCTCGACCGCCTGCTCGGTCCAGCTGTTGGTCTTGTGCGGGGTCAGGAAGGCGATGTCGACATCGCTGTGCGGCGCCATTTCGCCGCGGCCATAGCCGCCGACCGCCATTACCGCGATCCGTTCGCCGGACGAGGGATTGCTTACCGGATATTGGTGATGGACCGCGATATCGTGGATCAGGCGGACCAGCTGATCGACCAGGAAGGATTGCGCCGCTGCCATCTCGTGACCTGCGGAAGGCCGCTTGCGCAGGCGCGCGCTGATCTCCGCCCGACCGTTGTCGAGCGCGCCCTGAAGCAACGACAATATCTTCGGTCGCGCCTGCGGCATGCCATGTTCGGCAATCAGCTGCTCGATTTCGTCGGCCAGCACCCGGCGATTGATAATATCGCGCTGCCGGGTGATCCGGGTCGCCGGGTCAGCCGGGGCAGAAGGAATATTGGCGCGAACATTCATCCGGTGGAGGCCAGTTCGTCACGATGTTTTTTCGCCAGCACGATTTTCGCGATTTTCGCGGTGCCGAGTTTCGGCAGCGGCTCTTCATATTGCCAGACATGTACCGGCAGCTTGAACGGTGCGAGCTGGTGCTTGAGCGATTCCATCAGTTCGTCCACGGACAGGCTGTGGCCCTCCTTGGTGTGATAGACCAGGGCCGGCACTTCCCCGAACCGTTCGTCGGGAACCCCGAAAATGCAGGCCTCGGCAACCGCCGGATTGGCGTAGACAGCGGCTTCCACTTCCTGGCAGCTGATATTCTCGCCGCCGCGGATGATGATTTCCTTCTTGCGGTCGACGATGAAGAGATAATCCTCGGGATCGAGATAGCCGATGTCACCGGTGCGGAAAAAGCCGTCATCGGTGAACGCATCCCGGGTCGCCTCCTCGTTGTTCCAGTAGCCGGTAAAATTGGCGGAAGTGCGGATACAGACTTCGCCGCGCTCGCCCTGCGACATCCTGTTTCCGTCATCGTCGAGGATCGCGACTTCGACAATCGGCGGAGTCGCCCGGCCGGTGCTGTCCGGCTTGGCGAGATAATTTTCGTTCTGGTTGGAACAGCCGACGCCATTGGTTTCGGTCAGCCCATAGCCGATCACCGGATAGCCATCGCCCATTTTCTCCTTGATCCGCCGGACATGCTCGACCGGTCTCGGGGCACCGCCAGCGGCCATGGTGACACAGCTGCTGAGGTCATATTTGTCGAAATGCGGATGCGAATAGATTTCCATGCTCATCAGCGGGACGCCGACGAAATAGGTGACGCGCTCCTTCTCGATGAGGCGCATCGCCTCTTCCGCGTCCCATTTGTTGAGCATCACCAGCTTGCGGCCGATGGCATAGCTGACCAGCACCAGCGGTACAGAGGCGGTGACGTGGAACAGCGGCACGCAGACCATTGCGGTTGGCTGGCCTTCCGGCATCTTGCCGGCTTCGGTCATGATATGGACCAGCACCAGCACCGTACCGACGAAACTCATCGCACCCTGAACGACCGCGCGGTGCTCGGAATAGGCTCCCTTCGACTTCCCGGTGGACCCGGAGGTGAACAGGATCGTCGCATTGTCCTCGGGCAGCATCTGCGGCAGGGGCGTTTCCGCGCCGCCACCTTTTTCCAGCATGACCTTCAGGCCCTCCAGAGGCAGCTTGTCATGTTCGAAGACCAGCAGTTCGGCACCATGGTTGCGCTTGCATTCCACCAGCCGCTGGGCCCGCTGATAGTCGGCAAACACGAAGGAACAACCGACATCCTCGATGCCGTCGGCCAGTTCGTCGCCGCGCCACCAGCCATTCAGCTTGGTCGACACGCCGCCGGCCATGGTGATCGCCATGTCGAGAATGACCCAGTTGGCGGAATTGCGCGCGGCAATGCCGATCCGGTCGCCCTTCTGCACGCCATAGCCTTCGACCAGTCCACCGGCCAGGGCGCGGGCGGCGGCATAGCTCTCCGCAAAGGTCAGGCGGATATCGCCATCGACCAGAAATTCCTTGTCTGCATGCTGGTGGCAGAAATAGGCGAAATAGTCCGAAACATTCTGCGGCGCATTCTTGAAGATTGGCAAATCGACGCCATATTTGCTGATCGTGTCGAGTTCCAGCAACTGGCCAGGCTGGGTCAGCGCTTCCAGCGTCTTGTCGATTACCATATCCAATTCAGAGGTCGCCATTATTCAAGTCTCCCGTTGTTCCCTCTTGGTATAGGGGAATTTCCCTTTATATGGACAGGAAACCACACGGGGAAAAGAGTTGATTGATATTATCTTGGCCAATGCGGCGCAGTTTACCCAATTTACGAAGCTTGGCCTCTCCCCCAACGCGCTCGACCTCGGATTTTTCCAGCTCAAATGGTATTCGCTGGCCTATCTCGCCGGGATATTGATCGGCTACTGGTATCTGACCAAGCTGATCGCCCAGCCGGGATCGCCGATGGCCCGCCGCCATGCCGATGACATGATCTTCTGGGCGACGCTCGGGATCATCGTCGGTGGCCGTCTCGGCTATGTGTTTTTCTACAGTCCCGAAATCCTGCAGGATCCGATCAGGATATTGCAGGTCTGGAAAGGCGGCATGTCGCTGCACGGCGGCACGATTGGCGTGGTGCTCGCGCTGTGGTGGACGGCAAGGCGCGAGAAGCTAGATTTTCTGCGGATGTGCGACTATATTGCGTGTGTCATCCCGTTCGGCCTGTTCTTCGGCCGGCTCGCCAATTTCGTCAACGGCGAGCTGTGGGGACGGGCTACCGATGTGCCTTGGGCGATCGTCTTCCCGATGGGCGGCGAGGTCGCGCGCCATCCCAGCCAGCTTTACGAAGCCGGGCTGGAAGGTATCGTCTATTTCCTCGTCCTCTCCTTCCTGTTCTGGAAGACCGACGCCCGCTATCAGCCCGGCAAGCTGGTAGGTGCCGGCCTGCTGGTCTACGGCTTCAGCCGGTTCACCGTTGAATTCTTCCGCGAGCCGGATGCCCAGCTCACCTGGCTGGTCGAGCAATCCGGCTTCAGCATGGGCCAGTGGCTGACGGTGCCGATGATCCTGCTCGGCGCTTGGCTGGTGCTGACCGCGAAAGGCCGGCGCGCGCGCGTCGAGCCGGTGGCGGGAGACAAGAGCGTTGCCTGACGGCATCAAGGCGGACCAACCAACTGCAGCGCATATAATCGCGGACCGGATCGACCGCGAAGGTCCGATCCCACTCGGCGACTATATGGCAATCGCCAATGCCCATTATTATGCCAGCAAGGACCCGCTCGGCGAGGAGGGCGATTTCGTCACCGCGCCGGAAATCAGCCAGATGTTTGGCGAAATCGTCGGTATCTGGCTGGCCGATCTCTGGCTGCGCCAAGGCTCGCCGGCTCATTGCCATTATGTCGAGCTGGGCCCGGGGCGCGGCACCCTCGCCCATGATGCGCTGCGATCGATGGACCGGTTCGGCTGCCGCCCGGCGGTCCATTTTGTCGAGACCAGCCCGGTGCTGAAAGCCCGGCAGGCGCAACTGCATCCCGATGCCACCTGGCATGACGATATCGCCGACCTTCCGCAGGACGGGCCGCTGCTGATCGTCGCCAATGAATTTTTCGACGCCCTGCCGGTCGAGCAGTTCGTCGCGACGTCCGGGGGCTGGCGGCGGCAGATGGTGGCGCGCGATCGCAGCAAGTTTGTCGCGGTACCCAGTATCGATACGGCAGAGGATCAGGTTGGCGGCACCGCCAGCCGATTTCCGGATGGCACGATATTGGAACGTTCGCCGGTCAGCGTGGAATGGGCCGGCAATCTGGCCAGTCGTGTGGCGAAACAGGGCGGAAGCCTGCTGATCATCGACTATGGCTATACCCGGCCGGGGACCGGCAGTACCTTGCAGGCGATCAAGGACCATATGCCGATCAGTCCGTTTGACTGCCCCGGCGCATCCGATCTCACCGCCCATGTCGATTTTCATACGCTGGCCAATATCGCGCGCACGCGCTTGCTGGCCGTCAGCGGCCCGGCACAGCAGGGCCAGTGGCTGAAGTCGCTTGGCATCGACCAGCGCGCCGAGGCGCTGGCAGCGGCGAGTCCGAAACAGGCTGACGCCATCCGGGCTGCGCTCCACCGGCTGACCGGTCCGGAAGAAATGGGATGCCTGTTCCAGGTGATGGCGGTCACGGCGATCGACTGGCCGCAACCCGAAGGGTTCAGTTACGGCGAGGACTAGCGGGTCTGGCTAACCGCTCAGCCCACCCATTCCGCCACGTCGGCAGCCACCTTGTTGGCCGCCCTGTTCAGACCCTCGCCGACGGGTCCGGGTTCTGCGGCAAAGACGGATTCGCTGGCTTCGAACCGTTTTTTCGCGACCGGCTTGTCCTTTGTCATCTTGACCGCATCATAGGTGACGGTAACCATCAGGCTGGGGCCGTCGAGATCAAAATTGACCAGTTCGCCGGTGATATAGGTCTCCGCCCGTCCGCCGGCCTGGGCAGCGGTGAGGACCAGCCGGCCATTGCGGGCTGCGATCGTCTCGCTCAGCAAGTCCTGAAACAGGCGGGCCGGCTTGTCGACCCAGACCGCGTCCTTCAGATAGGCAATGCCCATGCCGCTGGTCTGAACCGGCACCCGGATGGTGTTCAGTTTCTGCGGAGCTGCCGGCAGCGCCACGACCAGCGAGCCGGTTTGCGGTCCGCTCTGCATGGCTCCGGCAGACAGTTTCTGATCGGGCGTCAACGATAGCAGGGAGGGCGGCGGTTCGGCGCCGCCGAAGCTGACGCAGCCACCGAGCGCTGTCGTTGCGGCCAGCAGACCGGCGGCGGTCAAAAGTTGAAATGTGCGCATCATATCTGCCCCTTCATTGTCCCGGCTCATAGTCCGGTAGTGTCGGTGACGACAATAAGGATCCGGCCCCGCCCTGGTCCAGCCGCTCGGTCACATTGGTCATCGACTTGGTCAGCGCCTGCATATCCTGCACCAGCTGGTCGACCTCCGGCAGGGTCTTGTTCGAAAAATGCTCTGCGCCGGGCTGGGCGTTTTTCAACACACCCTCCAGGGCCCGCAGACTCTTGTCGGCGGCGTCCAGCGTATTGGCGAGATTTTTCGCTATCGGCTGGCCGTTGTTGGTAAGGAAATCGTTGGTGCTGTCCGCCACAAGCCCGAGCTTCTCAACCGTTACACCGGCGTTGCGGATGGCGATTCGCGATTCTTCCATCAGTGCTTCCAGGGCCGGTGCCTGTTTCGCCAGACTGCCGGTCAGCTGATTCGTATTGGCCAGAATGCCGCTGATCGACTTCTGGTTTTCATCCGACAACAGCTGGGTCAGCCGTTCCGTCAGCGTCGCCAGCCGTTCCACCACCATCGGGGCGCTGTTGAGCAATTCGCCCAGCGCACCCGGCTTGGTCGGAATCACCGGCACCCCTTCGGGGCCGAGATCGGTTATCGGTGGCGCACCCTTCTTGGCGCCATCAAGCTGGATATTGGGTGGCGCGGTAAAGCTGACATTCTGAATGCTGGCCGTGGTGCCTTCCAGGATCGGCGTGTCTTCGCTGACGGCAATCCGGACACGCACAAAGTTTGGATCTTTTTTCCACAATTCGACCTTTGTCACCTGCCCGGAAGGCACGCCGGCAAAGGTTACGCCGGTTCCCGAGGCCAATCCGGCCACTGATTGGGAAAAGAAAATATCATATTCTTTTGTTGTGCCGTCGCCAAAGCGGACAATCCAGACCAGAAAGACCGCGACAAGAGCCAGCATCGCCAAAGTGACAACACCGACAAGGATATGATTGGAGCGCGTTTCCATCTAATTCACCTCTATGACGGGCCGTGCCGTCACCTGCAACAATTCTCTGTTTCGCTTTGCCATTCTCATGCCAGCATCTTTTTTCCGGCCGACGCCAGCCGACCGCGCGGGCCGTTGAAATATTCCTGTATCCAGGGATGGTCGAGCGCGAGCAGCTCGTCGATCGTGCCGACGGCGATCACGCGCTGGTCGGCGATCACTGCCACCCGGTCGCAAATAGCGTGCAGCGTGTCGAGATCATGCGTGATCAGGAACACCGTCAGCCCCAGAGTCTGCTGCAATTCCTTGGTCAGACTGTCGAACGCGGCAGCGCCGATCGGATCCAATCCGGCTGTGGGTTCATCGAGAAACAGCAATTCCGGGTCAAGCGCCAGGGCTCGCGCGATCCCGGCCCGCTTGCGCATCCCGCCGGACAGCTCGGAGGGATATTTCGGCGCGGCATCAGGCGGCAGGCCGGACAGACAGACCTTGTATTTGGCCACTTCGCGGCGGAAGTCGCGATCCATATCGGGATAGAATTCGCGGATCGGCACCATCACATTTTCCGCGACCGTCAATGTGGAAAAGAGTGCACCGCCCTGAAACAGCACGCCCCAGCGCTTGCGAATTTCGATCGTTTCGGCTTCGGATTTGCCCAATATCTGCTCGCCAAAGACCCTGATTTCGCCTTCATCGGGGGTCTGCAGTCCGATGATCGAGCGCATCAGCACCGATTTGCCGGTGCCGGACCCGCCAACCACGCCGATGATTTCGCCACGCCGCACGTCCAGATCCAGATTATCGTGCACCACCTGCTCGCCAAAACTGTTGCGCAGGCCGTGAACGCTCACGATCGGGCCGTCGTAATCCCGATCATAGGAAATGGCATTCGACTCGCCCATCAATCCCATCCGATCCAGGTGAAGAAGACGGCAAAAAAGGCATCGAGCACGATCACCAGGAAGATCGCCTGGACCACCGCGGCGGTGGTGCGCCTGCCGACATCCTCGGCATTGCCCTTGACCTGCATGCCCTGATAGCAGCCGGTAACCGCTATGATCGCACCGAATACCGGTGCCTTGACAAGCCCGACATAGACATCGGTCAGCGGTACCACCTCGCGGATTCGCGAGAAAAAGGTGGCCGGCGGGATGTCCAGTTCCACCCAGCTGAGCAAGCCACCGCCGATGATCGCGATTACCGAAGCGTAAAAGCCCAGCAACGGCAACATGAATACAGCCGCAATAAAGCGGGGTAGCACCAGGGCTTCTATTGGCGAAACGCCAATGGTGCGCATGGCATCGATTTCTTCCGTGAGCTTCATGGTGCCGATCTGCGCGGCAAAGGCCGAACCCGATCGCCCCGCGACCATGATCGCGGTCATCAGCACACCCAGTTCGCGCAATGTCAGCCGGCCGACAAGATTGACCGTGAACACTTCCGCACCAAATTGCCGCAGCTGCACCGCACCCTGCTGCGCGATCACCAGACCGATCAGAAAACTCATCAGGCCGATGATTCCGAGTGCGCGCACCCCAACCACGTCAAAGCGCTGGATCACGGCGTTCCATCTTATTTTGCCTGGATGCCTGACCAAGTGGAAAAACCCGATTATGATCGCCCCGAAAAAGCCGATCAATGCGGTCATGGTGGTAAAGGCGATGGTGGTCGCCTCGCCGATCTCGTTGAGCACCCGGAGCACCGGGTTGCCCGGCTCCGGCCGGATTTCGGCCGGTTGGTCGGCTCCGGCGACGGCAGCGATCAGGCGCTCCGCATCGTCACCGGCACCGACAATTTCCGCTTCCATATCGCGCGCTGTCCGGTGAATCAGCCAAGCACCGACCGTATCGATATAGCCCGTAGCAGATATATCGAGCCGGGTAGCTTCGCCTGCATAGTCTCTCAACCGTTCGGGCAAGTCTCCGACACTAGCGATCGACAGATCGCCGGAAAATTGCAGTGTAACCGCTCCGTTTTCGGCCGTCTCTTCAACAAAATCGCTGGGTATTGCCATCGCTGCTATAGGTGACCGAATTCTCGGCAAATCTCAAGCGATTAAACCGCTCAAATATTTGGCGCTTTTGCGCCGCGGCTGCTATGGGACCGCTCGAACGGCAATTGCGGGACGGCATGCAGAAAATATCGCTTTACGACATGGACCGGACGATCACGGTGCGCGGGACCTACACGCCGTTTCTGTTCCACCAGCTTTTCGCGCGCGCACGATGGCGGCTGATGTTCCTGCCGCTGCTGCCGTTCGGCTTCATGGGCTACGGGCTCAAGCTGATCAGCCGCGCACAACTGAAGACCTTCAACCAGCGCCTGCTGATGGGCAGCGGCCCGAAACTGGCCGACCTGCAGCCGCATATCGACCGGTTTGCCGAGAATGTGCTGCGTTCCAACCGCTACCAGAAAGCGCTCGACCAGATCGAGGCGGATCGGGCCGAGGGCCGGACACTCGTCCTGGTCACCGCATCCTACGAACTCTATGCCGAGGCAATCGCCCGGCGGCTCGGCTTTGACCATGTGATCGGCACCCGGCTCGAAATCGACGGCGAAGGCCGGGTGCGGCCCAGGATCATCGGCGAGAATTGCTATGACAATGCCAAGATCGGGCGGATCGAGGCGCTGTTCGCCGCCCAGGGCTGGCTGCGCAGCGACAGCCATGTCCGCGCCTATTCCGACCATTTCAGCGACGGGGCGATGCTGGAATTTGCCGACGAGGCGATCGCGACCACCCCGACCCCGCCGCTTCGCCGTCTGGCCGAGCAGCGCGGCTGGCCGATCGTCGACTGGCGCTGACAACGGTCCTATCGCTCGCCAGCGGTTGACAGTCCGGCGCATCCATCGCAAGCGAGCCGCCATGTCCATCATTGCCACCATCATGAACAGCGCCACCGGCCAGCCGATCCAGAAGATGACCTTTGGCCGGATGCCGAAGCCCTGGGCATCCTTCACCCTCGAGAGCGGTGAACGGGTGACTGCCGAGCGCGTGGATGTCGGCACCCCGGCGCACGGCAAGTTCGTGGCTCCCGTGTCAATCTGGGTCACGCCCAAGACACCCAGGACCGGGGCCTGACCCCATGAGCGTGGCTTTCCGCCGGGAGGGCGATGACGAGCATCTCGAGCCCAAGTTCGAACATCCGATTCCGGTCGGACCCAATCTGGTAACGGCGCGCGGGCTGCGGCTGATCAGGGAGCGCGTTGCTGCCTTGCAGGCAGAGATTGCCACGCTGACCGACGAGACCGCGCTCAAGATCGCCAAGCGCGACCTGCGCTACTGGAACACGAGGCAATCGACGGCGGAGCGAGCGCCGGTACCAAGCGGCGAGATCGTCGAATTCGGCACCAGGGTGACCTTCCTGCTCGACGGCAAGGAGAAGACGCTTTCCCTGGTCGGCGATGACGAGGCCGACCCGGCCAGCGCGCTGGTCTCCTTTTCCGCGCCGATCAGTCGGGCATTGATCGGACTGGCACCCGGAGACCTTGCCGATTTTGCCGGGCGGGAAGACGCGATCGAGATCCTGTCGATCGAGGTAATGGCGCAGGACTGAGCCGGACCGGCCTTGCCACCCGGCAGCTGGTGGCGCCTGAATCCCTGCCAATATTCAAATAATCGGTGGACAGGATCAGCGACGCAACCGGGTGCGGAAAGCCCGACGGAATATCCGCAATCCCGTCATGGCCAGTCTGGAGCGGGTACCGCCGGCGGCCGCGGCAAACACGACCGTCCCGGGCGATATTGTAACTCAATAATAGACCCCATAAATCACCTGGAGGATCAGCCCGGTTCGAATCTGGACGAGCAGCGCATCGGAACCGTACCGAACCCAGACATAGCCGATGGGCGGTATGGGCAGGCCGAAAAGCCAGAAATCGGTGATCCAGTAGCTCCGCGTCCAGAATAGGCTCGGAAGGATGTCACCGGATATCCAGCGGTGCTGATACCAGCCCTTTGGTCGCACGTAGGGCCTTGCCCGATAGCGGACTTCTGACCGATAATTGTAGCGATAGGTATTCGGATCAATCGCTCGCCGACGCTGATCAAGCCTGGGTGGCCGCACGCCGGACCGATAATTCGTTGGACCTCCGTAAGGTTTTACAGGCGGCGCAACGCGGTGGCGCTCGGCATGCCGGGCGCTGACGTCGGATTGCGATCTTTGCCGATCGGGCGGTGCCTGCGCGGACAATAGGGCAATCACAGTAATTGCTGCTGCTGACGTAGCTTTCGGTTTCATCCGTCGTTCCTTTCTCAGATTTGCGCAGAAGGCCCAGCCCGCTCACCCGCCGCGATGAAATTGCTGCAATTCGCCGTAGCTGAGCTTGCCATCATCATTGGTGTCCGCATCGAGATAGTTGAGTTCGCCAAATTTCATATATTCGGTGCGGGTAACGATGCCGTCGCCATTGCCGTCCATTGCCCGGAACCGCTCGGTCTTGCGGAGCTGCGCCCGTTCTTCGCTGCGCTGACGCTGGTCAGAATTGTTGCCAAGGGGTCCGGGTCCGAAGCGCATCGCCTTAAATTCCTGCAATCCAAAGCCGCCGTCCCCGTCGCTGTCGAGCGCGTTGAACGCGGATATGTGCCATTGCTCAAATTCTGACCGATCAATGCTGCCGTCCCGATCACGGTCAAATGTCCGCAGCCGGTCTCTGGTACCGAGATAGATGGGATCACGATCCCTTATCCGGTCCCTGTCAGGCGTGTCGATCCGGTCCCGGTCACGCAAACGGTCCTGGTCGGGCGTATCAAGCCTGTCACGGGTGCGATCCTGCATCATGTCACCTGATACCGTACCCGTTGAGGGTGGCATGGTCGGAGGCGCGGATCTGCCGCCCCTTTGCGCCAGAATGGGGGATGTCAGAACGAGTCCGGCGGTAAAAGCCAGGCAAAGATTCTTGAAATTCAGGGATTTTTTGGACATTTTTTTCTCCGGTTTCTACAATTGGCGCCAGATTGGGACAGCCAGGGATACTGTCGTTTGAAAATGCATCATCCCTCACCAATTCTCGCGAAAAGCCATAATTTGTCTCGCTGAAGCAGAACTCTACGGGGGGGGGAGTAAAATCAGCCGACTCCAGCGAGACGCCCAAATAATTGCCAAGCAGCCGATCAAAACAAACTCGTAATCATACGTAAGGGATTACCGATACCTTTGCGTGATTGTCCTGATTGCACTCCGGCTTCCGGCAGGCACCCGTAAATTCCCCTATTTATAAAGCCGGACCGATATTCCAAAGAACGGCTTTCATCGAAGCCCCGACGTGCCGAGGAGTTACTCATGTCCGAACCCGATCCCCTGATGGCTGGTTCCCGCATTCATGTCTGGGATGGACCTTTGCGTCTTTTCCACTGGCTTCTGGTCATCGCCATCGCGGTTGCCTTTCTGTCAGCGGAAGAAGACAGTCTGCTCAACCCGTGGCATATCATGTCCGGCTGGGTCGCAGCCATTCTGATCGCCTTTCGCCTGATCTGGGGTTTCGTCGGCGGCGAATATGCCCGTTTTTCAGGGATGTTCAGAAATGGCGGCCTTGGCCATCATATCGGGGAAATGGTCCGGTTCAAGCCAAGGCCAGCCGTTGGCCATAACCCGCTCGGCTGGATATCCGCCCTGCTGCTGATTGCCGTTACCGCTGCGGTCATCTGGACCGGTGCGTTGATTGTGACCAGTAGCGGGGAGACCGCCGAAGAGCTGCATGAAGTGATAGGCTGGAGCCTGCTCGCGCTGGTGGCGGTCCATATATTGGCGGTCGTCATCATGTCCGGCCTAACCCGCGAGAATCTGGTGCGGGCGATGGTGACCGGTGCCAAGCCTGCCGGGCGTCATCCAGGTGGACAGGACGCGCGCAAACCTTCGCTTTTTGCCTATCTTGCCGCGCTTGTTGTGATCGCTGCCGCCCTGTTCGGCATCCTGAAAATCGATCGGCAAGCCTTTGTGCCGCGATCAACGGAAGCGGCGGAATATGGTGAACATGATGCCGGCAACCTTTACCAGACTGAAGACGAGCAGGAAGAGTCGGAGCGTGGCGAGTGACCGCAACAACCCTGAAAATGAGGCATTTATGAGCTATTATATGGCCGCAACCCTGGCGACCTCTTTCGACGAAGCCATCGCGCGGACGGAGGCGGCGCTGAAGCGCGAAGGCTTTGGCGTGCTAACCCGCGTCGATGTCCAGCAGACGCTGAAGGACAAGATCGATGTGGATTTCCGGCCCTATACCATATTGGGTGCCTGCAATCCGAAACTGGCTCACGAGGCCCTGCAGCTTGAAGACAAGGTCGGGACCATGTTGCCGTGCAATGTGGTGGTCCAACAAAAGGGGCCCGGTCGGGTCGAGGTGGCCGCGATCAATCCGGTCGCATCGATGCAGGCGATTGACAATCCGCAGCTGAAAATGGCGGCCGAAACCGTGCGGGAAAAACTGTCCCGTGTGATCGATTC
>CAXIBD010000086.1:0-12327 GCA_964022135.1 uncultured Sphingomonadales bacterium | reverse complement strand
GCTGGGGTGGTTTTCCGGGGAGCTTTTGCCACGCGAGCGGGATCCTTTTTTTGACGAGCCGCCAGCATAGCCAAAACTCTTCCGTTACCCAAGCACTTAGACTCGGCGAAGGGCTGGAATCTGGATTATCGGTCGAGACCGTCGATTGCTATTTCAGCGGAACGATGATCTCGTCCGGATGCACGACATTGACCTTCTTGCGCAGCAATTCACCGATCAAATCGGGATCTGCGCCCTTGGGATCGAGCAGCTCCACCCGGTTCTTCAGCGCATCCCGTTCGCTCTGCAACTTGGCCAGTTCGACACCGCGCATTTCCAGCTGCGCCTGATAGTCGCCCCAGGCCAGAATTCCGGTCGGGCCAAGCACGGCATAGCCGGCGATCGCCAGCAGGGTCATCAGCGCAAATCCGGGGCCGAGAGCCGCCTTGATCAGTTCGAATATTTTTTGGTGCTGCGCCATGATCTTCCTTGAATCAGAAAAGTGATTCGCTGGCAAGAGACTTAATAGCCAATTCGGACGTTCAGCGCCAAAGCGCCCCGCAATCGGGAGGAGCGGGCTATGCCTTGAAGATCGAGCGCCCGGCATAATGCGCAACATGGCCAAGCTCTTCCTCGATCCGGATCAGCTGGTTGTATTTGGCGAGCCGGTCCGACCGGGCGAGGCTGCCGGTCTTGATCTGGCCGCAGTTGGTCGCGACCGCCAGATCCGCGATGGTGGAATCCTCGGTCTCTCCCGAACGGTGCGACATCACCGCCGTATAGGATGCATTATGCGCCATCCGCACCGCCGCCAGCGTTTCCGACAGGGTTCCGATCTGGTTGACCTTGACCAGCAGCGAATTGGCCAGCCCGTCACTAATCCCCATCGACAGGCGTTCCGGATTGGTCACGAACAGATCGTCGCCGACCAGCTGCACCTTGTCGCCGACCGCATCGGTAATCAGTTTCCAGCCTTCGAAATCGTCTTCCGACATGCCGTCCTCGATCGACTTGATCGGATAGTCCCGGCACAGGTCGGCGAGATAGTCGGACATTTCCGCCGGGCTCAGCACCTTGCCCTCGCCGGAGATATGATATTTGCCGTCCCGGAAAAACTCGGTGGCAGCGCAGTCGAGCGCCAGCACCACTTCGTCGCCGATCTTGAACCCGGCCTTTTCGACCGAGGCCATGATAAAATCCAGCGCTTCCCGCGTCGAGCCGAGATTGGGCGCAAAGCCGCCCTCGTCACCCACCGCCGTGGCCAGGCCCTTTTCCGACAGGCCCTTTTTCAGCGTGTGGAAAATTTCCGAGCCCCAGCGCACCGCTTCCGAAAGGCTGTCGGCACCGACCGGCATCACCATGAATTCCTGGAAATCGATCGGATTGTCGGCATGCTCGCCGCCGTTGATGATGTTCATCATCGGCACCGGCAGGACATGCGCCGATACACCGCCGACATAGCGATAGAGCGGCAGGCCGCGCGCGTCGGCCGCAGCCTTGGCGACCGCCAGGCTGACGCCCAATATCGCATTGGCGCCCAGCCGGCTCTTGTTCGCCGTGCCATCGAGGGCGATCATCACCGCATCAAGCTCTTCCTGGTCCTCGGCATCGAGATCGGTCAGCGCATCCTTGATCTCGCCATTGACCGCATCAATGGCCTTCAGCACGCCCTTGCCGAGATATTTGCTCTTGTCGCCATCGCGCAATTCGACCGCTTCATAGGCGCCGGTCGAAGCACCGGAAGGAACCGCGGCGCGCCCGAAGCTGCCATCCTCCAGCAGGATATCAACCTCTACCGTCGGGTTGCCGCGACTGTCCAGAATCTGGCGGGCATGAAGGTCGATAATTGCGGTCATGGAAATAGGCTCCGGCACAAAGGAAATGATGGCCACGGCCTTATCGCGATGACCGGCGTCTTGCAATCCATTGCACAGCTTTTATCGCCGCCTTCCCCCTTGATTTCAAAGCATATGATACCATTTCGAATAGATTGAGAACCACAGATGGAACGCTTTCGGCTTGTGGGGTGTTGGCAAGATATATTGGAAGAAGGATTATCGATCATGGCAGACGTGAAGAAAACAACCGCAAAGGCGCCGGCCAAGGCCGCAGCGAAGAAGCCGGCCGCGAAAAAGGCCACAGCCAGGAAAGACACTTCGGAAACCCGCACGGCAAATGCCCAGAAAGCCGCACCGCTGAAAGCCGGCGCGACCAAGGCCGCCGCCACCAGCACGAACACGGCTGGCGATTTCAAGGACCGGGCGTTGACCAAGGCCAAATCCGCCGCCAGCCAGGGCAAGGAACGCACCGGCAACGCAATCGAGAATCTGAGCAAGATGATCGAGGATAGTGCCAGGACGATCGACAACAATGTCGGCGAAAAATATGGCAACTATGCCCGTTCGGCGGCAGACGCCGTCTCCTCCTTTGCCGAAAAGCTCAACGCCAAGGAAATCGACGAAATGGTCGAGGACGCGCGCGGCTTCGTCCGCAAGAGCCCGGCGGTGGCGATCGGTGCCGCAGCAGTGGTCGGATTTCTGGTATCCCGTCTGATCAAATCAGGGATGGATGACAACGACGCATGAGTGTAGCATGGCGTCACCAGAGGATCGGGTGACGGATGTTGCAGGACAAGGATATTTCGGTTTTGGATGAAGAGCGGGTTTCCGACGATGCCGCACCCCCGGGTGCGGACCAGCCAAACGAGAAAACGCTGACATCGCAGGTCACCGACCTGATCGAGGATGTGCGTCTGCTGGCCCATGCCGAGGTCGAATATTATCGCGTCAAGCTGTCGGTCAACATGGCCGCCACCAAGCGGATAATGACCCTGTTCGGGCTGGCGGTAATCTGCGGCAGCACCGCGGTGATCACCCTGATCCTCGGGCTGCTGCTGATCCTGTCCAACTATCTCGGCCCGGTGGCTGCAACCGCGATTGTCACCGGAACGGCGCTGCTGGTTGCGGTGCTGCTGATGAACATGGCGATCAGGCGCGCCAGAAAGCTGCCGCTGGACGAAAATGATGCGTGAGAATGATGATGCCGAAAAACAATGACGAAATATTCAGCCTGCGGAACCTGGCGATCGAACGGGATGCCGCCCGCCAGAATCTGAAGCGGGATACGAAACAAACCCGCGAACGGCTGAAACCGTCCAACCTCGTGAACGAGGCAAAGAACAAGGCCGCAGACCGCGTCCGCCGGGCCGGATCCGAGGCGATCAGCGGCATTCGGGCCAACCCTGCCCTCACCGCCACGGTCGCGGCGACCGCAACCCTGATCGCGATGCGAAAACCGATTGCCAAACTGATCGCCAGCCGTAAGATTTCGGAGCCGGATTCAATCGAGGAATAGACCATGAACAAGCTGACCGACAATATCGACAAGGCCCGCGCGGCCTCCCGCGAACGGCTCGAAACGGCGAAGGAAATCGCCACCGAAAGCACGGCAGCGGCGCGCGAGAAAATGTCCGAAAGCAAGGCGCGGGCCGCAGCGCTGCTCGGCGAGGGCCGCGAAAAGGCCGCCGAGAGCGTCGCGGCGACCAGGGATGTGGCGAAAAAGGCCGTAACGAAATCCGAGGAAACCATTTCCAACAGCCCGCTGGCAATCGTCGCCGGCGGCGCCGCGCTCGGCATCCTGATCGGGGCGCTGCTGCCGAAAAGCAGGGCCGAGGGCAAATATGTCGGGGGCGCCGGCCGCAAGGTCAACGAAACCGTCAAGACCGCCTACGAGGCCGCGAAGGAGGCGAGCCGCGACCAGATCGCGGAACTCGGCCTCAGCAACGACAATTTGCGGTCACAGATCAAAGATCTGCTTGGCAAAGCGGTCGAGGCTGCTAAGACCGCCATCGCCGCGGCACAGGATGCGGTGACAGAAGATAATCAGGGCAAGAAATGACCGAACAGCGCAGCAAAATTCATCTGGTCATGGGCGGACGGGTCAAGGACCCGCGCGGCGTGGAATTCGTCAATCTCGACAAGATGGATCTGGTCGGCGTCTATCCCGACTATGACACGGCCGAGGACGCCTGGCGTTCAAAGGCCCAGATGACGGTCGACGATGCCGAGATGAAATATGTCGTCGTCCATTTGCACAAGCTGCTCGAGCCGGATCTGCCGGACGAACTCTAGGCGCCGCGAAAGCGCCAGCCGAGCAACGGCCGGGTCAGCAACAGGCCCGCGACAAACCCGCCGATATGCGCGAAGATCGCGATGCCCTGCAGATTGCCGCTGGTCGCGACCCCGATCATCAGCTGGATGGCGATCCACGCCAGCGTCAGCCAGACGATCCGCACCACATGGCCCGGAATCGGTCCCACCGCATCGACCCGGTTGCGCGCGAACAGCAGCGCATAGGCCCCCAGTATCGCGGAAATCGCGCCGCTGGCGCCGACCATCGGGATCATCGAGCTGCTGTCGACGGCATATTGCGCAATGGCCGCGGCATAGGCGCCAACGACGTAAAGGATCGCCATCAGCCCCGGCCCGATCGCCTGCTCGACGAAGCGCCCGCAAAACAGCAGCATCAGCATGTTGAAACTGAGGTGAAGCAGACCACTGTGCAGAAAGGCGGCGGACAGCGGCGTCAGCCAGGCCGGCACCAGCCAGCCGTGGCCGGACAGGTCGAGCGCCTCGCCGCTCAGGCGGATCGGGAACATGCCGCCGCGCAGCAGCGCCTGCTGCTCCCACCCGAAAATCCATATGACCAGATAGATCACGACATTGGCGATGATCAGGCCATTGGTGAATTTTCCGGCCGGCATGTGCATTGGGACTAGATGAACTCGATCTTGTCTAGCACGAAATATTTGTCGCCCGACGGCACCGTCACTTCGATTTCGTCGCCGACGCTGCGGCCGATCAGGGCACGTCCGATCGGTGAATTATAGCTGATCTTGCCGGCCTTGGCATCGGCTTCCGCCTGCCCGACCAGCTGATATTTGACCGGCTTGTCATTTTCGTCGATCAGGGTCAGCGTCGCACCGAACACGGCCTTGTCGCCGGACAGGGTCTTGGGATCGATGACCTGGGCGCGGGACAGCTTGTCCTCGAGATCGCCGATCGTCGCCTCGACCTGGCCCTGCCGTTCCTTGGCGGCATGATATTCGGCATTTTCCGAAAGGTCGCCATGCGCCCGCGCGGTTTCGATCGCGTCGACGATGATCGGACGCTCCGCTTTCAGCGCCTTGAGTTCGGCCTCCATCTTGACATGGCCTTCGGCGAGCATTGGTACTTTTTCAACAGCCATATTCTTGGCCTTTCCTTACTGAAACGCCGCCGATTTCAGCCGTGCGGCGTCAAAAACAGTTTTCCGGCGTCCTCCCCATCCGAAGGGCGCCCGCAGTTTGACAAAATGTCTGAAAATTAACTCTGCGAAGCCTTATAATAGGACTGTAACGCGCGAACTTCAAGAGTCTGATCGCGCAGGGCCTCAATCGCCTGCATCGCCGCATTGCTGGCGGTGGCGGTCGTATAGATCGGAATTTTCCCGACCAGCGCCGCCGCCCGGATCGATTTGGAGTCCTTGAGCGACTGCCAGCCCTCGGTCGTGTTGAAGATCAGGTTGACGTCGCCGTCCTTGATCCGGTCGACGATATGCGGGCGCCCCTCGGCGACCTTGTTGACCTTCTCGACCTTGATCCCCCTCTCCGTCAGATAATCCGCGGTCCCCGACGTGGCGATCAGGCGGAAGCCCAGCTTGTCGGCAAGACGCGCCGCCGGCTCGATCACCTTCTTGTCGGTTTCCTTGACCGAGATGAAGATCGTGCCGCTGTCCGGCAATATGTTGCTCGCGCCCAATTGCGCCTTGGCGAAGGCGATCGGGAAGCTCTGGTCGATGCCCATGACCTCGCCGGTCGATTTCATTTCCGGCGACAGGATCGGGTCGATGCCGGGGAAGCGGGCAAAGGGGAACACCGCCTCCTTGACCGCGATATAGTCGATATGCCGGTCGATTGGCGGCAGGTCCTTGAGCTTCTCGCCCGCCATCACCCGCGAGGCGATCTTGGCAATCGGCACGCCGATCGCCTTGGCGACGAACGGCACCGTCCGGCTGGCGCGCGGATTGACCTCGATCAGATAGACCTCGCCATCCTTGACCGCGAACTGGATGTTCATCAGGCCGCGTACCTTCAGACCGAAGGCCAAAGCTTCGGTCTGCCGTTCCATTTCGGCGATGATGTCGTCGTCCAGGCTGTAGGGCGGGATCGAGCAGGCGCTGTCGCCCGAGTGGACCCCGGCTTCCTCGATATGCTGCAGCACGCCGCAGACCACGACCTGGTCGCCGTCGCAGATCGCGTCGACATCGACCTCGATCGCGTCGCGCAGATACTGGTCGACCAGCACCGGACTGTCGCCCGACACCTGCACCGCGGTGTTGATATAATCCTCCAGCTGCGCCGGCCCGTCGACAATCTCCATCGCCCGGCCGCCGAGCACGAAGCTCGGCCGCAGCAGCACCGGATAGCCGATCCGCTCGGCGATCTTGACCGCTTCGTCGCGGGTCCGGGCCATGCCGTTTTCCGGCTGCTTCAACTTGAGCTTGTGGACCAGCTTGGCAAAGCGCTCGCGGTCCTCGGCCAGATCGATCGCGTCCGGCGAGGTGCCAAGGATCGGAATCCCGGCATCTTCCAGCGCCTGCGCCAGCTTCAGCGGCGTCTGCCCGCCGAACTGCACAACGACGCCGACCAGTTCGCCCGACTGCTGCTCGACATGCAGGATTTCCAGCACGTCTTCAGCGGTCAGCGGCTCGAAATAGAGCCGGTCGGACGTGTCATAGTCGGTCGAGACGGTTTCCGGGTTGCAGTTGACCATGATCGTCTCGTAGCCCGCGTCCGACAGCGCGAAACAGGCGTGGCAGCAGCAATAGTCGAACTCGATCCCCTGCCCGATCCGGTTCGGACCGCCGCCCAGAATGACGATCTTCTTGCGGTCCGACGGCTGCGCCTCGCATTCCGGCGCGCCAAAGATCGGCGCTTCATAGGTCGAATACATATAGGGTGTCTTGGCTTCGAATTCCGCCGCGCAGGTATCGATCCGCTTGTACACCGGCCGGACGCCCAGCTTGTGGCGCAAGGCCCGCACTTCGGCTTCGGTCGTCGCCCCCGCCATGGCGGCAATAGCGTCATGCACCAGCCCGCGGCCCTCGGCGACCGCGCGCCCGGTACCGCCGGCAATATGCACCGAATCGATCGCCAGCTTGGCCAGCCGCTCGTCGGAAAAGCCCATCGATTTCAGCTTGCGCAGCGCCTGCGCGTCATTCGGCAGGCCATTGTCCAGGATCCCCTGCTCGGCATCGACAATTTCGCGAATCCGCGCCAGAAACCAGGGGTCAAAGCCGGCAATGGCGTGAATATCCGCGTCGCTGAATCCCTCCCGCATCGCCTGCGCCGCCACCAGCAGGCGATCCGGGGTGGCCCGGGCCAATTCCGCGGATATGTCCTCGCGCGACGCGCCGATCAGCGCCTGCACCCGGTTGAAGCCGTCGAGCCCGGTTTCCAGCCCGCGCAGCGCCTTCTGCATCGATTCGTGGATATTGCGGCCGATCGCCATGACTTCGCCGACCGACTTCATCGCGGTGGACAGCAGCGGTTCGGCGCCCTTGAACTTCTCGAAGGCAAAGCGCGGAATCTTGGTGACGATATAGTCGATCGTCGGCTCGAACGAGGCCGGGGTGGCACCGGTGATATCATTGTCGATCTCGTCGAGCGTATAGCCGACCGCCAGCCGGGCGGCGACGCTGGCAATCGGGAAGCCGGTCGCCTTGGACGCAAGCGCGGAACTGCGCGACACGCGCGGGTTCATCTCGATCACGACGAGCCGGCCATCCTTCGGATTGACCGCGAACTGTACGTTGGAACCGCCTGTTTCGACGCCGATTTCGCGCAGCACCGCGATGCTGGCATTGCGCATGACCTGATATTCCTTGTCGGTCAGGGTCAGCGCCGGGGCGACGGTGATGCTGTCGCCGGTGTGCACGCCCATCGGATCGACATTCTCGATCGAGCAGATGATGATACAATTGTCCGCCTTGTCGCGGACAACCTCCATCTCATATTCTTTCCAGCCGATCAGCGATTCGTCGATCAGCACCTCGTGGGTCGGCGAGGCCTCCAGCGAGGTCCGCACATAATGGACGAATTCCTCGCGGTTATAGGCGACGCCGCCGCCGGTCCCGCCCATCGTGAAGCTCGGCCGCATGATCGCCGGCAGGCCGATATCCTCGAGAATCTCGAGCGCCTGTTCCTCGCTGTGCGCCACCGCGCTGCGCGGGCTTTCCAGCCCGATCTTGTCCATCGCCGCCTTGAATTTCTCGCGGTCCTCGGCCTTGTCGATCGCCTCGGCATCGGCGCCGATCATCTGCACGCCATATTTCGCCAGCACGCCGCGCTTGTTCAGCGTCAGCGCCGTGTTCAGCGCCGTCTGCCCGCCCATCGTCGGCAGGATCGCGTCGGGCCGTTCCTTCTCGATGATCTTCTCGACAATTTCCGGCGTGATCGGCTCGATATAGGTCGCATCCGCCATTTCCGGATCGGTCATGATCGTCGCCGGGTTGGAGTTGACCAGGATGATCCGGTAGCCCTCCTCCTTGAGCGCCTTGCACGCCTGCGTGCCGGAATAATCAAACTCGCAGGCCTGGCCGATAATGATCGGGCCAGCGCCAATGATCAGGATAGATTTTATGTCAGTTCTTTTGGGCATTAATTTCTTTCATCGTTGAGCTTCGCAACCCCAGCCATCAAACTCGACGTCAAGTTGACTTTCCAGCTGAAGGCAAATTTTAATCAAAGGTTCCAACGACTTGCGATCTGCCTTCATGTTGCGATACAACACAAGTCGGGACTTCCCATCCTCTCCATCTTCCCGTTCAAGCCGGTCAAACCCTAAAGTTTCGGCATTTGCAGCGAGTTCATCAAGCTTTGAACGAACTCCTTCGAACGCGAAGTCGATTTCTCTTTCTATCAGGGGGTCGTCACCTTGATTCGCCAAAACTGACAGCACCACTTCGTCGTCTTTCCAATGTTCTTGAAACCGATCAACATCCACTTCCTGCATTTCCGAGATTTTCACCTCAACCCCCAAACAAATTTCACGGACAGAAATGGGCTGACCTTCAATTCGCAGGTTACTTCCGAATGAGACAACATTCCCATCACGCCGGATTCTCGTCGGAAATCTCGCCATTCTCGTTGCAGGCAAAACAGCCCCAGCCATCATGGTCGATATCATATTCGGTCTCGATCTCGAGGCACTTGCGGGTCAGTTCGCGGATCGTGTCGCGCTTCGTGTCGAGATCGGTCTGCAACTCGATCACCCAGCCGTCATCCTCGTTGGACACCAGCGCCGAGCGAAAGCCCCATTTCGCCGCATCATTCTTCAGCCTGTTGAGATCGGCGACCGCCCCGACAAATTGCACGTTGATTTCGCGCACAACATGCGACAAATCGCCACCATCTGCCATGTTTTGCAGGATTTCGTCATCAATGGCCCATTCTTCGGCAAGATGCGCCGGATCAATCGCGCCGCTCATTGGCCCAGCCCCCCGACAAATTTCTCGAACAGATAGTAACTGTCCTGCGGTCCCGGGCTGGCCTCGGGGTGATATTGCACGCCAAAGGCGCGCTTGCCGATGATCTCGATGCCGCAATTGCTGCCGTCGAACAGGCTCTTGTGGGTCTCGCGCACGGTGTCGGGGAGAGTGTCGCCATCGACCGCAAAGCCGTGGTTCATGCTGGTGATCTCGACCAGCCCCTCGGTGGTGTCCCAGCCGCCGCCGATCCGCTGCACCGGATGGTTGGCGCCGCGATGGCCCTGGTGCATCTTGACCGTCTTCGCCCCCGCCGCCAGCGCCAGCATCTGGTGGCCGAGGCAGATGCCGAACAGCGGCACATCCGCCTCCAGCAGCTGCCGGATCACCGGCACGGCATATTCGCCCGTCGCCGCCGGATCGCCGGGGCCGTTGGACAGAAACACCCCGGCCGGTTCCAAAGCCATGATTTCATCGAAGGAAGTTTTGGCAGGAACAACAGTAACTTTCGCGCCAGCCTTCACAAGGTTTCTGAAGATATTGCGCTTCGCACCATAGTCGATGGCGACCACATGCGGACGGGACGAAGATGCCTCCAGTCCTTCCAGCACTTCATAGCCGTGACCAAGCTGCCAGGTCCCGCCCTGTTCCCACAACAGGGTCTGGTGCCCGGTCACTTCCTTGGCCAGATCCATGCCTTCCAGCCCCGCCCAGGCCCGCGCCTTGGCCAGCAGCTCGTCGATATCGAACTTGCCTTCCGGATCGTGGGCGATCACCGCATTCGGCGCGCCCGCTTCCCGGATCCGCCGGGTCAGCGCTCTGGTATCGACACCGGAAATCCCGATCCGGCCGTTTTCCGCCATCCACTGGTCAAACGGCTTCTGGTCGCGAAAGTTGGACGGCGCGGTGATATCCTCGCGGACGATACAGCCCAGCGCATGCGGGCTGTCGGCCTCGACATCCTCGTCATTGGTGCCGACATTGCCGATATGGGGAAAGGTGAAGGTGACGATCTGCCCGGCATAGCTGGGGTCGGTCATCACTTCCTGATAGCCGGTCATCGCGGTGTTGAAACAGACCTCGCCGACCGCAGACCCGGTCGCGCCAAAGCCCCTGCCCCAGACGATCGTGCCATCGGCCAATACCAATATCCCGGTTGCACCCTCGGGAGCGTCGGGAATATGGACATTGGTCATGGGCTGTTCCTTTGGGTCTGGCGTGGGCGCAAAATTTCATGGGACCTAGAGCCAGATTTCTGGCGTCACAATCTATGAAAATAATTATCTTCCCGCTATGGTGGTCGCTTACTCCAAAAATATGAGGAACGCCATGATTCGCGAGACCGTGAAAGCCGCGCAAATTGCCGCCATGAAGGCCGGCGACAAGGACCGCACCGCCGCCACGCGCTCCATCCTGGCGAAGATCAAGGACAAGGACATCGAGCTGCGCACCAAGGATGATGCGCGCGACGACGACGCGATCCTGATCGATGTCCTGCAGAAAATGGCCAAGCAGCGCCGCGAATCGATCGAGATGTTCGAAAGCGGCGGTCGCACCGAACTGGCCGCGGCGGAGCAAAAGGAACTGGCAGTGATCGAGGAATTCCTCCCTGCCCAGCTCAGCGACGCGGAAACCGCCGCGCTGATCGACGGCATCAAGACCGAGCTCGGCGCCGACTGCATGAAGGACATGGGCCGGGTGATGGGCGAACTGAAGAAACGCCACGGCACCGAAATCGACATGAGCAAGGCCAGCGCCCTGGTAAAGGCGGCGCTGAGCTAGAAATCCCCCTCCCGCCTGCGGGAGGGGCTAGGGGTGGGACCGAAAAGAGATTGAAGTGGTAGTTTTCAGAAAAAGAAATACCAGCCGCGCCAGGTCACTGCGCAATGCGGCCACGCCCGCGGAACGAGAGCTCTGGAAATATCTTTGCAAAAGGCAAGTCTGTGACCGGAAATTCAGTCGGCAAATGCCCGTAGGCCCTTATTATGCCGACTTCCTCTGCCGTGAGCTGCGACTGATCGTCGAAATTGATGGCTATTCACATGAAACGCGGCAAGGCGAAGATGCCAAGCGAACGCGGGACCTTGTCGAGCACGGATACAAGGTGGTTAGATTCACAAATGATGAGGTTTTGAGCAATGTTCAGGGTGTGATTGGGCAAATTGAACTGGCTATCGCCACTAGGCCCACCCCTGACCCCTCCCGCAGGCGGGAGGGGGGTCGATGACCCTGTCCCCCCAATGGCTCGAACAACTGCGATCGCGCGTCACGCTGTCGACGCTGATCGGGCGGACGGTGAAGGTCCAGAAAGCGGGCCGCGAATATAAGGCCTGCTGTCCGTTTCACAACGAGAAGACCCCAAGCTTCACAATCAACGACGAAAAAGGCTTCTACCATTGCTTCGGCTGCGGCGCGCATGGCGACGCGATCAGCTGGATGACCGAACAGCGCGGCCTCGGCTTCATGGATGCGGTCAAGGATCTGGCTGCCGAAGCGCAGATGGACGTCCCTGCCCCCGATCCCCGCGCGGCACAGCGGCAGGAAGTTCGCGCCACGCTGCACGATGTGATGGCGGCCGCCCAGGACTGGTTTGTCACCCAGTTCAACGGCATCGAGGGCACGGCGGCGCGCGACTATCTGAAGAACCGGGGCATATCGGAAAAGACGATCCGCGAATTCGGATTCGGCTTTGCCCCCGATTCGCGCGGCCGGCTCAAGGGAGCGCTCTCGGTCCACGGCATGGACCAGCTGATCGAGGCCGGGCTGCTGATCCAGGTGGAGGACAAGGAACCCTATGACCGGTTCCGCGGCCGGCTGATGATC
>CAXIBD010000085.1:0-12402 GCA_964022135.1 uncultured Sphingomonadales bacterium | reverse complement strand
ATGAGCGTCGGCTATGCCACCATCTATGGCGACATGGCGGGCGGCTATTCGGTGCTGAAGGATGCCTACAAGCTGACCGTGTTCAAGCTGTCGAAGTGGCGCAACGCCAACCGGTCCAGCCTTGGCATGGGGCCGGACGGGCCGGTGATGCCCGAACGGGTGATCAGCAAGCCGCCGAGCGCCGAATTGCGCGAGGACCAGAAGGACAGCGACAGCCTGCCCGACTATGAGATTCTCGATCCCTTGCTGCACGGCCTGATCGAGGAGGAACTGTCGGTCAACGATCTGGTCGCCCGGGGATTTGACCGGGAAACGGTAGTGCGGATCGAGCGATTGCTCTATATCGCAGAGTACAAGCGGCGCCAGGCCCCGCCGGGTGTCAAGCTGGGAACCCGCAATTTCGGCCGCGACCGGCGCTATCCGATCACAAACGCATTCAGGACCGTATGACCATAAAAACCCGCTTCGCCCCGTCCCCGACGGGCCATCTTCATGTCGGCAATATCCGCACCGCGCTGCACAACTGGATGTTTGCGCGCAAGGAGGGTGGTACTTTCCTGCTGCGGCTCGACGATACCGATGCGGAGCGGTCGAAAGAGGAATATGTCGAGGCGATCCGCGCCGATCTGGCCTGGCTGGGACTGGCGGCCGACGAGGAACAGCGGCAGTCGGCGCGTTTTGACCGATATGAAGAGCAGCTGGAAAAGCTGAAGGCCTCGGGCCGAGTCTACCCTGCCTATGAGACGGCGCAGGAACTGGACCTGAAGCGCAAGATCCAGCTGGGTCGCGGCAAGCCGCCGATCTATGACCGGGCGGCGCTGGCGCTGAGCGACGCGGAGCGGGCCGATCTGGAAGAGCAGGGCCGCAGGCCGCACTGGCGCTTCAAGCTGGATCACGAAAAGCCGATCACCTGGATCGACCGGATCCGGGGCGAGCAGCATTTCGATCCGTCACTCTTGTCCGATCCGGTGATCCGGCGCGAGGATGGCAGCTGGCTCTATATGCTGCCGTCGGCGATAGACGACATCGACATGGGCATCACCCATGTCGTGCGCGGCGAGGATCATGTCGCCAATACCGCGGTGCAGATCCAGATGTTCCATGCGCTTGGTGCAGAGCCGCCGGAATTTGCGCATGAGGCATTGCTGGTCGGTACCGAAGGCAAGCTGTCGAAGCGGCTGGGTTCTCTGGGTGTCAGCAGCTTTCGCGAGAAGCATATCGAGCCGCAGGCGATTGTTGCCTTGCTGGCGCGGATCGGGACCAGTGATCCGGTCGAACCGGTGGTCGATGTTGAACCGCTGATCGCGACTTTCGACTTCGCCCGTTTCGGCCGGGCACCGGCGCGGTTTGACGAGGAAGAACTGGCCCAGCTCAACCAGAAGATCGTGCATCTGCTGGACTATGACGCTGTAAGCGACCGCCTGCCGGAGGCAATGGATGCTGCGGCATGGGAGGTGATCCGACCAAATCTGCACGATATGGGCGATGTCGAGCAATGGTGGAAGGTGGTGACGGGCCCGGTTGCCGCGCCCGAAATGCCGGCGGAAGACCGGGAGTTTCTTGCGATCGCCCGTTCCAAACTGGAAGAACTGGAAGCATCTGACGAACTCTGGAAGGATCTCACCGGCGCGCTCAAGGAAGCCACCGGCCGGAAGGGCAAGCCGCTGTTCATGCCCTTGCGGCAGGCGCTGACCGGTCTCGATCATGGTCCGGACATGAACGCCCTGCTGCCGCTGATCGGCCGGGACGCCGCATTGGCAAGGCTGGCCGCAGCCTCTACATAACTTGTTGTTAAAAAAGGGAAAGAAATCCCAACGTCAGACATTTGCAATGTTTTATGTAATGGTATAACATTACTATCGGTGACGAGGCCAGATAGTCAAACAGGCACGGGCCGCTTCGCCATTTTCAGCGGATGGTTGAGAGGACAGGATGATGAGCTATGTTTCAGTTTACCAGAACAAGACACCGCGCGCGAAGGGCGTGCTATTGGCCGGCGCGGTCCATGCAGCGATTATCGGCGGCGTGATTGCAATGCCGGGAATCGAAGTGCCGGATAAATTTCCCGGTCCCATTTTCGCTTTCCCGGTGCCTGCCCAGCCGCCTCCGGAACCGGTGATCGAAGACGATCCGCCCACGGCAAAGGTCGCGCAGCCAACGCAGCCAAGAGCGCCGGACAAGCCAATAGCGGAACTGCAGCCGTTTCCGATCACGCCAGTCCCGACCTATTCGGATTTCGGCAATGCCGTGGAATTTGCTGGAACGGGAGATGGCATTCCCTTTGAAGCGATCCGGATCGCGGCGGACCCGGTGATCGTCGGCGCGCGGATCGACAGCCGCTATGCGGACAGGTTCCAGCCCGCCTATCCGGTCGGCCAGCTGCGGCTCGAGCGGGAAGCGGAGGTCAGTGTGCGGGTGCTGGTCGGCAGCGATGGCCGGGTGAAGCAGATCGAACTGATCGATTCGCCGCACGAGGATTTCTGGAACGCGACGCGCAAGCAGGCCCTGAAAAGCTGGCGCTTCACACCGGCGACGAGAGACGGCAAGCCTTTTGAAAGCTGGATGACACTGAAAGTCCGCTTTGAAATCAACAGCTGACCCGGCCCCGGATGGTCCGACCCGGTTTCCTGCGCCAATTTTGCGGGAAGGGCTGGTCATCCGGGCCTGTCCGCACTATTTGAGCGCAATGGGAATGTTAAAAGATGCATCGGTAGGCGGCGGCTTCGGCGATCTGATCGCCGTCTTTCGCCAGAGCGAGCCCGGCGAACGCCTGCTGCCGGCAATCCTCGCGATCGGCTGCACGGCGTTCATTCTGCTGCTTTTTTACCTCGATCCGAAGGTAAATACGTACACTTATGTGCCGCAGGAGGTCATTTATGTCGAAAACTGGACGAATGATCGCACCGACGAGGAGATTCTTCAGGACCGCTGGGAAATCCAGTGTCTGAAGGACAAGCTGGAAGCGGAGCGGCGCGAGGCGATGAAGGAACTCGGACGGATGTCCGGCATGGATGTCGAGCAAATTGAACGCGAAGCCGAAGCGGCGCGCAAGGCGCGCGGCGAGGTAGAGGTGGAACGCCCCGCCGGACTGCAATGCTGAAGCCCTCGGCTGACGCACATTATATGGCAGCAGCGCTGGCGCTCTCGGAACGGGGACGGGGCCGGACCGGCGCCAATCCCAATGTCGGTTGCGTGATCGTCAAGAACGGCATCATCCTCGGTCGCGGCTGGACCCAGCCGGGCGGTCGTCCGCACGCCGAGGAAATGGCGCTGGCGCAGGCCGGCGCTTCGGCCAAGGGCGCCGACATTTACGTCACCATGGAGCCCTGTGCGCACGACAGTACCCGCGGTCCGACCTGCAGCGTCTCGATTATCGCCGCCAGGCCGCGAAGAGTGATCGTCGCGACCCTGGATGCCGATGAACGGACCAGGCGCAGAGGCATCGACCGGCTGGGCGACGCCGGTATCCCCGTTTCGGTCGGGATTCGCGAATGGGAAGCGCGCCGCGCGATGGCCGGTTTCCTGTGCCGGGTCGAGAATGGCCGCCCCTTTGTCACGCTGAAACTCGCCATGTCGCTCGACGGCTGCATTGCCCTGGCCGACGGTTCGAGCCAGTGGATCACCGGCGAACGGGCGCGGGCCCATGCCCATCTGGAACGGGCGCGCAGCGATGCCATTCTGGTGGGGGCAGGCACCGCCAGGACCGACCGGCCGGGACTAGACGTGCGTCTGGACGGTCTCGCCGACCGGTCGCCGCAACCGGTGGTGCTGGGTAGCGACAAGGACAGTCCGGAGCACTGGTTGCAGATCGACGAGCCCGAGGCGATAACCGGTCTGGCCGATATCAACTGGCTGCTGGTCGAGGGCGGCGCCAGAACCGCGGCCTCTTTCCTGCAAGCCAATCTGGTGGACCGGCTGCTGCTCTATCGCGCCCCGATCATCATCGGCGGCGGCCTGCCCGGCATTGCCGATATCGGGCTGGAGACGCTGAGCGAGGCGCATGGCCAGTGGCGGCGCCGCGACCGGCGCGAACTGGGGCAGGATGTGCTTGAGATATACGACCGCGCAGCCTAGGTTCCGCCTCGTAAACTGCAAATAGGATCGCCCATGTTCACAGGCATTGTTTCAGATATCGGTACCATAGAGTCGCTCGATCAGCGCGGCGACCTGCGCGTGAAAATCAGCTGCGGCTATGACATGGACAGCGTCGACATGGGCGCATCGATCGCCTGTTCGGGCGTCTGCCTGACCGTGGTCGACAAGGGCCCCGGCTGGTTCGCGGTCGACGTCTCGGGCGAGACGCTTTCCTGCACGGCGCAAGGACAATTTGCCGAAGGGCGTCGCCTCAATCTGGAACGCGCGCTGAAGGTTGGCGACGAACTGGGCGGGCATATCGTGACCGGCCATGTCGATGGCGTCGGCGAAGTGGTGTCCTGCCAGCCGGTCGGCGATTCGCACGAGGTTGTTGTGCGGGTGTCAAAAGAGCTGGCACCCTTTGTCGCGGCCAAGGGATCGATCACCGTCGACGGCGTATCGCTGACGGTGAATGCGGTGGCCGACAAGGATACGGGCACGGAGTTCACGCTCAACATCATTCCCCACACCGGCCAGGTGACCACGCTGGGCGAGCTGGTGCCGGGTCGCCCCGTCAATCTCGAGATCGACATATTGGCGCGCTATCTGGCGCGGATGGAAAAGGCCCGCTCGCTGGCCTGACGCGACCGGCTGGCCGGTCGCTCAGACGGTCAGAAGGGCAGCCACTGCTGCTTCTTGCTGAACTTCATATAGCCGACATTGGCGCCGAGCCGCAGGCCAGCGCCGAGCCGTACCGGGATCAGCACCTTGTCGCCGCTGCGCAGATAGCTGACATTGAAGCCGCCGATGAAATAGGCCGCGCCCTCGCCAGCGGGGAAACGCTGGAACAGATCCTCGCTGTCATAGAGATTGTAGACGAGCACGAAGGTGTTGGCCGCGTTGCCGCCGATATCGAAGCCGAGCGACGGTCCGGTCCAGTAGACCGGACGTTCGCCCTCGATCTTGTGATAGAGCTTGCCGGAACCATAGCGCACACCGACGACAAAGGCACCGCCCGCCTCGCGTCCGGCGATATAGGCATTGGGCCGGCCCTGTTTCTTCAGAATATCCTCGATGACCTCTGCCAGGCCCTTTGCGCCCTTGCCGAATACGCCTTCCGCCGCGCCGATCAGGTCATCATCCTGATAGGTGTTGCTGTCCTCGACCGGTGCGGGCACGGCGTCGGCCGCTGCGCCGTCATTGGTTGCGTAGGGTGTCACGATATTGGAATTGATATTGCTGTCGATGGCCGAATCGTCGACCGTCGCCGAGTTTTGCGTAGTGGCATCAAAATTGCCGTCATAATCGGGTGCCGCATAAGCGGGCGCGGCCAGGTCGGCATCGATCGCATCATTGGGATCGATATTTTCCACCTGGGCGAATGCCGGCGCCAGGGCTGGCCCGGCGGCAAGCGCCAGAACCGCAAATATTCCAAAAAATTTCTTCGCGCATAACGGTAACATGGGTCAACTCCTTACCATTACCAGCCAGACAGCGGTGTCGGCTGTTGCACATGACCGCGCAATGAACGGACGACGAAATGAGTCGATTCTGCGGCAGTGTGAGTCCCTTTGCAGGGAACGAGCGGTTTTGCGCTTTTCTCCGGCGTTTCGGAGTGGCCTGTTTTACCCGTTGCAGCTTGCGCAATGGATGGTTATAGCGCCCCCTCTAGCCAAGCTACGTGGACACGTGGGTGAGCGGCTGAAACCACCTCCCTGCTAAGGAGGCAAGGGCCTCACGGTCCTTCGAGGGTTCGAATCCCTCCGTGTCCGCCATTTGTGATCTGGTTGCATATTGCAAAGAAGCGAAGTTCCATTTTGCGGATAGCGATCAGTCATATGTTGGATTAGAGACCAACCCGTCGGAAGCCTTGTTTCGCCAACAGATCGCAAAATTGAAAATATGAAATCTGCCAAAAGAAAACCGGGTAAAATCGTCGACAGATTATCAGCTCCAGACGCGCGTTTCTATGCGTTTGTGGCCTTCTTCGTGATCGTTTTTTTCACCGGCGGCGGTTCGCGGGACGATATTCAGTCACTGCTTGTGCTGCGGCCGCTCGCGATACTTTTTTGCGCCTATGCGCTGACCGTCAAGGCTCCGGAGCAGTGGAAGGGGCGGATGTTCCCGCTTTTTATAACGACCGCATTGCTGGTCTTGATGGTACTGCAGCTGATACCATTACCCCCTTCTGTCTGGACCGCATTGCCGGAACGCCAGATATTTGCCGACATTGCCGATATCGCAGGGATTGAACAGCCATGGCGGCCCTTGACCTTGTCGCCGTCGAAAACGTTGAACAGCCTGTTCGCGCTCGCAGTCCCGATTGCCGCGATGATGCTCTATCTCAATCTTGATCACGAGTATCGCAGACGGGCAGTGCCGATGCTCATTGTCCTTTGCTCGATCAGTGCGCTGTGGGCAATCTTTCAAGTCATTGGCCCCGCGCGCGGGCCGCTCTATATATACCGGATAACCAACTTCGGAGCGGGAGTTGGCCTTTTTGCCAATCGCAATCATCAAGCCGTCATGCTCGCGTCCACGATTGTAATGCTAGGATGGTATGCCGGTTCGTTGAAATCCACATCCAGGCACGCTGTTCTAAAATTTTACGCTTCGGTGGCGGCAATACTGGTCTTGGTCCCGCTGATTTTCATTACCGGATCCCGGGCGGGGCTATTGCTGATGCTACCCGCGCTGGTTCTGGCTCTCTTTCTGATATATTCGGGCGGGTATTATCCGGGAAAGGCCTCCAGAAAACGGCGTCCCAACTCCTCAAAATTCAGCCTGCTGTCCGGTCGCCGACTCATGTTGGCGATCGGTATCGTCACAATTTCAGGAATGGCGATTTCTTCTATCCTGCTTTCTCGCTCCTTGGCATTTGACCGGCTGTTCCGCGGCGGCGATGTCGAAGAACTGCGCTGGCAGCTTTTGCCAACATTGTTCACAATGCTGAAAGACTACATGCCATGGGGGAGCGGGTTCGGCTCGTTCGAGTATGTCTATAAAATATACGAGACGCAGGAACTGCTGCGGCCCACCTATTTGAATCAGGCGCATAATGACTGGCTTCAATTTCCAATTGAAGGCGGAATTGCGGCTCTGTTGATCGCGATCTGCGCTATTGTGTGGTTTTTCAGGCGTTTGTGGGTAATGGCAAAAAACGGGCGTAGTTCGAATCGGGCTAAATATGGCGTTTTGATGTGTCTTGCAGTCATCTTGTTTTTGCTGGCCGCTAGCATTGGCGACTATCCATTGCGCGTGCCTGCGATCATCGCCATGTTTGCGCTTCTGGTCTGCATTTTCAACGATAGTATAAATTCGGTTCAGCGGCGTGAAGGCAACCAACCCTAGATAAGTTGGGCAATTCGACTTCTGGCCGGCATTATCCGGCCATGAACGGTTTACGTGCGAAACCGCTTCGTCTAACGGAGGTCAACAAGTAGTGGAATATATTGTACGATGATCAAACGCTTTTCATTGTTGCTGGTGGCTTTTTTACTGCCATCTTGCGCAGGCTCGACAATTCTGGGAGAAAGTCCGGATGTGACCGTCGTTTCCAGCGAGGGCCTGCCGGAGCCTACACGCGTTGACCTACTAAGTTCAAATCGGCCCTATTTGATAGGGCCGTTCGATAAGCTGAAAATTGATGTCTTCGGTATCGAGGACTTGAGCAAGGAAGTCCAAATTGACGCGAGCGGACGTCTGTCCTTTCCCTTGATCGGCGTAGTCAAGGCATCGGGTTTGACGCCGGAAGAACTCGCTGACGAAATCGAAAATCGTCTCCAGGGGCGCTACGTTCGCAATCCCGAGGTTACGGTCAATCTGGAAGAGACTGTCAGTCAGGTCATCACCGTGGATGGACAGGTTGACAAGCCTGGGCTGTATCCGGTGATCGGTCGCATGACCCTGATGCGGGCTGTCGCGACCGCAGGCGGTGCCGGAGAATTTGCCAAATTGAATGATGTTGTCATTTTCCGAACGGTCAATGGTGAGCAGCTTGCAGGACTGTATAATCTGAAAGCCATACGACGGGGAAATTACAGCGATCCGGAAGTATTTGCCAATGATGTTATCGTCGTGGGCGATTCGCAGGCACGCCGCTTGTTCCGGGATCTAATTCAAGCGTCGCCGCTTATCACGACGCCGCTAATTATTTTGTTCAGACGATAACTGATACTGCAAGAATTTGAAAACCGATGGATAGTATGATCGACAAAACCGAGCCAGTGCCAGTGAGCGATGATCCCTATGATGAGATCGCCCAAGAAACCCCAATATTGGTGCAATATTGGCAGTCGGTGTTGCGCCACAAGATCGCAATTGGCGCCATAATCGCGGTTTGCGTAGCGTTCGGCATTATTGTCACTTTGTTGATGACGCCTTATTTTACCTCAACGGCGCGGATTGAAATTAGCCGAGAACAGGACAAGGTAACCAACGTTGAAGGTGTCACCGGGTCCGATGGGGCAGGTCAAAATCTCGAATTTTATCAGACGCAATATTCGTTGCTCGAATCCCGGTCGCTGGCAGAGCGAGTTGTTCGTGCCAGGAATCTGGCATCGAAAGACGATTTTTTTCAGGCTTTTGGCGTTGATCCGGACAATTCGGGCATATTGAACGCCGCTCCGAAATCGCAGACGGCGAAGCAGAGGAACGAGCGCCTGAAACTGGCGACGGATATTTTGCAGGACAATGTCAGTATTTCCCCGATCCGAGGTTCGAGTCTGGTTGATGTGAATTTCGAAAGCCCCAGCGCAACCTTGTCGGCCCAAATCGCCAACGCCTGGATTGAGCAATTTATTGCCTCCAATCTCGACCGCCGCTTCAATTCCACCGCGGATGCACGAAAATTCCTAGAAGAGCAGCTGGCGGAACTAAGGCAGAAGCTGGAAGATTCCGAGCGGAGCCTCTCAGGCTATGCCGATAACAAGGAAATCATAACATTGTCATCGGAGCAGACCCCCGATGGCAAAACAGTTTCGCAGAAGACCCTCGCCTCTGCAAATCTGGAAGCCCTGAATGCGGAGCTTGCCCAAGCGACAGCGGATCGCATTGTGGCAGAGAGCGAAGCCCGTCAGCGCTCTGGCAACAAAAATGCCTTGGCCAATGGTGCCTTGAACAGTCTTCGCGAAGAACGGGCCAAGGCACAGGCAGAATATGCGAAGCTGATGGTCCAGTTCGAGCCCGAATATCCGGCCGCGAAAGCGATCGAATCCCAGATTGCGGCTCTTAACAAGAGCATTTCGGCAGAAGAAGCACGATCGCAGGCGGGAACGTCGGCGCGCTACCGTGAAGCGGTCGAGCGTGAGCAAAATCTGGAACGGCAGGTCAATCGGCTGAAAGGTCAATTCAGCGGCGAGCGACGTGATTCCATTCAATATAATATCTTCCAGCGAGAAGTGGATACCAATCGCCAGCTTTATGACGGGCTATTGCAGCGCTATAAGGAAATAGGCGTAGCGGGTGTCGGCACCAACAATATTTCCATAGTAGATCGCGCCGAACCTGCCGAACGCCCGTCCAGTCCGAAGCTTCTGCTCAATGTGGCGCTGGCGATATTGGCAGGCTTGGGCTTGGCCGCGGCCTATGTGTTCGTGATGGAACAGATCGATCAATCGGTGAAGGATCCGGCTGACTTGAAATCCAAGCTGGGAATCGCCCCACTGGGCTCGATCCCGGATTTCGAGAAAGACGATATTCTAATGAGTCTCGGCGACAAAAAATCCGTTGCCTGGGAAGCCTATCTTTCCATACGGACGAGCCTGTCGTTCCTTACGGACCATGGTGTCCCACGATCCTTCCTGCTCACAAGCACACGTCCGAACGAAGGGAAAAGCACGTCTGCCTTCGCTCTGGCCGCGGTTTTGGCAAGCACCGGGCGGCGAATCCTGCTGATCGATGGCGACATGCGCAATCCATCGCTGCACCAGATGCTCGGCATCAAGAACAGCGTCGGATTGAGCAACAATCTGTCTGGCACGGATGACCTGGCGCAGCTCATCCACAAGAAAACCGCATTTGGCTTCGACGCAATGACCGCCGGGCCGATACCGCCAAATGCGGCCGAGCTATTGAGCAGCACACGAATGCGTGATCTGATCGCCAGGCTGAGCGAAACTTATGATACGGTGATCGTCGATGCGCCGCCGGTGTTGGGGCTGGCGGATATCCCGCTGCTTGCAGACGCGGTAGAGGGCGTCATCTATACGATCGAAGCCGGAGGGGTGAAAATCCGCGGTATCCAGTCGGCCATCCAGCGGGTCCGCAGTTCCCGCGCGCATATCTTTGGCGGAATCGTTACTAAGGTGCAGCAGCAGCATTCGGGATATGGATACGGCTATGCATATCAGTACAGCTACGGGAACAAGGCTCCGGCAGAGGTTTGACGGGATACCGAGGAGTCATGCTGCTATGGTGAAAAATGCCATCATATGGATATTCGGGTTGGGGATCGCACTCGTTTCCGGGCTGACTGCGGCAGGTGCGATTACAAAGAATACAGCCCCCGAACTTGCAGTGTCGCTGCACCCTGCGAACGGTTTTGCCTCGGAGACACTCGCATCGAATAGTCTGAAGGTTGCCGTGGCGGCGAATGGAGGCCTGTTCCCAGACAGCGTTGACCCGGCTGCCGTTACCTTCGCGAAACAAGCTTTCCGATCGGAACCGATCACTCCCGAGGCGATCGGCGTCTTCGCACTTGCCAATACCGAAGGGAATAAGCGCGAAATCATGCGCGAAGCGTTTGCGCTGTCGCGTCGACAACAGCTGGTGACTGGCTGGATGATCTTGGATGCCGGATCGCGGGAAGATATTCCTGCGATCCTCAGTTACTATGACACGATGCTACGCACCAGTTCCTCCGCCGCTTCAGTTGTCATCCCTACGATCGCCGGAGCGCTTTCAAATACAAGTTTTATAGAACCGTTTGCGGACCTCCTGGCAAAGGGCCCCCCATGGGCCCGTCGGTTTTGGGAAACAGTTGCGGTCACGCCGGGCAGCATCGAAAATGCCGCCCGCCTGCGAGAGCGCCTTTTTACCCCAAATGAAGAAAACGAAAGTTACCGGGACTCAAGTCTGATCAACGCTCTTGTCACCAGTGAGCGATTTGAAGCTGCAGACACTCTATATCAGATGCTGGCAGGTGACAAAAACACAAGGTCGCCATTGCACAATGGCTCCTTTGAGCATGAGCCCGAGTACCCACCCTTTGATTGGCAGCTATTTTCTAACGGAGAATATGGCGCTGCTATTACAGGGGGCAGTCTGCAGCTTAGTGCGATTCCCAGTTCCGGCGGAGTTTTTGCAAGGCAGCTGGTCAAGCTGCCCCGAGCGATCTTCGAAATTTCAGTAAAATCCGACGCCGGCATCTCTGACGATGCGACTATATCAATAGAAATAAAATGTGCGGAGAAACTGGCAACTACCCCTCAACCCATCCGGATATCTTTGACAGGGACGTTGACGGCGCGACAAATTAGCAACGAGCAATCTGAGTGCCGATTTTACTGGCTCGAGCTCGTTGGGCGCTCTGCAGAGCGTGGAGGTGGGTTTGACGTAAATCTAGATTCCATCGCCCTGCGATTGAAATAGCCTCGGCAGAATATGAAACGCCTTATCGACATTATTGCAGCATCCGGATTATTGCTGATATTGTCCCCTGTGATGCTGTTGATTGTGATGCTCAATCGCGCATATCTTGGCGACCCCGTATTCTTTATTCAGAGACGCCCCGGGCTGGACGGAAAGCCGTTCGATTTACTGAAATTTCGAACAATGAAGGATGCCTTAGATTCACAAGGTCAGCCGCTCCCTGATGCCGAACGTCTGACACGCTATGGAAAATTCCTTCGCAGCACCAGCCTCGATGAATTGCCCGGCCTCTTCAATGTCGTCAAAGGAGAGATGTCACTCGTCGGTCCCCGCCCCTTGTTGATGGAATATCTTCCTCTTTATACCCCCGAACAGGCCCACCGCCACGATGTGCGGCCGGGGATCACCGGCTGGGCACAGGTAAATGGGCGCAATGCAATAAGCTGGGAAGAAAAATTCGAGGCAGATCTGTGGTATGTCGACAATCAATCCTTGCTGCTGGATTTCAAGATCCTGGCTTTGACTGTAGTAAGGGTTCTCAGAAAAGATGGAGTTAGCGCCGACGGCGAAGCCACGATGCCACCATTCAGGGGGAGCTCCTAAATTAATGGCACGGGAGCGCCGCGTGTTCTGGCACTCTCTATGGAAACATTCATTGAGCTAGTGATTATTTGATGATGTCGCAAAACTTAAGGGTCATTAGGTCACTAGTGGAAGGACAATGTGCTGACCCATAGG